>CAXTBW010000074.1:0-23263 GCA_964242925.1 uncultured Acetobacteraceae bacterium
GCGTGGTCGTGTCCGGCACGTGGTGGTGCAACAGCGGGGCGGACTTCGACCCCGCCGCGTGCGTGCCCGTGACCGCCGGCAGCTTCGTCCGCCGCGTGGCGGGCACGCCGCACTACGATGGCGTCATCCGCGGCCATCCGGAGCCGGCGGTGATCGCCATCTGCGGCATGGGGCCGGTCAACTACAAGCTGGTCGACCCGGCCACGCCTGGGTGGCGCGCGGTCTAGGCTGGCGGGTGCTCCAGCCGGCAGCGCGTTCGTGTCGCATGTAGGCGGCTTCGGCCTTGCTGGCGTAAGCGGGGTGTGATGGAAAGCGCCATGACGGACACCGCACTGCACGCCGAACGAGTCCTCATTCTGGACTTCGGCAGCCAAGTCACCCAGCTGATCGCGCGGCGGGTGCGCGAAAGCGGCGTCTACTGCGAGATCTGGCCGTTCAACGCCGATCCGGACCGCATCGCGGCGTGGCGGCCGCGCGCCCTGATCCTGTCAGGTGGCCCGGCCAGCGTCACCGACCCGGCCAGCCCGCGCGCCCCCGACGCGGTGTGGACGATGGGCGTCCCCGTGCTGGGCATCTGCTACGGCCAGCAGCTGATGTGCCAGGCGCTCGGCGGCGCTGTGGAGTCGCATGGCGTGCAGGAGTTCGGCCGCGCGTTCATCACCGTCACCGGCGACTGCCCGCTGTTCGGCGACGCCTGGACGCTTGGCGGGCGCGAACAGGTGTGGATGAGCCACGGCGACCGGGTCACTCGTCTGCCGCCGGGCTTCCGCAGCATCGCGTCCAGCGAGGGCGCTCCCTTCGCGGTGGTCGCGGACGAGGGGCGCCAAATGTACGGCGTCCAGTTCCACCCCGAAGTGGTGCACACGCCGCACGGCGCCGCGCTGCTGCGCAACTTCACCCACGGCGTCGCCGGCCTGCAGGGCGGCTGGAGCATGGCCGAGTTCCGCCAGGCCGCCATCGCCCGCATCCGGGCCCAAGTGGGAACCGGCCGGGTGATCTGCGGCCTGTCGGGCGGGGTCGATTCGTCAGTGGCGGCCGTGCTGCTGCACGAGGCGATCGGCGACCAGCTGACCTGCATCTTCGTCGACCACGGGCTGCTGCGCCGCGGCGAGGCGGAGGAGGTGGACGCGATGTTCCGCGACCGCTTCAACATTCACCTGGTGCATCGCGACGCGTCCGCGCTGTTCCTGGACGCGTTGGACGGCGTCACCGACCCGGAAACCAAGCGCAAGACCATCGGCGGCCTGTTCATCGACGTGTTCGAGGAAGAGGCGACCAAGCTGGGCGGCGCCGACTTCCTGGCGCAGGGCACGCTCTACCCGGACGTGATCGAGAGCGTGAGCGTCACCGGCGGCCCGAGCGTCACCATCAAAAGCCACCACAACGTCGGCGGCTTGCCCGCCCGGATGCGCATGCAGCTGGTCGAGCCGCTGCGGGAGCTGTTCAAGGACGAAGTCCGCGTGCTCGGCCGCGAGCTGGGCCTGCCGGACGCGCTGGTCGGACGTCATCCGTTCCCCGGTCCCGGCCTGGCCATCCGCATCCCCGGCGCGGTCACCCGGTCGGGTCTGGAGACGCTTCGCCATGCCGACGCGATCTTCCTCGAGGAGATCCGCGCCGCCGGGCTGTACGACGCGATCTGGCAAGCCTTCGCGGTGCTGTTGCCGGTGCGCACGGTGGGCGTGATGGGCGACGCGCGCACCTACGACCAGGCTTGCGCCCTGCGGGCGGTGACCAGCACGGACGGCATGACGGCGGAGTTCTACCCGTTCGACATGGCGTTCCTCGGCCGCGTGGCGGGACGGATCGTGGGCGAGGTGCGCGGCATCAACCGCGTGACATACGACATCACCAGCAAGCCGCCCGGGACGATCGAGTGGGAATGAACGAACGCTTGCTCCCGTCGGCTGCGACCATGACGTCATCGCTATAGTCAGGGAGAGTTTGCGATGGCTGATCTCCTGGCGCGCGGCGTCGACGAGGCGGTCGTTCGGGCGAAGGAGCGGGCCGGTTCGCAGGGACGCAGCGCCGAGGCGGAGCATCGGGATATCCTTGCCGCAGCGCTCGCACCCCCATCGCCGGAGCTTCGTCGAGGTCCTCGCGGCGATGCCTGCCGTCGGCGCCGACGAGGGTTTCGCGCGGGTCGAAGCGTCGCGTGGACTTGATTGACACGAACGTCGTCAGCGAAGCGCGGAAGAAACACAAAGGCATCGCGGCGACGACAAACAGGCCAAGCTGCTGGAGGCATCGCTGACCGTCGTGTTGGAGCAACTCGCGGACAACCTCCTGTCCTTCGATGCCGATGCGGCGCAAGTGTAAGGCCGCTTGAGGGCGCCAAGCCCAGACCACGCGCTCGACAAGCAGATTGCCGCAATCGCTTTGGTGAAGTGACCTGGCGGTCGTGACGCGCAACACGGACGATTTCGCCGGGACGGGCGTCCGGACGGTGGATCCGTTCGAACCGGCGTGCGGCGCCCATTTGATCGCCCACCTTGACCCCGGCCCCCGTTTCGCAGGACGAAGGGGGCGCACTCCCCGGAGCAGACCAATGCCTCGCAAGACCGGCCGCCAGTTCTTCGCCAACCCCGGCCCGACCAACATCCCGGACAGCATCCTGCGCGCGATGGACCGGCCCACCATCGATTTCATGGACCCGGAATTCGGCGCCGTGTTCGCCGAGGCGGTCGCCGGGCTCAAGCGCGTGCTGCGCACCACCGGAGACGTGTTCCTCTACACCGCCTCAGGCCACGGCTCGTGGGAGGCGACGCTCGTCAACCTGTTCTCGCCCGGCGACCAGGTGCTGGTGATCGAAACCGGGTGGTTCAGCGCCGGCTGGTCCGACATGGCGGTGAAGTTCGGCCTGCGCCCGGTCGTGTGCGCCAACGCCGACTGGCGCCGCGGCATCGAGTACAGCGCCATCACGGCGGCGCTGAAGGCCAACCCGGAGGCGCGCGGCGTGCTGTGCGTGCACAACGAGACGTCGACCGGCATGGCGCTGGACATTCCCTCGGTGCGCGCCGCGATCGACGCGGCCGGGTCGGACGCGCTTTTGCTGGTGGACACCATCTCGTCGCTCGGCTCGATCGAGTTCCGGTTCGACGATTGGGGGATCGATGCGGCGGTGGGCGGCAGCCAGAAAGGGCTGATGCTGCCGACGGGCTTCTCGTTCACCGCGGTGTCGGCCAAGGCGATGGCGGCGCATGCGTCGTCCACCAGCATGCGGCATTATTTCGACTGGACGGAGATGGCCAAGCGGTCGATCCGCGCCTTCATGGGCACCGTGCCGACGGGCCTGTTCTACGGCCTGGCCGAATCCGTTCGCCTGCTGGAGACGGAGGGGCTGGACGCGGTGATCGCGCGGCATCATCGCCTGGCGGAGGCGGTGCGCCGGGCGGTGCGCTGCTGGTCCGGCAACGCGGGCGGACCGGAGCTGTTCTGCCTGACGCCGGACCGGCTGAGCGACTCGGTGACCGCGGTGAAATTCCCCGAAGGGTTCAACGCCGACGCGGTGCGCAAGACCGCGCTGGACCGTTTCAATGTGTCGACCGGTGGCGGGTTGGGCACGCTGAGCGGCACGATGCTGCGCATCGGGCATCTGGGCGACCTGAACGAGCCGATGGTGCTGGGCACGCTGGGCGCAGTGGAGATGAGCCTTCGCATCAACGGCGTCCCGCATGGCCGCGGCGGCGTGGACGCCGCGATGGACTGGCTCGCCGAAGCGGCCTGAGGTCTTGCCTCTCCGCTGCCAACGGGAGAGGGGCGGGGTGAGGGGCTCCACGGCGAACGTTCACCCGTGTGGCCCCCTCACCCAACCCTCTCCCAGCGGGAGAAGGCTTTGACGGTGTCTACTGCGCGGCTACCGCGGGCAGCTTTGCGGGTGCGCGGCGGGCTGTGAGTTCTTCGGCGAGCAGGAACGCCAGCTCCAACGACTGCTCGGCGTTCAGCCGCGGGTCGCAGAACGTCTCGTAGCGCGCGGCCAGGTCCGCCTCGGTCAAGCGGCGCGCGCCGCCGATGCACTCGGTGACGTCGCGGCCGGTCATCTCGAGATGCACGCCGCCCGCCCAGCTGCCCTCGGCGGCATGGATGTCGAAGAAGCCACGCAACTCCGCAACGATGTCGTCGAACGACCGCGTCTTCACGTTGGCCGCGGTGCTGATCGAGTTGCCGTGCATCGGGTCGCACAGCCACACGACGCGCCGACCCTCCGCGCGCACCGCCCGCAGCAAGGGGGGCAGCGCGTCGGCGACCTTGCGGGCCCCCATGCGGCTGATGAGCGTGATGCGGCCGGGCTCGTCGGCCGGGTTCAGCGTGTCGATCAGACGCAGCAGCTCGGTGGCGGTCGTGGTCGGGCCGACCTTGATGCCGATCGGGTTGCGCACCCCGCGCAGGAACTCGACATGCGCGCCGTCCGGCTGGCGCGTGCGGTCGCCAATCCACAGGAAGTGCGCCGAACACGCGTACCAGTGCCCGGTGGTGGAATCCACACGGGTCAGCGCCTGCTCGTAGGGCAACAGCAGCGCCTCGTGGCTGGTGTAGAAGTCGGTCTCGTGCACCTGGCGGGTGTTGGCGCTGGTGACGCCGCATGCCGCCATGAAGCGAAGCGTCTCCTCGATGCGCTCCGCCAGCGCGCCATAACGGGCGGCAAGCGGCGAGCGGGCGGCGAAAGACAGGTTCCACCGGTGCATCTCGTGCAGGTCGGCATAGCCGCCGGTGGCGAAAGCGCGCAGCAGGTTGAGCGTGCCGGCGGATTGGAAGTAGCCCGTCTCCATCCGCGCCGGGTCAGGCGTGCGGTCGGCCTCGGTGAATCCCGGACCGTTGATGGTGTCGCCGCGGTAGGAGGGCAGGGTGACCCCGTCCACCGTCTCCGTCTCGGCCGAGCGCGGTTTGGCGTATTGCCCGGCGATGCGGCCCATTTTCACCACCGGCAGGCTGGCGCCGAAGGTGAGCACCACCGCCATCTGCAGGAGCACCTGGAAGGTGTTGCGGATCAGCACGGCGTTGAAGTCGCCGAAGCTTTCCGCGCAGTCGCCGCCCTGCAGCACGAAGGCGCCGCCTTCGGAGGCCTGCGCGAGCGCCGTCTTGAGCCGCCGCGCCTCGCCGGCGAACACCAGCGGCGGATAGCCGCCCAGCCGCGCCTCGACCTGCGCCAGCGCACCCGCGTCCGGGTAGGACGGCTGCTGCCGGATGGGGTGGGCGCGCCAGGATGCGGGGGACCATGTCATGATAGGCGTGTTAAACATAAAACGGGTTTGGGGCGCTACTCCGCCTTGGTCATGGCGGCATCGCGTCGCCGCACCATCACTCCGCCGCTTTCGCCGTGACCCCGGCCTCCCGGGTGCGCGTCCGCATCGTGACCCATTCCTCCGCCCCTGTCGGATGAATGCCGATCGTTCGGTCGAAGTCGGCCTTCGTGGCGCCCGCCGTCATCGCCACCGCGATGCCCTGCATCATCTCCGGAGAGTCGTCGCCCAGCATGTGCGCGCCGACCACGCGCTGGGTGGACTGCTCCACCACCAGCTTCATCAGCGTCTTCACCTTGCGACCGGTGAACAGATGCCGCATCGGGGTGAACTGCGTCATGTAGATGTCGACCGGGTAGCGCGCGGCCGCCGCCTCCTCCGTCAGGCCGCAGGTGGCCATCGGGGGATGGCTGAACACGGCGGTGGCGACCTGGTCCATGTTCCAGCTGCGACCGCTAGGGCCGAACAGACGGTCGGCCAGCATGTGACCCTCGGCGATCGCAACAGGGGTCAGGTTCAGCCGGTCCGACACGTCGCCGATGGCGAAGATATTCGGCTGGTTGGTCTGGAATTGGTCGTCCACCAGCACCGCCCCGCTCGGCCCCGTGCGGACGCTGGCCGCCTCCAGGCCCAGCTTGCGGGTGTTCGGCCGGCGACCTGCGGCCCAGAACACCAGGTCGGTCCGCCGCACGGTCCCGTCCATCAGGTGCACCGAATACTCGTCGCCCTCGCGCTCGACCTTCGCGGGCGCGGTGGCGCAATGCAGCCGGACGCCCTGCGCCGTCAGCGCCCCAGCCAGCGCCTCCCGCAGGTCGTGGTCGAAGCCGCGCAAAGGCAGGGGAGGGCGGCACACCAGCTCGACCTCCGCCCCCAGCCCGGCGAAGATGCCGGCGAACTCGACCGCGATGTAACCGGCGCCGATCAGCATCACGCGCCGCGGCAGCGCCGGCAGAAAGAATGCGTCGTCGGACACGATGCCCAGCTCGCAGCCGGGCATGTCGGGGCGCAGCGGATGGCCGCCTACCGCGATCACGATCCGCTCCGCCGTCACGCGATTGCCGCCGACGTCCAGCGTGTGCGGGTCGACGAACGTCGCGTACGCGTCGAACCGGGTGCAGTTGGACAGCAGGTTGACGTAGATGCCGTTCAGCCGGCTGATCTCGGCGTTCTTGGCGGCGATGAAGCCGGCCCAGTCGTGGGTTCCGCGATGCGTGTCCCAGCCGAAGCCGCGGCTGTCGTCGGCGGCGATGCCGTAATCGGCGGCCATCACCATCAGCTTCTTCGGCACGCAGCCGACGTTCACGCAAGTGCCGCCCCAGTGCGTGCTCTCCGTGATTGCCACCCGGGCGCCGTGCGCGGCCGCCATGCGGGCGCAACGCACCCCGCCAGACCCTCCGCCAATGACGAAGAGGTCGAAATCGTAGGTCATTCAGTCGGCTCCTTCAACGCAGGCGGCGCCACTTCGGCGGTGGATCGCGCTCCTCGCCGGGCGGACCCGGCGACCCGCCTGCTTCGGGCGGCGCCGGAGTTAGGCGGCAGCCTGGTGCGGCACGCCCTTCTCGGTCAGCAGCGTCTCGAGCTCGCCCGATTGGAACATCTCGGTCACGATGTCGCAGCCGCCGACGAACTCGCCGTCGACATACAGCTGGGGAATGGTCGGCCACTGCGAGAATTGCTTGATCCCGTCGCGCAGGGCGGGGTCCTCCAGCACGTTGGCGGTGTGGAACGGCACGCCGAGATGGCTCAGGATCTGCACCACCCGGGCGGAGAAGCCGCACTGCGGGAACAGGGCGTTGCCCTTCATGAACAGCATCACGCGGTTTTCGGTGATGTCCTTCTGGATGCGCTGGGTCGCGGTGTCGGCGTCGCTCATCGTGTGGTCTCCGGTTCGGGGGCAGAGGTCTGCAAGGCCAAGGCGTGCAGCTCGCCACCCATTCGGCCGCGCAGGGCGGCATAGACGAGTTGGTGCTGCTTCACCCGCGAGAGGCCTCGGAATGCCTCGCTGGTGACAGTCGCGGCGTAGTGGTCGCCATCGCCAGCGAGATCCTCGACGGAGATGCGCGCATCTGGCAGGGCGGCGCGGATCATCGCTTCGATCTCGGTGGCGGCCATGGCCATGACGCTGCGAACCCCTGGTCTAACGGCTGATATGATGATGGCGGATGCGGCTGTCAAACCCGCGTCGCCGGCTCCGGGGCGCCGAGCGGACTGTAGTCGATCTGCGCGGTCCGTGTCGGGCGGGCGCGGGCGCATCGGGCGCTCCTTCGCCGCTTCTCTGTCAACTGGACCCGCGGACCAAAGCCCTTGCTCGTAAAGCTTGCCGCGACTTCGCGGATCGTAGACGCTCCCTCCAAGCCGGTAGAACAGCCGCGCAACGTCCGGAGGCCGTCATGAGTCTGTCCCAGAAGCTCGCCGCCCTCGCCGAGGCCGGCAAACCCATCCGCATCGGCGTCATCGGCGCCGGCAAGTTCGGCTCCATGTTCCTGTCCCAGGGGGCGCGCACGCCCGGCATGCACGTCATGGGCATCGCCGACCTGGACGTCGCCCGCGCCAAGGCCAGCACCGCCCGGGTCGGCTGGACCGCGGAGCGCACCGCCGCCACCTCGTTCGCCGGCGCGCGCCGGGATGGCACGACCTTCGTCACCGACGATGCGGAGGCGCTGATCTCCGCCGAGGGCATGGACGTGATCGTCGAGGCCACGGGGAACCCGGCCGCCGGCATCCGCCATGCCCTGCTGTGCTGCAAGCACAAGCGCCACATCGTAATGGTCAACGTGGAGGCGGATGCGCTGGCCGGCCCCTTGCTGGCCCGGCGCGCGGCGGAGGCGGGGATCATCTACTCCTTCGCTTATGGCGACCAGCCGGCGCTGATCGCCGAGATCGTCGACTGGGCGCGCACAGCCGGGCTGGAGGTGATTTGCGCGGGCAAGGGCACCAAGTACCTGCCGGTCTACCACGCCTCAACGCCGGAGACGGTCTGGGGTCATTACGGGTTCACCGAGCAGCAGGTCGCGGGCGGCGACTTCAACGCGCAGATGTTCAACTCCTTCCTCGACGGCACGAAGTCCGCCCTGGAGATGGCCGCCGTGTCCAATGCCTGCGGGCTGACCCCGGCGGTGGACGGCCTGGCCTTCCCGGCCTGCGGGGTGGACGACCTGCCGGAGTTGCTGCGCCCGCGCGCCGACGGCGGCATCCTGCCGCACAAGGGCACGGTCGAGGTCGTGTCCTCCATCGAGCGGGACGGACGCCCGGTGTTCCGGGACCTGCGCTGGGGCGTGTACGCGACGTTCGAGGCGCCCTCGGAGTACGTGCGCCAATGCTTCGCGCAATACGGGCTGAAGACGGACTCAAGCGGCCGCTACAGCGCCATGTACAAGCCGTACCATCTGATCGGGCTCGAGCTGGGCTTCTCCATCGCCAGCATCATGCTGCGCGGCGAGGCGACCGGCGCCACCCGCGGGTTCGCCGGCGACGTGGTGGCGACGGCCAAGCGCGACCTGGCGCCTGGCGAGCGGCTGGATGGCGAGGGCGGCTACATGGTCTACGGCAAGCTGATGCCGGCGCAGGCTTCGCTGGCGGCGGGCGGCCTGCCGATCGGGTTGGCGCACAACCTGGTGCTGAACAGCGCCGTGGCGTCCGGGCAGCCGGTGCGCTGGGAGGACGTGGCGTTCGACGAGGGCAACGCCGCCATCCGGTTCCGGCGCGAGATGGAAGCCGCTTTCCGCAGTGACGTCGGCGCCGAGGCGCAGTACAAGCGCGCTTCCTGAGCCGTCGCGCAAGACGGGGGCCGGGGGAGGGGGGCTTCCATGACGATCATCCATCGCCGCGCCGTATTGGGGGCTGGCCTGGCCGTCGCGGCCGCCGGGTCGCTGCCGCGCCGGGCGAGCGCGGCCGAGTTCGGCATGAAGCTGGGCGTGGACTGGCCGGCGGACCACCCCGGCTCGGTGGCGGCCAAGGCCGCGTGCGACCGGGTGCGGGAGCTGACGCACGGCCGGGTGGACATCCAGTTCTTCCCGAACAACCAGCTGGGCAGCGACACCGACATGCTGTCCCAATTGCGGTCGGGCGCGCTGGAGATGTTCCTGCTCGGCACCGGCGTCCTGTCCACCTACGTGCCTGTCGCCTCGATCAACAACGTAGGCTTCGCCTTCGCCGATTATGACCAGGTGTGGAAGGCGATGGACGGCAGCCTCGGGGCGTTGGTGCGCGAGCAGATCGGCAAGACGGGGCTCGTCACGCTGGACAAGATCTGGGACAACGGGTTCCGCCAGATGACCACCAGCGGCAAGCCGATCGAGTCCATTTCAGACGTCGCCGGGCTGAAGATTCGGGTCCCCGTGTCGACGATCTACACCTCGATGTGGAACGCGCTGGGCGCCTCCCCGGTCAGCGCCAACGTGAACGAACTCTACTCGGCGTTGCAGACCAAGGTGTTCGACGCGCAGGAGAACCCGCTGCCGAACATCCAGTTCTTCAAGTTCTACGAGGTGCAGAAAAGCTGCGCGCTGACCAGCCACATGTGGGAGGGGTTCTGGCTGCTGATCAACCGCCGGGCCTGGGCCCAATTGCCGGCCGACCTGCAGGAGACGGTGTCCGGCGCGCTGAACGAGGGCGCCGTGAAGCAGCGCAGGGCGATGGCGGACTACGCGGCCGCGGCGGAGGCGACGCTGAAGCAGGAGGGCATGACCTTCAGCCGGCCCGACCGCGCGGGGTTCCGCGACAAGCTGGCGAATAGCGGGTTCTACCAGCAATGGCGCAAGAACTTCGGAGAGGAGGCATGGAGCCGCCTGCAATCCGTGTCCGGACCGCTCGGATGAGCGCGACCGACATCGTCCTGAACCGGTCCGGGTCCATGCGGCTGGTGCACCGGTTGGACCGCGCGCTCGCCGCGACGGTGGAGGCGATCGCGGCGGCTCTGGTTGTGGCCGAAATCCTCGTGCTGGGCGGCGGCGTGGTCAGCCGCTACGTCTTTCACAGCCCGCTGGTGTGGACGGACGAGTTGGCTGGCATGCTGTTCATCTGGCTGGCCATGTTCGGCGCGGTGATCGCGCTGCGCCGGGCCGAGCACATGCGGATGACGGCGATCGTGACGATGTGCCGGCCGCGCACGGCCGCGGTGTTGGAGGTGGTGGCCATTGTCGGCGGCCTCGCCTTCGTCGCGTTGATGCTGTCGCCGTCGTGGGACTTCGCCAGCGACGAGGCGTTCGTCGAGATGCCGTCGCTGGGCATCGCCAACTCGTGGCGCGCGGCGGCGCTGCCGACCGGGTTCGCACTCATGCTGGTCACCTCCGTGCTGCGCCTGGTGGAGTATGGCGGCTGGCGCACGATCGTGGCCGCGCTGGTGGGGGGCCTGCTGTTCGCCGGCGCGCTGATGTTGGCGGAACCGACGCTGCGGACGCTGGGCAACTACAATTTGGTGCTGTTCTTCGTGATCGGCGTGGGCGCGTTCGTGTTCTCCGGCGTGCCGATCGCGTTCGCGTTCGGGCTGTCGACCTTTGCGTATATCGCGCTCACCACGCACGCGCCGGTGTCGGTGGTGGTGGGCCGGTTGGACGAGGGCATGAGCCACATGATCCTGCTCGCCATCCCGCTCTTCGTGTTCCTGGGACTGTTGATCGAGATGACCGGAATGGCGCGGGCGATGGTCGGCTTTCTGTCCACTCTGCTGGGCCACGTGAAGGGTGGGCTGCACTACGTGCTGGTGGGCGCGATGTATCTTGTCTCCGGCATCTCCGGGTCCAAGGCGGCGGACATGGCGGCGGTGGCGCCCGTGCTGTTCCCCGGCATGATCGCGCGCGGGGCCAAGCAGGGCGATCTGGTGGCGCTGCTGGCCGCGACCGGGGCGCAAACGGAAACAGTGCCGCCAAGCCTGGTGCTGATCACCATCGGCTCGGTGACCGGCGTGTCGATCTCGGCGCTGTTCACCGGCGGGTTGCTGCCGGCGGTGGTGCTGGGCGCGATGCTGTGCGGGCTGGTGTGGTGGCGCTACCGCGGCGAGGATTTGCAGGGGGTCACCCGCGCCAAGGTCGCCGTGATCGGGCGCAGTCTGCTGGTGGCGCTGCCCTCGCTGGCGCTCCCGGTGATCATCCGTGCGGCGGTGGTGAGGGGCGTTGCGACCGCGACGGAGGTGTCGACCATCGGCATCGTCTACGCCATGGTGGTCGGCCTGGTGGTGTATCGGCAGTTCGACTGGCGGCGGTTGTATCCGATGCTGGTGACCACGGCGTCGCTGTCCGGCGCCATCCTGCTGATCATCGGCGCGGCGACCGGGATGGCGTGGGCGCTCACCCAATCCGGTTTCTCGGTGGCGCTGGCGGAGGCGATGCGGGCGATGCCCGGCGGTTCGACCGGCTTCCTGCTGATATCCGCCGTCGCGTTCATCGTGCTCGGCTCGGTGCTGGAAGGCATCCCCGCGATCGTGCTGTTCGGCCCGCTGCTGTTCCCAATCGCCCGTTCCGTGGGCGTGAATGAGGTGCACTACGCGATGGTGGTGGTGCTCTCCATGGGGCTCGGGTTGTTCGCGCCGCCGTTCGGGGTCGGCTACTACTCGGCGTGCGCGATCAGCCGAGTGAGCCCGGATGCGGGCATCCGCCCGCTGATCGGCTATATGACGGCGCTGTTGTTGGGGCTGCTGTTGGTGATCTTCGTGCCCTGGATATCGACGGGCTTCCTCTAGCGACAAGAAGCCCTCTCCCGCTTGCGGGAGAGGGTTGGGTGAGGGGGCTTGCCACCCGGCGATCTTCCGTCGCGCCAACCCCTCGCCCCGACCCTCTCCCGCAGGCGGGACAGGGAGAAGGGAAGGCGCAGCCTACTCGAACATGTCCGGCTGGGTCGCGGCGATCTGGTCGTAGATCGTCTGAAAATGCAGCCACCCGATGAAGTCGTTGCCGACATGCTCGCGGCTGTACTGCGCCGTCGTGTCCGACAGCAGTTGCGGCTTCATGCCCGACGCAGCGACCGCCAGCTGAACCTGGCAACACCGCTCCAGCGCGATGAACCACCACGCGGCGTCGTCGATGCTGTGCTGGCTGGACGTCAGCAGCCCGTGGTTCTGATGCAGGATCGCGCGGTTCAGCCCGATCTGCGCCGCCACCGACAGCCCGCTCTCCCGCTCCACCGCCACCGCGCCGGCCGAGGCGCCGATCACCGCGTGGTTCTTGTAGAAGCACGCGGCGTCCTGGCTCAGCATCTCCAGCTCGCGCCCCGTGCTGCACCATGCCGTGCCGTAGGTCGTGTGCGCGTGGCACATCGCCATCACCTCCGGATGCTCCTCGTGCACCGCGGCGTGCAGCACGAAGCCGGCGCGGTTGATCGCGTGCCGCCCCTCCACCACCCGGCCGTCATGGTCGGCCAGGATGAGGTTGCTCATCTTGACCTGCGAGAAATGCACGCACATCGGGTTCGTCCAATACAGCTCCGGATGCTCTGGGTCGCGCACCGTCAGATGCCCGGCGAACCCGTAGTCGAAGCCGTGCATGCCGAACGCGCGCGTGGCGGCGACCAGGTGCTGCTTGCGGTAGGTGCGCTCCTCGGCGAACGAGCCGAACTTCGGGATTTCTGGAAACACCAGCCCGGCCTGCTCCGGCTGGTAGATGGAAACGCGGGTGTCGACTGCGTCGAGCATTCTCGTCCTCCCTCGATGACGCCTCGACGATAATGCCGCCGGCGCGGAATGGCCAGCGTCGCCCAGCCTCGCCTAGGTGTTCCCAACCGTTCGGAATCCGTGCATTCAGGCCACCAAACGCCGTCCAAGAATGGGAACCGCCATGCTCGCCACCCGTCGCCGCCTGCTTGCGACCGCCACCGCACTGCCGCTCGCGGCGATCCGCACCCGGCCCGCCCACGCGGCGGAGTTCACCTACAAGATGGCGACCAATCTGCCGCTCACCCATCCGTTGAACGCCCGCGCGACCGAGGCGCATGCGCGCATCAAGGAGGCGACCGGCGGCCGGCTCGAGCTGTCGCTGTTTCCCAACAGCCAATTGGGCACGGACACCGACATGCTGAGCCAGGTGCGGTCCGGCGCGCTGGAGTTCTTCACGCTGTCGGGCGTGATCCTGTCCACGCTGGTGCCGCTGGCCGCCATCAACGGCGTGGGTTTCGCGTTCAAGGACACCGACCAGGCGTTCGCCGCCATGGACGGCGCGGTGGGCAAGCTGGTGCGGGCGGAGATCGACAAGCGCGGCCTGGTGGCGTTCGAGCACCCGTTCGATAACGGCTTCCGCCAGATCACCTCCAGCGTGAAGCCGATCGCGGCGCCTGCAGACTTGGCGGGAATGAAGATCCGCGTGCCGCCCAGCGCGCTTTGGACGTCCATGTTCCGTGGCTTCGGCGCTTCGCCCACGTCGATCAACTTCAGCGAGGTCTATTCGGCGCTGCAGACCAAGATCGCCGACGGACAGGAAAATCCGTTGTCGCTGCTCGAGACGGCGAAGCTGTACGAGGTGCAGAAATACTGCTCGATGACCAACCACATGTGGGACGGCTTCTGGCTGCTGGCCAACGCGCGCGCCTGGCGGGCGCTGCCGGCGGACATGCAGGCGGTGTGCGCGAAGGAGATGAGCCGCGCCGCGCTGGAGGAACGCGCCGACCTGGTGAAGTTGAACATCGGCGTGCGCGCCACGCTGGAAAGCCACGGGCTGGCGTTCAACGAGGTCCAGCCGGCAGCCTTCCGCGACGCGCTGCGCAAGGCCGGATTCTATGCCGAGTGGAAGGGCAAGTTCGGCGACGAGGCCTGGTCCACCTTGGAAGCGGCGGTCGGCTCGTCGCTATGAGGCTGGACGGCACGATCGCCCGGTGACGGGCGGCCTATCCGGCATCGGCGAGGCAGTCGCCAGCGATCGTGTTGGTTTCAATGATGCCGTAACTGCCTGACCTTTGCGTCGGCAAGGTGTGGGCGCCCGGGTCAAGCCCGGGAATGCCGAACAGGCGTCGTTCACGCGGCCAGCTTGCCCGTCACCTCTTCCAGCTTCGCCCATGCCGCCTCGCCGAACTTGCCGCGCCATTCCGTGTAGAAGCCGGAGCGGCGCAGCTTGTCGCGGAAGGCGGCGGTGTCGGTCTCGTTGAACACCATGCCCGCCTTGGTCAGGTCGGCCTGCAGGCTCGCGTCCAGCTTCACGCTATCCTCGCGCTGGTCGAGCGCCGCCTGGTTCAGGTGCTTGGCGACGACGGCGGACACGTCCGCTGGCATGGCGCCCCAGGCGCGCCGGTTCGCCAGCGCCCAGTAGCCGTCCCAGGAATGCCGGGTGAACGAGCAGTATTTCTGCACCTCGAACAGCTTGGCGGTCCAGATCAGCGTCAGCGCGTTCTCCTGCCCGTCCACGATGCGGGTCTGCAACGCGGAGTACAGCTCGCTGAAATTGATCGACGTGGGAGACGCGCCGAGCGACTTGAAGATGGACAGCAGAATCGGGCTGACCGGCACGCGCAGCTTCATGTCGGTCAGGTCGTCCGGCGTGACGATTGGCCTGTTGCGGGTGGTGATGTTGCGGAACCCGTTGTCCCAGATGCGATCCATCACGACGAGGCCGGACTTGTTGATTTGTTCGCGGATATAGGCGCCGACTGGCCCGTCCATCGCCTTCCACACGGTCGGGTAATCGTTGAATGCGAAACCGACGCTGTTCAGCGACGCGGCCGGGGTGAGCGTGGCCAGGATGTTGCCCGCCAGCCAAAGCATCTCCAGCGCGCCGGAACGAAGCTGGCTGAGCATGTCGGTGTCGGAGCCGAGCTGGTTGTTGGGGAACAACTGCAAATCGACCTGGCCATTGGTCTCCGCGGCGACGCGCTCCGACGCTTGCTTCATGCGGATTGTCAGCGAGTGCGAGAACGGCACGTCGGACGCGCATTTGAGCGTGAACCGCGCCTCCGCCCGGCCGCGGCGGGCGCCGAGCGTCAGCGCTCCCGCCGCAGCGCCGCCCGTTAGCAGTCGCCGAGTGAGTGCCATGGTCGTCCCCCGATTATCGTTGCTGCATTATTTGCTTAGGCGGAGCGCAACGACAAGCGCCGGGGTGAGGGCGGCTCCCGCCCAAGAGCAGCGGCGTCGGCCAACCCTCACCCAACCCTCTCCCAGAGGGAGAGGGCCTTTACTCCGCGGCGATGCGGTGCGACTGCCCGTAGGTGGACAGCGCGTCGTCGGCGACGGGGACGATCGGGGTGAAGTCGGTGTGCGCGATCCACTCGGGCCGGGTCGGCTTGCGGATGTGGTTCGAGACCGCCGACAGGGTCAGGTAGACGATCTTGCGCGGATACGGCGTGATGTTGCCGGACGAACCGTGCACCAGGTTGCCGCTGAACATCAGCAGCCCGCCCGCCTTGCCGGTCGGCGCCACGATGCCGCCCTTCTCCACCAGCGCCGCCACCCGGTCGTTGTCCAGCGTCCACAGCGGGTAGGCCGTCGTGCTGGTGTCGTGCCCGGCTTCGACATACCCGGAGTGGTGCGACTTCGGCACCAGCATCAGCGGGCCGTTGATCGGCAGCACGTCGTCGAGGAACACCGAGATGTTCATCGCGCGCGGCTCCGGCATGCCGTCGTCGTTCTTCCAGGTCGCGTAGTCCTGGTGCCACTGCCAGACGTCGCCGGTGAAGGCCGCCTTCGCGTTCACCTTGAACTGGTGCACGTAGCAGGGCTCCCCGAACACCTGCATCACCGGCTCGACCAGGCGGGGGTGATGCGCCAGCGTGCGGAACACGTCGTTGTAGGTGTGACAGGCGAAGGCGGTGCGCGGCGCGCCATTCTTCTCGAGCCAGATCTGCTCGCGCGGGCTGCGGAAGATCTCCACCGCGGCGTCGCGCATCAGGCCGACTTCCTCGGGCGAGAACGCCTCGGGAATGAAGAAGTAGCCCTCTTCTTCGAACTGCTCCATTTGTTGCTTGTTCAGCTGCATCTTGGTCTCCTCTTGCTGGGGTCGATGCCCCGGGTTAGGCCGCCTCGCGCTGCAGCCGCTGCTCGGTTTCTCGGCCGGCATGGTCTGCGTGCTCGTAGGCGGCGGTCGCGGCGGCTTCTGCGTCGCCAGCGAGGATGAGCCGCGCGATCTCGGCGTGTTCGGCCCAGGCGCGGCGGCGGTAACTGTCGGTCTGCAGCACGGCCCCCATGGAGCGGCGCATGTGCGGCCACTGGGAGGCGATCGTCTCGGGGATCGCCGGGTTGGCGGACAGCGCGTAGAGCGCCTGGTGGAAGTCCACGTCCGCCTGCACCAACCGAGCCAGCGTGGCCCGCGGTCCGAGCGCGGCGCCCGTCGCCAGCGCGCCCCGCAGAGCCTGCAACAGCACGGCCGGCAACAAGCCGCCCGCCGCCCGCCCCGCTGCGAGCCGGGCCGCCAATTGGTCCAGTGCGGCGCGCACTTCGTAAAGCTGGCGTATTCCGACGGGGTCGATCGGCGAGACCTCCAGCCCCTTGCGGCCGGAATCCTGCACCAAACCCTGCTGCTTCAGCATCTGCAACGCGTGGCTGACCGGCTGGCGCGACACGCCGAGCGAGGTCGCCAGCTCCGCCTGCAGGATGCGCTGCCCCGGCTGCAACGTGCGGTCGGCGATGGCGCCCAGCAGGCTGCGGTAGACCTGGTCCACCAGGACGGGGGAGACGGCGAGCGGTTCCAATGCAAACTCCGAATACGGAATACCGTATTCGTTGCGCAACTCGGGCGGGAGCGCAAGTGGAATCGCTTGTTTCACGGTCGTCATGCCAGGACCTGACCTGGCATCCACGGGGCGCGATCGATGGCGTAGCGCCTCATCGGCGCTTTCGAGCCACGATCGCGATGCCTAATCGCGACCGGGATGCCGTGGGTACCAGGGTCAAGCCCGGGCATGACGAGGTGGGCGATGATTGGGCCAAGTGAGATTGGCTTCCCGCCAATGGGAAAAGGCTTATGCCCGCATGTTGACCAGGCGCGCGCGGTATGGCGCAGTCTGCTGAAACAAGTCGGCGGCTTGGCCCGTCGCCAAGGGGATATCGCCATGACCACCGACAGTCGACCAATCCCGCGCGGGGCCGCCGCCCCGGCTATCAATTTGGCCTAGCGCCATGACGCTCAAGGCGGGCGCGCGCAACCCGGTCGCGGCGGAGTACGACTACATCGTCGTCGGCAGCGGCGCCGCCGGGTCGGTGCTGGCGGCGCGCCTGGTGGAGGACCCCGGGGTCACCGTCTGCGTGCTGGAGGCGGGGCCGCCGGACCGCAATCCGTGGATTCACATCCCGGCCGGGTTCATCAAGGTGATGTATAACGAGGCCTACACCTGGCAGTTCAAGACCGAGCCCTCGCCGCTGACCAACGGCCGCGCGGTGCCCGTACCGGTCGGGCGCACCATCGGCGGCTCCAGCTCCATCAACGGCATGGTCTACAACCGCGGCCAGGCCGCCGACTTCAACAGCTGGGCGCAGCGCGGTAACCGCGGCTGGGGCTACGCCGACGTGCTGCCCTACTTCAAGCGCACGCAGCGCCTGCTGGGGAAAGGGGACGACGCCTATCACGGCCGCGACGGCGCTATCCCCGTCACCGATTTCGACTGGTCGCACCCGATCTGCGAGGCGTTCCTGGAGGGCGCGGTCGGCCTCGGCATCCCGCGCAACCCCGACTACAACGGCGCGTCGCAGCCCGGCGTTGGCTACTTCCAGCGCGCCATCCATCGCGGCCGGCGGCGCAGCGCCGCGCGCATGCTGCTGCTGCCGGCGCGCAAGACCGGGCGGCTGGATATCCGCACCCACGCGCGGGCCAGCGCCATCCTGTTCGAGGGCAAGCGCGCGACCGGCGTGCGCTACATCAACGAGGGCGACCGCAGCACGCGGGAGGTGCGCGCCCGGCGCGAGGTGATCGTCAGCTGCGGCACGATCAACACGCCGCGGCTGCTGCAGGTGTCGGGCGTCGGCCCGGCGGCGCTGCTGGCGGAGCTCGGCGTGCCCGTCGTGCACGAGCTGGCGGCGGTCGGCGAGAACTACCGCGACCATTACTCGATCCGCGTCGTGGCGCGCGCCAAGAACGCCGTGACCATGAACGAGCTGACCCGCGGCCATCGCCTGGTCGGCCAGGTCGCGCGCTGGGCCACCGGACGCGGCAGCGTGCTCGCGCTCAGCCCCTCCCTGATGTACGCGTTCTGGAAGTCGGACCCGACGGTCAGCGGCGCGGACCTGCAGGTCGTGTTCAGCCCGGCCAGCTACAAGGAAGGTTTCGTTGGGCTGCTGGACGACTTTCCCGGCATGAGTTGCGGCGTGTGGCAGCATCGGCCCGAGAGCACCGGGCACGTGCGCGCCCGCTCCCGCGACGTGTTCGTCGACCCGGTGATCCAGCCGAACTACCTGAAGCACCCAACCGACCAGCGCGCCATCGTCGGCGGCATGCGGTTGGCTCGGCGCCTGCTCGGCACGCCGGAATTAGCCCGTTACTACGACTCCGAGACGCTGCCGGGCGCCGATGTGCAGACCGACGACGAGCTGCTGAGTTACGCCCGGCAATATGGCGGGACGGTGTGGCACGTGATCGGCACCGCCCGCATGGGGCCGGTCAGCGACCCGAGCACGGTGGTGGACGACCAACTGCAAGTGCACGGGATGCAGGGGCTGCGCGTGGTGGACGCGTCAATCATGCCGAGCATGCCATCCGCCAACACCTACGCCTCGACGATGATGATCGCGGAGAAGGCTGCCGACATGATCCGCGGCCGGACGGCGCCGGAAGCGGCGATGCTGGCGGAGGTTGCGTGAACCCACCCATAGGACTGTAATGCCCGGGCAAGCCGCGGCTGTCCGGCACGGTCTTACCCTGTTTGGTCGCGTAACAAGAGTTGGCCCAGCATCGTCATGCCAGGGCTTGACCATGGTATCCACGGCGTCCCAGCCGCAATGGCTCAGCCCTATCGTGGTTTCAAAGCGCAAACGAGGCGCGACGTCTTCGACCAAGCCCCGTGGATGCCAGCGTCGAGCCCTGGCATGACGACGGTCCGTTATGGGCTTGAACAGCGACACGCCACTCCGAAGCCTCAGCTGCGCTCCGGCGCGGAAGCGGTGTGGGTCGCCAGCACGGCCTCGGTGGCCGTGTCCACTTCCTGCAGGCGCACCTCGTAGCCCCATAGCCGGGCCAGGTATTGCAGCGTCAGCTTCGCGTCCGAGGCCGACAGCAACCGGCCGGGCTGGGTGCGATGCTCCAGCATCAGGCGCCGGTCGCCTGCCAAGTCCACGTCCACCACCTGGATGTCGGCGTCGTTCAGGCCGGGGTCGTAGCTGCGCGCCAGGCTGCGGCGGATGCCGCGGTAGCCCTCGTCGTCGTGGATCGCGTCCACCAGCAAGGTCGACTCGCGCGTGTCGTCCATCAGGCGGAACATGCGGAAGTCGCGCATCACCTTGGGCGAGAGGAATTGCAGCACGAAGCTCTCGTCGCGGTAGTTGGCCCAGGCGTGCCGCAGCGTGCCGATGGCGTCGCCGTTGCCGGCCCAGTCGCTGAACCAGGCGCGGTCCTCCTTGGTCGGCTCGTCGCAGATGCGCGCGATGTCGGTCATCATGGCGTAGCCCAGCGCGTACGGGTTGAAGCCGGGTCCGCCGGCCGGGTGGTCGAAGCCGGGCTGCATGATGACGTTGCTGGTCGAGTGCAACACTTCCAGGAACGCGGCGTCGTCGATCTGCCCGGTCTCGTGCAACCGGCTCATGATGCGTTGGTGCGTCCAGGTGGCGCAGCCCTCGTTCATCACCTTGCACTGCGGCTGCGGGTAGAAGTACTGCGCGATCAGCCGCACGATGCGGATGATCTCGCGCTCCCAATGCTGCAGCCGGGGCGAGGACTTCTCGAGGAAGTAGAGCAGGTTCTCCTCGGGCAGCCCGAGCCGGCGCCGGCGCTCGCTGAGCGTGTCCGCGGCCTGGGTGACGGGCTTCTTGTCGGGCAGGGTCCGCCAGAGGTCGTTGAACACGGCCTCGTCGTAGTCGCGCCGCTCGTCCTCGCGCTTCTGTTCGGCCTTGAGGTTCAGCGGGCGGGTGCCGCCGTGGCGATGCACGCCGTGGCGCGACAGGCTGTGCGCGGCGTCCAGTATGCGCTCGACCGCGGCCACGCCGTGCCGGTCCTCGCACTCGGACACGTAGGTGCGGGCGAAGCCGAGATAGTCCAGGATGGCCGAGGCTTCGGTCCATTGCCGGAACAGGTGGTTGTTGCGGAAGAAGTGGTTGTGGCCGAACGCCGCGTGCGCGATCACCAGCGCCTGCATGGTCGCCGTGTTCTCCTCCATGAGGTAGGAGATGCACGGGCTGGAGTTGATCACCACCTCGTAAGCCAGGCTGGTGTAGCCTTTGCGGTAGCTGTGCTCGTGCTGCAGGAACCGTTTGCCGTAGGACCAGTGCCGGTAGCTGAGCGGCATGCCGTGCGCGGTGTAGACGTCGAGCATCTGCTCGGACGTGATGACCTCGATGCGGTTGGGATACAACTCCAGGCCCAGCTCGTCGGTTGCGATGGCCTCGATCGCGTCGTAGCTGCGACGCAGGATATCGAAGTTCCAGTCCGTTCCCTGATACAGCATCAGGCGGAATTCTTCCGGGCGAACAGGTCGCGGAACACCGGGAAGATGTCCTTGCGCTCCGCCACCCGGCGCATCGCGAGCTTGGGCGCGCGCTCGGCCAATGGGGCGTAGCCGCGCCAGAGGTCGGTCTCGCCGCGGATTACGGCGGCGGACAGCGAGACCTCGATGTAGGCGAAATGCTGGACAAGCGGCAGGATGTCCTCCTCCAGGAGGGCGGCGGCGCGGCGGCTGTCTCCGCTGGAGTTGTCGCCGTCGGACGCCTGGGCGGCGTAGATGTTCCAGGACGTGACGGGGTAGCGGTCGCGTTGGATGCGCAGCAGTTCCTCCAGCGCGGTGGACACGACGGTGCCGCCGGTGCGCGGGTCGGTGAAGAACACCTCCTCCGGGACTTCCTCGGCCACCTCGGTGTGGCGGATGAACACCAGGTCCACGCGCTTGTAGCGGCGCCCGAGGAAGACGTGCAGCAGCAGGAAGAACCGCTTCGCCAGATCCTTCATGCTCTCGGACATCGAGCCGGACACGTCCATCAGGCAGAACATCACGGCGCGCGCGGTCGGTTTGGGCGCCGGGCTGAACCGCCGGTAGCGCATGTCGATCGGGTCGACCCACGGCACGCGGGCGAGGCGTCGCAGCGCCAGCTCCAGCTCCGCCCGCAGCATCCGAAGCAGGTCCGCCTCGCCGCCGCTCGCCTCCAATGCGGCGACCTGCTCCTCCAGCTCGCGCACTTCCGGCGTCTTGGGCCGGCGCAGGCCGATGCGGCGGGCCATGGACTGGCGCATGGTGCGCGACATGTCGATCTGCGAAGGGTTGCCGTCCACGCTGATGCCGGCGCGGGCAGGGGCGCTGGTCTCGGTGGCGGCCACCTGGTTCTTCACCAGGTCGGGCAGTTCCAGGTCTTCGAAGAACAGGTCCAGGAACTCGTCGCGGGTGAGCACGAAGCGGAAGCCGTCTTCGCCTTCGCCGCTGCCCTGGCCAGCGCCGGGGCCGCCCTGGCCGCCGCCGCCGGGTGGGCGTTTCAGCCGGTCGCCGGTGCTGAATTCCTTGTTGCCGGACAGCACGACCTGCCGCTCGCCGCTGCTGAACACCGTGTGGAACGACGGCTCGTTCAGCACGTCTGCGGGGATGGTGACCGTCTCGCCCTTTCCAGTCTCCCGCAGAGTGCCCGAGTCGATTGCGGTGCGGGCCGCGCGGGCGATGGCGCCGCGAGCGCGCAACAGCACGCGCTGACGGTTCTCGAGGTTTTTGCCGTGAGGATTGGGCCGCCGGTCTATGATGTCCAAATGCGCTCGCTCAGGCCGACTGCTTGACCCGCATGTACCACTCGACCAACCGACGGACCTGCCGTTCAGTGTAGCCGCGCGACACCATGCGCTCAACGAAATCGTGGTGCTTCTTCTCCGTCTCGCCGTCCTTCTTGGAGCCGAAGCTGATGACCGGCAACAAATCCTCCACCTGGCTGAACATCCGCTTCTCGATCACCTCGCGGATTTTCTCGTAGGATGTCCAGGACGGATTGCGACCGGAGTTGGCGGCGCGGCTGCGCAGGGCGAATTTCACCACCTCGTTGCGGAAATCCTTCGGGTTGGCGATGCCGGCCGGCTTCTCGATCTTGGTCAGCTCGCCGTTCAGCGACTCGCGGTTGAGCATCTGTCCGGTGTCCGGATCCTTGAAGTCCTGATCCTCGATCCAGGCGTCGGCGTAGTCCAGATACCGGTCGAACAGGTTCTGGCCGTAATCGCCGTAACTCTCCAGGTACGCCTTCTGGATCTCCTTGCCGATGAACTCCGCATAACGGGTCGCAAGCTCGGACTTGATGGTCGCGAGATAAGCCTGCTCGGTCTCGGACGGGAATTGCTCGCGGCGAATCGCCTGCTCCAGCACGTACATCAGATGCACCGGGTCGGCGGCGACCTCGGTGGAGGCGTGGTTGAACGTGGCCGACAGCACCTTGTAGGCGAACCGGGTGGATATGCCGTCCATGCCCTCGTCCACGCCGGCGGTGTCGCGGTACTCCTGCATGGTGCGGACCTTGGGGTCGGTCTCGCGGATGTTCTCGCCGTCATAGACCCGCATCTTGGCGAACGGACGCGAGTTGGCGTGCGCCTTGAGGCGGGACAGCACGGCGAAGCGCGCCAGCATCTCCAACGTATGCGGCGCGCAGGGCGCCTCCGCCAAGGCCGAGCCGCTGATCAGCTTCTCGTAGATCTTGCTCTCCTCGGTGACGCGAAGGCAGTAGGGCACCTTGACGACCGACACCCGGTCCAGGAACGCCTCGTTGGTGCGGTTGTTCCGGAAGCTCTGCCATTCCGCCTCGTTGGAGTGCGCCAGCAGGATGCCCTGGAACGGGATGGCGCCGATGTTCTCGGTGCCCAGGTAGTTGCCTTCCTGCGTCGCCGTCAGCAGCGGGTGCAGCATCTTGATGGGCGCCTTGAACATCTCGACGAACTCGAGGATGCCCTGGTTGGCGCGGTTCAAACCACCGGAGAAGCCGTAGGCGTCCGGGTCGTTCTGGCTATACATCTCCAGCTTGC
>CAXTBW010000075.1:0-23257 GCA_964242925.1 uncultured Acetobacteraceae bacterium
GCGACCGGGCGAAGGACATCATCATCAGCGGCGGCGAGAACATCTCCACGATCGAGGTGGAGAGCGTGCTGTACCGCCACCCCGCCGTGCTGGAGGCCGCCGTGGTGGCCCGGCCGGACGTGAAATGGGGTGAGACGCCGTGCGCGTTCGTGACGCTCAAGCCCGGCGCCGAGGCCAGCGCGGCCGACCTGATCGCGTTCTGCCGCGAGCACCTGGCGCACTTCAAGGCGCCGCGCACCGTGGTGTTCGGTCCGCTGCCCAAGACCTCGACGGGGAAGATGCAGAAGTTCGAGTTGCGGGCGCGCGCGCGGATGCTGGGTTAGCTCCGGAACCCGTCCTGGCCTCAGGCGTAGCCTGACCGTGACCCGGATCGCGCTGCTGCTCCTCACCCTCGCCGTTGCGGCCTGCGCGTTCGAGACCGGTCCTCCTGGGCAGCTATCGCCCGGTGGCCGTTACAATCCCGTCAGTGGCGAGATCAACTCGAACGGGCGTTAGTATCTGGTTTAGCACTCCCTCCCCTCTGGGCAAAACCAACACCGTCATTGCGAGGAGCGCTTGCGACGCGGCAATCCAGCCGGCAGCACCGTGCGCGCGAGTCTGAACCGCCGCGCCGCCAAGCCGCGGCTCGCGATGACGGAGGATTATCCGAACCACGCGCCTCAGCGTATCGTCAGGCTGACCAGGTCGCGCACGTCGCGGCCTAGCCGCTTGTCGCCGGCGATGGCCAGGCGGGGGGCATCGAGCGGGGCGCCCTCGCGCGTCGTCGCGATCAGGCCGAGCTTGCCCTCGAACGCCGGGTCGACCTCGCCCAGCGCGATGGTGGCGCTGTAGCCGTCGATCCCGGTCGCGGTCAGCACCTGCCGGACGTGCTCGCGCGCGGCAGGGCCGACCGCTCCCGCCTCCTGCAGCAGCGGCCACAGCGCCGGGCCGGCGAAATGCAGCGGGGCGCCCTTCTCGTCCGTGAGCGTGATCGAGGCGGCGGGCATGGCGCGCAGGTCCGCCATCGACAGGCTGACCGCGCGGCCGGACGGGCCGAGGATCGTCAGCGCGGGAATGCCCGGGTTCTGCCGCGTGAGCACCGGGAGCAGCCCGTGCCGGATCAGGATCGTCTGGCCCGGCGTCGACAGCATGAACAGCGCCAGGCGCTGCGCGTCCGGGTTGCCGCCGAGCACGGCCAGGCCGTTCACCGGCCCGGGCTCCAGCGAGGGCGGCAACGGGATGGACACGCTGCCCGGAACCTCGCGCACCACGTCGGTTGCGCTGCTGCAGTAGTACAGGACGGCGTCGGCCTTGTCGGCGAGCAGGATGGCGCCGGCCGGGGTGTGGCCGTTGGCGGGGACCATCGCAGCCGGGCCGCCGAACAGCTGCAGCGCCTTGGCCTCCAGCGCCGCGCGCGCGCCGGGGTGCAGCGAATCTGCGCGGCCGAACACGGCGACCGCGTAGTCGCCGCCAGGATCGGCAACCGGGGTGGACGTCGCCAGCCGCACCCCGGAGTCGAGGAGCCGATCGAGCATCGTGACGGGGGTGATGCCCAAGGCGGCGCGCGCGATGAGGCACATGCGGTTGCGCGCGAACGGGACGGGCTGTCCGGATAGCCCGGCGTCGGCCAGCTTCTGCGGCTGCGCCATGTCGGCGGACGCGAACAGGTCGGCATGCTCGCCCCCCGCGATGCGCTTTTCCAGCAAGCCGGCGGGGCCGTAGACCGGCGGCGCCACGGCGTCGGCCGGCAGCCCGGACGCGGTGATCAGCTCGTTCATGGCGCCGGCCAGGCTGCCGGCCGCGAAGATGTGGAGCGGCTCGGCGCGCGCCCCCGTGCACAGGCCGAAAGCGAGGGCGGCGGCGGCGATACGGCTGGCGGCGAGGTGCATCGGGCGGCTCCGCGGTGGTGCGCGCAGAAAACGCGAGCCGGCTGGGGAAGTCTAGATCAACAGCTGCGGCAAGAGCGCGTCCAGCCGAAGCCGGCCCTCGGCGGTGGCGACCAGGCGGCCAGGGAGCTGGGCGACGTAGCCCGCGTCGATCGCAAGCGCCAGCACCGATTGGTCGAGCGCGTCGGCGAGCGGGATGCCGGTGCGGCGCTCGAACCGGGCCGTGTCGACGCCCTCGTGCAGGCGCAGGCCCATCAGCAGCATCTCGCGGGCGCGGTCGACTGGCGCCACCGCCTCCTCCGCGGTGCTGCCGTGACCTTGCCGCTCCACGCGGTCCGCCCAGGGTTCCGGCGCGCGGTGGCGGCGGGTGGCCAGCAGGTTGTCGCCGAGCGTCACCCGGCCGTGCGCGCCGGGACCGATCCCCGCGTAGTCGCCGTAGCGCCAGTAGGCCAGGTTGTGCCGGCTCTCGGCGCCGGGTGCGGCGTAGTTCGAGATTTCATACTGCTGCAGTCCGTGCGCCGCGGCGGCCTGCGCGGTGGCGGCGTAGAGCGCGGCCGCGTCGTCCTCGCCCGGCAGCGCGATCTCCCCCCGCCGGTGCAGCGCCTCGAACGCGGTGCCTGGCTCAATGGTCAGCTGGTAGAGCGACAGGTGGTCGGCGGCGAGCGCCAAAGCGCGGTGCAGTTCCGCCTGCCAGGCGGCGAGCGTTTGGCCTGGGCGGGCGTAGATCAGATCGAAGGACAACCGGGGGAAGATGCGCCGGGCGGTCTCCAGCGCGCGGATGGCTTGCTCGGCGGAGTGCTGGCGGCCCAGCATGCGCAGCGGCGCGTCCTCCAGGGCCTGCACGCCCAACGAGGCGCGGTTCACCCCGGCGTCGCGGAAGGCGGCGAAGCGGCCGGCCTCCACGCTGGTGGGGTTGGCCTCGAGCGTGATCTCCAGGTCCGGCGCCGGGTCGAACAGGCGGCGCGCGTCGGCGATGAGGTCGCCGACCGTGCCCGGCTCCATAAGGCTGGGCGTGCCGCCGCCGAAGAAGATCGAGGTGAGGGTGCGTGGGCCGAGCCGTGCGGCCTCCCAGGCAAGTTCCGCACGCAACGCCGCGGCGAAGCGGGCCTGCGGGATGCGATCGCGGACGTGGCTGTTGAAGTCGCAATACGGGCACTTGGCCAGGCAGAACGGCCAATGGATGTAGAGGGCGAGCGGTTCGGTCACCCGGCCTATATAGGCGGCCGGATCGCCTCGCGACGATCCGGCCGGCTTGGCAGGCTTAGTCGGCGCCCTGCTGCAGCATGCCGCCATTGCTCATGGCGTAGCGCTGAGCCACAGCCGCGTCGTACAGTTCCTGTTCGGCTGCTTTCTTCTCGGCCGAAAACCGGATGGCGAAGACGCAGACGGCAGTGACGAGCACGATCCATCCGAGGACGTAGAGAGACTGAGGCAGGCTGCCCGTGTACTTCAGTAAGAAGCCGGCCGCGACGCCGCCGATGTTGCCGCCCGCGCCGATAATGCCGGAGACGCCGCCAAGCGCCTTGCGGTCGATGAACGGCGACAACGCGTAGATCGACCCGCACGACATGTGGGTGAATAGACCGAACACCAGCATCATGACGACGGCGGGATAGACGGTTTCCATCCCGTAGAAGCCGAGCAGACCAAGCCCCTCACCCGCCATCAGGACCGCCAGCAGGATGGATCGGCCATGCAGCCCGAACTTCCCGGCGACCCGGTCGGATGCGATGCCGCCCAGCGCGCGAGCGAACAAGGCGAGCAGGCCGAACAAGCCGACGTAGAAGCCGGCCGTCTCGATATTCAGCTTGTAGTGTTCGACGAAGTAGATTGCCGCGTTGCCGTGAATGAACAGCTCGAGGCCGAAGCTCGCGCCGTAGGCGGTCGCCAGGATCCAGACCCGGTAGTTGGCGGCGGCCTGCATGAAGACGGCAACGCCCCCCTTCTTGCCCGAGTCCACGGTGATGCCGCGGGCGCGCAGTTCCAATATGTTGCCGTCCGGCGTGTCCTGGGTGAACTTCCAATACAGCACGGCCATGATCAGCATCAGCACGCCGGGCACGAACATGGCGATGCGCCAGCCCATGAACTGCGATGCGCCCATGCTCACGATGAACGCGAGGATGAGCGGCATCACGCTCTGCGTCACGCCGCCGCCCGCATTGCCCCAGCCGCCGACCGTGGCGTTGGCGGTGCCGACCACGTTCGGCGCGAACATCACCGAGGTGTGGTACTGGGTGATGACGAAGCTCGCGCCAATCGCGCCGATCGCCAGGCGGAAGACGAGGAACGTCATGTAGTCGTGGGCGAATGCGATCCCCATCACCGGGACGGCGCCCAGCGCCAGCAGGGCTGTGTAGGTGATGCGAGGGCCGTACTTGTCGCATAGCGGGCCGATCGCCATGCGCACCACGATGGTGATGATGACCGCGGCGATGCCGATGTTGGCGATCTGGTCGCCGGTGAGCTGCAGGTCGCCCTTGATGACGGGCATCAGCGGCGCCACGGCGAACCAGGCGAAGAAGCAGACGAAGAACGCCATCCACGTCAGGTGGAACGCGCGCATCTGCGGCGTCTTTAAGCTGAACAGTCGAATGCTGGTGGCTTTGTTTGACATCATCGGTCGGCACTCCTGACAGAGGGGTGGGACTGGCATGCTTGAGGCGGGCCGGCGGATCACCGCCGGGCCGCTTCGGTTCGGGTGGTTAGGCGGCGACGCCGAGCTTCGCGGCGATGGCCGTGAGCAGGTCGTGGTTGGCCTGCATCGTCGCCATGTTCGACTTCAGCAGCCGATTGTTGGACTCCAGCAGCGCGCTGTTGGCGGCCAGGGCGGCGGCGTTGTCGGCAACCGCGGAGGCGTTGCTGGCGAGGATCGCGTTGTTCTTCGCCAGCGCCTCGCTATTGCCGCTGATCTTGGACGAGTTCAGCGACAAGGCCTTGCGGTTGCTGTCGAGGCCGACCGCGTTGCTCTTTATGGCCGCGCTGTTCTCGACCAGCGTCTCGTGGTTTTCTGAAAGGGTCGCCTTGTTCGCCTCGAGCGTGGCGTAGTTGGCGGTGATGGCGCTGCTGTTGGCCGCGAGCGTCTTGCTGTTGGACCCGAGCACGGCGCTGTTGCCCACGACGATGCCGTGGTTCTCCTCCAGCAGCGAGACGTTGCCCTTGAGGGCCGCCGCATTGCTCTGCAGCAGCGCATTGTTCTTCATCAGCAGAGCGTTGTTGTTCTCGATGGACGCGGATTCGGACATGATCACATTCCAGGAAGCAGCCCCGGGCTAAGCCGGTGCGGGTTGGCACTTCCCTGCCCACTACGGTGAGGGCATCGACGCGCTGTGCGTTTAGGCGGTCGAAGCCACGCCATTGTGGCTCCGATGAGGGTGATGCAATGTCCGTGCCACGCCCTTGTCGCTGGTGCGGAACTTGCGTTTCATAGCTGCTTAAGCCCGGAGATGATCCCGCTTCATGATGTCCGCCTTGGTGGTGACGAACAACGGACCGGATACGCAGGCGATCGCCGCCGACTTGCAAGCGGTTGGAATCGATGCAAAAGCCATGGCGGATTGCACAAACATTTTGCAATCTGCACTGCAGAGCGCCCCAGATTTCATCATCTGCTTCACGCCGTCGCCAGACGCGGCGCTGTTCGAGAGTTTCGTGAGCATCGACAACGTGGCGCCGCGGCCGGTGGCGGTGTTCACGACCGATCCCGACGCCGAGAAGATCGCGCTCGCCACTCGCAGCTTCGTGCACGCCTACGTGGTCGATGGTTATAGCCGCGCGCGGCTGCGCTCGGTCGTCCACCTGGCGCAGGCGCGCTTCCAGCAGGAGCGGCTGATGCGGCAGGAACTGGCCGACGTGAATCGGCGGTTCGACGAGCGCAAGTTGGTCGACCGCGCGAAAGGCATCCTGATGGGGGCCCGCAGCCTGCGCGAGGAGGAGGCCTACCGAGCGCTGCGCTCGGCCGCCATGGAGTCCAAGCAGCGGATCGGCCAGGTGTCGCAGAAGGTCATCGATTCCGCCCGGTATGCGGAGGCGATCAACCGGGCTGGGCAATTGCGCATGCTGTCCCAGCGTCTGGTGAAGCTCTACGCGCTGAACTGCGCCGGCGTGGCGGCGCGGGAGACCGCCGGGCTGTTTGCCGACTCGTTGGCGCAGACCGACGCCATTCTGGCGATCCTCGGGCGCAGCCTTTCGCAGCCCACCTTCGGCGACCTGCTGGCGGCGGTGGCGACGCCCTGGGCGCGGATGCACCCCGTGTTGCGCGCCAGCCCCGCGCTGACCCGGCTGCGCGAGGTGGACGCACTGGCCGAGGAACTGCTCGACCATGCCGAACGACTGACCGCCAACCTGGAGGTCGCGGCATTCGCCACCGCCCTGCACGCGATCAACGTCGCGGGACGCCAGCGCATGTTGTCGCAGCGTCTCGCGAAGGAGGCGCTGCTCGCGGCGCTGCTGCCGGGTTCAGCGCCGCCGGGCGGGAAGACGGAGGCGGAACTGGAGGAAGGGCTGGCCTATCTGCGCCGCCTCCCGCTCAGCAATGCGGAGATCACGCGCGAACTCGAGCAGACCAGCCAGGTCTGGCAGGCATTCCAAACGGCGCTCGGGCAACGGGACCGCGAACGGATCGCCGCGTTGAGCGAGGACCTGCTGGGCCACTTCGACCGCCTCACGGATCAGCTCGAGCGCGCGATCCAGGTGTTCGTCGGCTGATCAGCGGCCAACACCGTCATTGCGAGGAACGAAGCGACGCGGCAATCCAGCCCACCCGCAACGCACGCGCCGCCCTGGATCGCCGCGCCACCAAGCGCGGCTCGCGATGACGGGTGATTGTTTGGGCCACTGGTGTTGCAGCCGAAATGCTGACTCCCTCGCCCCGCCAATCTCGTCATTGCGAGGAGCGGAGCGACGCGGCTATCCAGCCCGCCGGCGCCGCACGCGCCACCCTGGATCACGACGCCGCAAAAGTGCGGCTCGCGATGCCGGCGTGTCAGGCCAACGCCGCGCCGCCGCCGAGGGTTGGTGAAGGCAGTTCACCGGGTGGCGCGCGGAAGGCGGGAGCGATGGGAACCGGCACGGCGGGGATGACGGCGCCGTCGCTGGAGCGGACGCCGTGCGCGAACAGGTTGCGGGCGATGAAGTGCGGGTTCTCCATCGCGTCGTGCAACGAGGCGATCGGGCAGCAGCAGCAATCCGCGCGGTCGAACACGGCGCGCCAATGCGCCACGCCCTGCCCAGCGATGATGGCGCCCGCCGCGGCAATGGTGGCGGCCGGGTCCGCGGCGTCGTCGCGTAGCCCGTCCGGCAAGCCGATCGCGGTGCAGAAGCTGTCCCAGAACCGGTCCTCGATCGGCGCCGCGGCGATCAGCCCGCCGTCGCTGGTGGGGTACAGCCGGTAGCGCGCCGAGCCGCCGGTCAGCAGCGCGTCGCCGTTGCCGGGCCAGCGCCCGGTGACGCCGCCCTGCCCCATCGCCCAGTACAGGAACGGGAACAGATTGTCCGACATCGAGACGTCCAGGTGGCAACCCGCGCCAGTGCGGGCGCGGGCCAGCAGGGCGAGCAGGATGTTCATCACCGCCGGGTAGGCGCCCCCGGCGATGTCGGCGATTAGCGCAGGCGGCACGACGGGGCGCGCCGGGTCGCCGTGGCTCAGCGCCAGCAGCCCGGTTTCGGCGATGTAGTTCAGGTCGTGCCCGGCGGCGAGGCTGCGCGGGCCCGTCTGTCCGTAGCCGGTGATGGAGCAGTAGATCAGCCGCGGATTGATCGCCGCCATCGCCGCATAGCCCAGGCCGAGGCGGTCCATCACCCCGGGGCGGAACTGCTCGACCAGCACGTCGGCCCGGCGCAGCAGCGGCAGCAGGCGGTCGCGCTCGGCCGCGTCCTTCAGGTCGAGCGCGAGGCTCTGCTTGCCGCGGTTGAGCAGGGCGAAGTTGGCGCCGTGTTCGCCGAACGCGGGGGGATAGTGGCGCAGCTCGTCGCCGAGGCCGGGTCGCTCGATTTTGACGACCTCGGCGCCCGCCTCGGCGAGCAGCAGGGTGGCCATGGGACCCGGCAGCAGGTTGGAGAAGTCGATGACGAGGGCGCCGTCGAGCGGGCGCGCCACTAGAATGCGACCTTGTCCCCGCCCTTTAGCGACAAGATCGACCGCGCCTCCGTCGGGCTGGCGATCTGCAGGCCCAGGCCCTCGATGATCTGGCGCACCCGGGTCACTTGCATGGCGTTGCTCTCGGCCAATTTGCCGGGCCCGATCCACAGGCTGTCCTCCAGCCCGACGCGCACGTTGCCGCCCATCGCGGCGGCCTGCGCGGCGATGGGCAGCTGGTTGCGCCCGGCGCCCAGCACGGACCAGCGGTAGTCGGCGCCGAACAGCCGGTCCGCCGTGCGCTTCATGTGCAGCACGTCCTCCGGATGCGGCCCGATGCCGCCCAGGATGCCGAACACGGTCTGCACGAACAGCGGCGGCTTCACCAGGCCGCGGCCCAGGAAGTGCGCCAGGTTGTACAGGTGGCTGACATCGTAGCACTCGAACTCGAACCGCGTGCCGTTCTCGGCGCAGGCGGCCAAGGCGTACTCGATGTCCTTGAAGGTGTTGCGGAAGATCAGGTCGCGGCTGCCCTCCAGGGCCTCGCGCTCCCACGGGTGCTTGAACTCCTTGAACCGCTCCAGCATCGGGTAGAGGCCGAAGTTCATCGACCCCATGTTGAGCGAGGCGACCTCCGGCTTGAAGGTCGTCGACGGCAGGATGCGCTCCTCGATCTTCATCCAGGGCGCGCCGCCGCTGGTCAGGTTCACCACGGCGTCGGTGGACTGCTTGATGCGCGGCAGGAACCTGGCGAACGCGTCCGGGCTCTGGTCGGGCTTGCCGGTGACGGGGTCGCGGGCGTGCAGATGGATGATGGCGGCGCCCGCCTCCGCCGCGCCGATCGCAGCGGCGGCGATCTCGTCGGGGGTCACCGGGAGATAGGGCGACATCGACGGCGTGTGGATGGCGCCGGTGACGGCGCAGGTGATGATGACCTTGTTTTGCGGCATGGCGGGCTCCCTTGCGCGGGATCAAAGCACCGACGCGGCCGGTTTGCATCCCCTGGCGTTCGCGCGACGCTGGCCCCAAAGAGAAAAACGCGTTTAATGGAACGAACGCAACGCGAGGAGGCCGATGTCAGCCGCCGTTCTCAGCGTGTTCATCAGCGCGGTCAGCTCCGAGTTCCGCGCCGACCGGGACGCGCTGGCCAGCCTATTGGGCGAATACGGCGTCGCCGTCTCGGTGCAGCAGAGCTATCCCACGACGCTGGACAGCGGCAACGCCATCCGCGCGATCATCGAGCAGTCGGACGTGATCGTGTGCCTGGTGGGCCAGGAATACGGCCTGGCGCTGCCGGACGCCAACTACCCGGAGGACACGCCGCCGGGCTATTCGTGGACGCAGTGGGAATACGCGCACGCCAGGGCGGTCGTGGCGCGCGACCCGGCCAAGCGCCTGTTCGTGTTCGTCGACAACAACACCAGCGAGGGCGCGGAACCGCGTCAGGCCGCCTTCCGCGCCGCCGTGCTCGGCAACGAGATGGCGACGTTCGGCGGGCTGTTCGTTTACCCCTACCCCGGCCGCGACATCCTGCAGGCGCAGTTCCGCCGCATGTTGGAGGACCCGGTCGGCGGCCTGGCCGGGCTGCAATACGCCTACTGGCGCCAGGTGAAGGACCGCCACCGCACGCGCACCGTCACCGCGTGGCGCGACGCGTTCGCCGACACCGCCAGCGCGCAAACGGGCGCCGCCGAGCTGGAGCGCATGATGGATGCGCGGGCGCCCCCGTTCATCGAGACGCAGGGCTTCGCCATCCTCGACCCCGGCGCCGACATGCAGCAATGCCGCTTCCTGCGCCCCGCCGCCTTCCTGACCGGCCGCGACACCGAGACGGAGGCGCGCGCGCGCGAAGGCGCCGATTGGCGGCCGCTTGCCCAGCGTGGCGGGTCGGGCCGCCAGATGCTGCTGGCGGCGCTGCGGCAGAACGGGGGCGCAACGCTCGGCGGCGTGGCGCTGCCCGCGCCGATCCGGCTGTTCGTCGTGTGCGGCAGCGGCGTCGGCAAGTCGACCAACTTGCGCTGGCTGGAGGCGGGGCTGAACGGGCTGGACCAAGCGGACCCCGGCCCCCGACTCGGGTTGCTGGTGCGCGCCGGAGCGCTAGCGGAAGCGACGTCGCAAACGCTGGTCGCGGTGCTGACCGAACAGCTGGTGGCTGCGATGCCGGACCTGGCCGGCGCATGGCGCAGCCTGGCCGTCGCCGCCGGGCTGCGGCGGGACCTGGCGGCCGGCGATATCGCCCTGCTGATCGACGGGCTGGACCATGTCGGCGCCGACCTGCCGTTGCTGATCGAGGGCCAGGCCGGCGCCTGGTGGGCCGCCTGCCCCATCGTCGCCGCTGGCCGCCCGCAGGCGCTGCTGGGCTGGGAGGACCACCCCGACCCGGCCCGCAAGGTCGCCGCCGCCCGCTGGCGGTTCATCGAGCCCGCGGAGTTCACCAACGACGAGGCCCGGCTTTACCTCGGCCGGTCCGGCGCCCTATCGCGCTTCGACGCCGTGCAGGAGCACCTAAGCGGCCTGGTGAACGTGCCGCGCGTGCTCGAATACGTCCGCAAGCTGCACGCCGCGGAGCTGACCCGGCTGCACACGGGCGCCGACGTGTACGCCGCCGCGCTGTGGCACCTGGTGAAGGAGACCCTCATCGAGGGCGGCGCCCCGGCCCGGCAATGCGGGCCGAACTGGCAGGCCCACGCGGCGCGGCGGGAGCCGCCGGCCGAGCAGGTGGACTACGTCGTCATGCTGCTGGCGGCGCTGGCCTTCATGTCGCTGTGCCGCACGGTGGACCCGGCCAAGCCGGTGATGTCCGAGAACTCGCAGATGCCGATCAACGACGCCCGCAAGAAGCAGCTGATCGAACGCATCGAGGCCGCCGGCTATCCACGGCTGGACCTGAGCGAGATCAACCGCGACCTGACCGCGCTCGGCAGCCTGTCGGCGGTGGTCGGCAACGGCATGCTGGAGGATCTGTTCGCGATGGGGCCGGCGCGGCCGCTCGACTCGGTCATGTGGTCCAACCGCAGCATCCAGCAGTTCCTGGCCGCGCTGTGGCTGGCGAAATACGCCGCCGGGATCGACGCGCTGGATGCCGTGCTCGACGGCGGGGCGCCGGTCTACGCCGCGGGCGCGCAGCACGACGCGCAGCGCATGCGGAACTACGTGCACTTTCCGGAGGCGGACCTGCCCGGGGCCCAGTGGCGCGTGCGCGGCGGCCCAAGCGTGGCGCCGACCGACACCACGTACGAGCTCAACCTGTTCCTCGCCGAGATGCCGTGGTCGGCGATCAACCCGCCGAGCTGGGTCGCCTCGGCCAGCGCCTGGTTCGACCCGACGCTGTTCGCCGGCAAGGCGGCGCCGCTGCGGCTGTGGTCGACCGAGATGATGTATCGCGCCTGGTCGCGCATGCTGCACTGCGCCTGCCGCGGCCGCGACGATTGGTGGGACACGCCGTACGACGTGCTCGCCCGCGCGTCGCCGCAGGCGCCGCGCCCGCCGGCGATTCCGGCCTGGGACCGCCTGCCGGACACGATCGACCCGGACGACCCCGCCGCGCTGACGGCGCAGCGCGTGCTCGACCGGTTCAGCGGCGAGTTCGGCGCAATGCTGGCCGGCGAGCAAGGCGCCGAGACGGCGGCCGCGGCGCACGCGATCGTGGACGATGCGGCGTGGGTGGCGGCGCCGGCGGGCAGCTTCGAGATGGGCCGCCCGGCAGAGGCCGAGCAGGGCTGCACCACCGGCAAGGTGCGGGCCTATTGGACCGCGCTGCTGGACCAGGTGCAAACGGGCGCGTTGCCGGCGCGCGAGGCGGCGGAGGCGGCGACCTGGCCGGAATGGTTCGCCGGCCGGCTGGGGGCGATCGGCCGGGAGTTCGACGTCCAGTGGCTGGAAAGCCTGTTCACCCCGCTGGCCGACGAGCGCGCGAGCGAGGCGAACCGCGCCAGCGCCGCCTATCGCGCCGCCCTGGATGGAATTGAGACGCGGTTCCACGCCTATGACGAGACGCCCGCCGAGAACCCGCAGCATGTCGCCGCCTTCGACCTGCATCGCGACCCGATGCTGTATCGCTCGTACTGGCTGTTCGCGCCGGGGCACCGCCTGGCCGTGCAGACCTACCTCTCGGAACTGCGCGCGCCACGCGGCCTCGACGGGCCGCCCAGCCACCCGCCGGACGATCACCCCGTGGCGTATGTCAGCTGGTTCGACGCCTGGGCGTTCTGCCAATGGGCCACCTGGCGCGACCCGGCGACCGACGCGCCGTTCGGCCTGCGCCTGCCGCACGAGCCGGAGTGGGAGTACGCCGCCCGCTGGGGCCACGGGCCCGACGGGCAGCCCAGCGCGACGCCGGGCGTTTGGCGCTGGTGGTGGGGCAACGCGTTCTACCAGGACGAGGACCAGCCCTGGGAGGAGCACCGCTCGACCCCCGAGGCGCATGCCGATGGCCGCCCCGGGCAGACAAGGCCGCCCAGCCAGGCCCGCCCGAACGGCCTGGGGGTGCGCGACATCGTCGGCAACCTGTGGGAGTGGACCGCCACGCTGTACGACGCGCGCAAGGAGAAGGAGACGATGCGCGCCGAGCGGTCGACTCTGCGCTACTCGCGCTTCGAACCCAGCAGCCGTGCGCCGATCAACGGGCAGCGGACGATGCGCGGCGGGCTCTGGTATTACCTCAACATCCTGGCCACCAGCACCAACCGCTTCCGCTACGTCTGCAACGATCGCGACTTCAAGATCGGCTTCCGCGCCGTGCGCGAGCGGCGGCAGGATTTGTGAGCCGGGTCCTGTCGCCGCTCGAGGCGTACGAGAGGGCGGAAGGGCAGAAGCGGCGCCTTGGCGAGGCGTTCCGCAACCGGATCGTCCGCCTGGCGCGCGCCGGCGCGTCGCCCGCGATGCGGCGCATCCTGGCCGGGCGCGACGACGAGGCGGCGATCTGCGCGGCCTACCGCACCCTCGCGATGGCGGCCGCCAGCCGGATCGACCCGGCGGGGGCGGACTTCGAGGCCGGCCTGCTCGCGTTCCACCGCAACTATGTCACGAACTTCCCGCTGCCGGAGGAGCAGGAGACGCTGGACGGCTTCCGCGGCCTGTGGCGCGCCCCAGCCCGGGCGGATGGCTACCGCGAGGTCGGCTACAGCGTCGTCTGCCCGCTTACCGGACGCTACCTGCTGGGCGCGTCGTTCACCATCCAGCCGCAGAGCGACAGCGTCATGTTCATCTACGGCTTCGTGAACCCGGTCGCGCGCGGCATCGGCGGTTTTTCCGCGGCGCTGATCGGGCTGATGCGCGAGGTGGGCCGCGCGGCCATCGCGACGCACCTGGAACGGCGCCCGGCCGACCGGCCCGCCTACCACGACCCGGCCGGGCCAGTGATCCTGTTCGAGAAGAACGTGCTGGGGGCGATGTCGCTGACCGACATCCTGATGGACACCGCGCGCATCGACGTCGACGACCCGCCGCGGGAGGGCGCCTGCCTGGCCGCCTCCTCCATCGGCCAGAGCATGCGCGACCTGGCATGGCATCGCCGGGGCGCGCGGGTCGTCGGCTACGCCTACGCGCAGGGCAGCCTGGACGGAGTGGTGCGCGTGGCGCCCGAGCATCGGCTGGCGGCGATCGCAGCGCTGCACGCGGGGAACGGGACCGCGCCGGCGCTGTTGGACGCACTGGCGGGTCGCTTGGCCGGCTGCGTCGCGCTGAACCTGTGCGCCTTCGTGGCGGACGGCGTGCAGGCGCTGCCGGCGGCGCAGATCCGGCGGTCGCAGGAGGTGTTCCAGGGCGTGAGCGTCGTGAAGGACGAACCGAATGTGCGGGAGGACATCTACTTCCAGGCGCAAATGGCCAGCCTGGATGCAAACGCGCGGGACGGCGCCGTAGCGCTGCAGCCGATCGCCCCCGTCGGCGCCGGCGACTTCCCGGGGGCGGAAGCGGCGCTGAAGCGGATGCTTGCGGAGCTGACCTGGGCAGACCTGCGCGCAGCGCGCGACCGGCCCTACGGAGAGTGGCTTGGATTAGGCGAGCGCGCCTAAAAACTTTGATGCGCGAAAGCATCAATCCAGCATATTTTCACGTGAATGCGACATACCTCACAGGGTTGACATCACACGCGTGGAAACCATCGGCACCGTCTTAACATTAGAGCAGAATGGACAATCGCAATCACAAGGAGGGAGCGGTGATGAACCGAGCGAAACAGATGGACGACGCCGTCCTCGACCGTTGGCTGCGCGCCTCGCTGAGGGCGCGTTACACCGAGACTTTGCGGGAACCGGTGCCCGACGCCCTGCTCGATCTTCTGCGCGCCTGCGACGCATAGGCGACTCGGAATAGCCCCGATTAGAACAGCCCGGTGACGCGGCCGTCGGGCCCCAGCCCGACATCTTCCGCGGCCGGTCGGCGCGGCAAGCCGGGCATGGTCATGATGTCCCCGCACACCGCGACCACGAAGCCGGCGCCAGCCGCCAGTCGCACCTCGCGCACGGGAAGGGTATGCCCGGTGGGCGCTCCGAGCACGGCCGGGTCGGCGGTGAAGCTGTAGGGGGTTTTCGCGATGCACACGGGCAAGGCGCCGAAGCCGGCCGCCTCGAAGCCTGCCAGTCTCTTGGCGACCGCCGGCGGAAGGGCGACATCCTCCGCCCGGTAGATCTCCCGCGCGACCGTGCGGAGCTTGTCGGCCAGGCCCATCGCGTCCGGGTAGAGTGGTCGGTAGCCGCCCTGGCTGCCGCCGACACGTCGCATGACGGCCCGGGCCAGGTCCTCCGCGCCGGCCGCGCCGTCGGCCCAATGGCTGCACAGCGCGACCTCCACGCCGGGCAGCGCCTCGGCGATGGCGTCGTACTCCGCCGCCGTGTCGCCGGTGAATCGGTTGACCGCGACGACCACCGGCAGGCCGAACTTGCCCATGTTCTCCACGTGCCGCACCAGGTTGGCGGCGCCGGCGCGCACCGCGGCGACGTTCTCCCGCTGCAGGTCCACGCGCGCCACGCCGCCGTGCATCTTCAGCGCGCGCGCCGTCGCCACCACCACGGCGCAGGCGGGCCGCAGACCGGCGCTGCGGCACTTGATGTCGAGGAACTTCTCGCCGCCCAGATCGGCGCCGAACCCGGCCTCCGTCACCACCACGTCCGCCAGCCGCAGCGCCAATTGCGTCGCCATCACCGAGTTGCAGCCGTGCGCGATGTTGGCGAACGGCCCGCCATGCACCAGCGCGGGCGAGCCCTCCAGCGTCTGCACCAGGTTGGGCTGCAGCGCGTCCCGCAGCAGCGCCGCCATCGCGCCGTCCGCCCGCAGGTCCCGCGCGGTGACGGCGCCGTCGCGGCCGGGCGCCACGATCATGCGGCCGAGCCGGTCCTGCAGGTCCGGCAGGCCGCTGGCGAGGCAGAACACCGCCATCACCTCCGAGGCGACGGTGATGTCGAAGCCGTCCTGCCGGGTCACGCCGTTGGCGGGGCCGCCGAGGCCCGCCACCGTCTGCCGCAACACGCGGTCGTTCATGTCCAGCGCGCGCCGCCAGGCGATGCGGCCGGGGTCGATGCCCAGCGCGTTGCCCCAGTGCAGGTGGTTGTCGAGCATGGCGGCCAGCAGGTTGTTGGCCGCGGTGATGGCGTGGAAGTCGCCGGTGAAGTGCAGGTTGATCTCGGCCATCGGCGCCACCTGCGCCATGCCGCCGCCGGTGGCGCCCCCTTTCACGCCGAAGCACGGGCCGAGCGAGGGCTCGCGCAAGCAGATCGCCGCGCGTTGGCCGATGCGGCGCAGCGCGTCGCCCAGGCCGATCGTGGTGGTGGTCTTGCCCTCCCCGGCCGGCGTCGGGCTGATCCCCGTGACCAGCACCAGCGCGCCGTTGGGCCGGGCGGCGAGGCCATCGATGAAGTCGAAGCCGATCTTGGCCTTGTAGCGGCCGTATGGTTCGAGCGCGTCGGCCGGGACGCCCAGCGCCGCGGCGATCTCGCCGATCGGGCGCAGGGTCGCGGCGTCCGCGATCTCGATGTCGCTGCGCATGGCCGCGTTCCTCCTCGTTGCGGCGACAGCGCCGGTTCGACGGCACGCTAGCGGCCCAGTCTCCGCTCCGCTACGGTTCGCGGCATGCAGCTGCCGTTCAGCCTGCCCGACTGGGCGCCCCCTTGGCTCGGCTTCGTCATCATCGTGGTCGGCGCGCTGTTCGCGCTGGCGTTCCTCGCGATGCCGTTCAGCGTGTTCGGGGTAAAAGGCCGGCTGGACGGGGTGGAGGCGCGGCTGGACGAGATCCAGCGCGAGATACGCAGCCTGGCGTTGCGCTTGCCGGAGCCGGCGCGGGCAGACCGGCTCGTCGTCGAACTGGAGCCCGAGCCGCCTCTGGAGCGCCGCCGCTGGACAGAACAGCCGAGTCGTCCGCCGATCCCGCCCCGCGCCGTGGTGGAGGACAGGCCGCCGCCGCCGCCGACCCGGCGGGTGGAACCGCTGCGGCAGCCGCGCTCCGAGCCAAGGTTCGATTCGAACTGAGCACGACTCTCGCATCGAACCCGATCGAGGGGCGAATCGAGCGGATCGCGTTCATGGCCGCCCTCTCGCCGGCCGCGGCGGAGGCGCACAAGAACCTGGTGACGCGTTACGGCGACGCCGCCCTGGACGACGCGCAGGCGGTGGTGGCGCTGGGCGGCGACGGGCACCTGCTGGAGACGATGCACGCGCTGACCGGCCGGGCGGTGCCGATCTTCGGCATGAATTGCGGCTCGGTCGGCTTCATGATGAACCCGTTCGCCGAGGCCGACCTGCCCGGCCGCTTGGCCCGCGCGCAGGCGGCGATCCTGCACCCGTTGCGCATGCATGCGGTGACGCAGACGGGGATGGTGGAGGAAGGGCTGGCGTTGAACGAGGTCAGCCTGTTGCGGCAATTGCGGCAGGCGGCGAAGATCCGCATTTCGGTGGATGGCCGCGTGCGGATAGCGGAGTTGATCTGCGACGGCGTCTTGGTGAGCACGCCGGCCGGGTCGACCGCCTACAACCTGTCCGCGCACGGCCCGATCGTGCCGCTATCGGCCAATCTGCTGCCGCTGACGCCCATCAGCGCGTTTCGGCCGCGGCGGTGGCGGGGGGCGCTGCTGCCGAGCACGGCCGACGTGCTGTTCGAGGTTTTGGAGCCGGAGAAGCGGCCGGTCGCCGCGGTGGCCGACGCCTTCGAGGTCCGCGATGTGGCGTCGGTCGCGGTGCGGGAGGACCGGGAGACATTCTGGACGCTGCTGTTCGACCCGGACATCCCATTGTCGGAACGGATCATCGCGGAGCAGTTCACTGTCTAAAAGCCTTGTCCCCTCCGGGAGAGGATTGGGTGAGGCGCCGACGTCACGATCGTTCTTCGCCCAATCCCCTCGCCCCGACCCCTCTCCCAAAGGGAGAGGGAGAAGAGAGCGGCTAGTACGACGCTCGGCGGCCGAATACGGCGTGGTAGATGATCAGCACGATGACCGCGCCGAAGATCGCCACGAGCATGCTGTAGATGTCGAAATGGGTTTGCCACTGGCCGCCCGTGAAGAACGCCATCAGGTAACCGCCGACCACGGCGCCGACGATGCCAAGCACGATGTCCAAGACCAAGCCTTGGCCCGTCTTGTTCACCAGCTTGCTGGCGATGAAACCGGCTATCAAGCCAAACACGATCCAACCGATGATGCTCACCGGACTCTCCTTCTGCTGATCTTTCGTTAACAGCGCGGAGCGATCGAGGTTGCCTGGCGCTACACGTTGAAGCGGAACAGCAGCACGTCGCCGTCGCGCACGACGTAGTCGCGGCCCTCGATGCGCATGCGGCCGGCCTCCTTGGCGCCCGCCTCGCCCTTCAGAGCGACGTAATCGTCGTAGGCGATCGTTTCGCAAGCTATGAACCCGCGCTCGAAATCATTGTGGATCACCGCCGCCGCCTGCGGGCCCTTGGTGCCGGCCACGATGGTCCAGGCCCGCGTCTCCTTCGGTCCGACGGTGAAATAGGTGATCAGGCCGAGCAGGCCGTAGCCGGCGCGGATCACCCGGTCGAGCCCGCTATCCTCCAGCCCCAGGCCGGACAGGAACTCCCCGCGGTCCGCCTCGGGCAATTGGCTCACCTCGGCTTCGATCGCGGCCGACACCACGACGCAGGCCGCGCCCTCCCGCGCCGCCATGGCGGCCACCGCAGCGGATTGCGCGTTGCCCTCCGCGGCGTCGTCCTCGGCCACGTTGCACACGTACAGGACTGGCTTGGACGTGAGCAGCTGCAACCGGCGCACCGCCTCCGCCTCGCCAGGCGGGATCGCAGTGCGCGCCGGGCGGCCCGCCTGCAGGGCGGCGGTCAGCGGCTCCATCAGGGCGACCAGGGCGGCGCTGTCGCGGTCGCCGCCACGGGCCTTCTTCTGCGCCGCGTGCAGGCGCTTCTCCAGGCTGTCGAGGTCGGCCAGCATCAGCTCGGTCTCGACGGTCTCGGCATCGCGGATCGGGTCGATGCTGCCCTCGACGTGCGTCACGTCGTCGTCCTCGAAGCAGCGCAGCACGTGCACGATGGCGTCCACCTCGCGGATGTTGGCCAGGAACTGGTTGCCGAGCCCCTCGCCGCGGCTGGCGCCCCGCACCAGGCCGGCGATGTCCACGAACTCCAGGCTGGTCGGCACGATCTTGGCCGACTTGCCGATGGCGGCGAGCGTGCCCAGCCGCGGGTCGGGCACGGCGACACGGCCGACGTTCGGCTCGATGGTGCAGAACGGGTAGTTGGCGGCCTGCGCCGCGGCGGTCGCCGTCAGCGCGTTGAACAGGGTGGACTTGCCGACGTTCGGCAACCCCACGATGCCGCAATTGAACCCCACTACACATCCTCCTGCGTCGCTTGCGCGATTTTGGTCATGAACAGCGCCGCCTGGCCCGTCGCCAGCAGATCTGCCTGGTCGGCAATGGCGTCCAGCATCGCGTCAAGCCACGCCGCATCCACCTTGGCGAAGTCGCCCAGCACGTGCCCGGTCACGCGGTCCTTGCGCCCAGGGTGGCCGATGCCGAGCCGCACCCGCCAATAATCGGGACTGCCCAGCAGACGGTCCATGCTGCGCAGGCCGTTATGCCCGGCGGCGCCCCCGCCGAGCTTCACCCGCACCTTGCCGGGCGCCAGGTCCAACTCGTCGTGGAACGCGGTGATGTCGCCCGGCGGCAGCTTGAAGAAGGCGGCGGCCGGCTGCACCGACGCGCCACTGTCGTTCATGTAGGTGAGCGGCTTCAGCGCCAACACCTTCTCGCCGCCGACGCTGCCCTCCGCGACCAGGCCCTTGAACCGGTTGCGCCAGGGCGAGAAGCCGTGCCGCGCGGCGATTCGGTCCACCGCCATGAAGCCGACGTTGTGCCGCTGCCGGGCCATGCCCGACTCCGGGTTGCCGAGGCCGACCCAAAGCCGCAAGGCTAAGCCTCGGCCCAGAGCCGCAAGCCGTTACTTCTTGGCGGCGGGCTTTGCCGGCGCCTTCGCGGCGGGCGCCTTGCCGCCCTTGGCGGGCGCAGCGGCAGGCGCAGCGGCGGCCGGGTCGGCCACGGGCTCCATCGACGCCTTTGTCGGCGCGACCGTCGCGATCACGAAATCCCGGTCGACGATCGTCGGCTTGACGCCCTGCGTTCCCGTGAGGTCGGAGAACCGGATGTTGTCGTTGATGTCGAGCGCCGACAGATCGGCCTCGAAATGCTCGGGAACGCTGTCCGGGTCGCACATCACCTCGACGGAGTGGCGCACGACGTTCAGCACGCCGCCGCGCTTCAGCCCGGGCGAGATCGTCTCCCCGGTGAACGAGACCACGACCGAGACCCGCACCGGCTCGCCGGCGGCCAGCCGCTGGAAATCCACGTGCTCGGGCTTGTCCGAAACCGGGTGGAACTGCACGTCCCGCATCAGCGCGCGCTGCGTGCCGCCGCCGACATTCACCTCGAACAGGCGGGACTTCCAGCCGCCGCGGGTCAGCTCGCGCACGACCTCGCGCGGGTCGAGGGTGATCAACGCCGGCGCCTGCTTGGCGCCATAGATGACGGCGGGGACTTTCCCCGCCCGCCGAACCGCGCGTGCCGCCCCCTTACCTGCAAGCTCGCGCGCCTCGGCCTGGATCGTGGTGAAACTGGCCATGGTGCATCTCCGTCGGATATCGCCGCGCGCGGTTGTTGCCGCAAACGCGTTCGGCCGGCCTCCAGGGGCGCCGGCAAGGCGCGCTCCTTAGACGATCCCGCAACGGCCGGCAAGCATGGGGTGAGGCTTATGATGCCGCCGCATCACGGTCCGGTTTCAATTGTCTCACTCTTTGCGCGCTCTCGGTAATCTTACCAGGCGTTAAGACGGCGGTGGACTAACAAGACTCGCACACGACGCGGTTGCGGCAGGGTTACATGGCTTAATGACAAAATGCGTATTGCTCGTCGAGGACGAGGGGCTCATCCGACTGACGCTGGCCGAAACGCTCGAGGACGCCGGCTACACGGTGGTGTCCGCGGGAACCGGGGACGAAGCTTGCGCACTGTTGAACCACCGGCACCGCTTCGACGTCCTCGTGACGGACATCCAAATGCCCGGTTCGACCGACGGCATCGACGTGGCGCGCAGCTTCCACGAAACCCATCCGAATCAGCCGGTGGTGTTCATGACGGGGCGCCCCGACATGCTGTCCCGAGTTGGGCGGCTGTCCGCCTGCGAGGCGCTCCTGCGCAAGCCGTTCGGCGCGGCGCAGATGCTGACGGCGATCGCCGGGCTGCTGGTGGCGCGCTAACGCGCTCCCGCTGCGTCACCCGTTCGCGAGCGCCCAGGCAGCCTCGGCCAGCGCGCGGAACTTCTCGCCGATCAGCAGCGCGCGCGTGTCGGACGCGTTCCCGTCCAGGCCGCGGCGATACACGCCAGCGGCGATCGCAGCCCAGCGGAACAGGCTGAACACCACGAAGAAATCCAGTTCGGGCACGCCGTCCCGGCCGGTTCGGCGGCAGTAGGCGGCCACGTACTCCGCCTCGGTCGGGATGCCGGCGGACGCGGCGCCCACCAGGCCCTCCATCGCCACCGGCAACCGCCACGGGATGATGTTGTAGGCGAGGTCAGCGAGCGGGTGGCCGAGCGTCGACAGCTCCCAATCCAGCACCGCCGCGACCCGCGGCTCGGACGGGTGGAAGATCAGGTTGCCCAGGCGGAAGTCGCCGTGGGCAATGGCGATTTCGTCGATGGCCGGGATGTGAGCGGGAAGCCAGGCGATCAGGTGGTCCATCTCCGGCACGTGGCCCACGTCGGCGACGGCGTATTGCCGGGTCCAGCGGTCGATCTGCCGGGCGACGTAGGCCTGCGGGCGGCCGAACCCGGCGAGCCCGGCGGCTTGCCAATCCACGCCGTGCAGGGCGGCCATGACCTGGTTCATCGCATCGTACATGGCGGCGCGGTGGCTGGCCGGGACGCCGGGCAGCGTGCGGTCGGTGAACACGCGGCCGGGCACGTGGTCCATGACGTAGAACATGGTGCCGATCACCGCCTCGTCGCGGCACAGCAGGCGCATCGGCGCGACGGGCACAGACGATCCGGCCAGCGCCCGCTGCACGGCATACTCGCGATCGACCGCGTGGGCCGACGGCAGCAGCGCGCCCGGCGGTCGCTTGCGCAGCACGTACTCCGCGCCGGGCGTATGGAGATGGAAGGTTGGGTTGGACTGTCCGCCCTGGAACTGACGGACGGTGAGCGGGCCGGCGAACCCCGGCAGCGCGTCGGCGAGATAAGCGGCCAGCCGCGCCTCGTCCAACCGATGCGCCGGCAGCGGCGGCACGAGGACGGGGGCGCCATTCGGTTCAGTCATCGCGCGCTCTTACCCCCTCTCCCGCCTGCGGGAGAGGGTTGGGGTGATAGGGAAAGCGGGGTTGCACAAATCGTCAGGTGCGCAGCGCCACCCTCACCCCGACCCTCTCCCGCAAGCGGGAGAGGGAGCAGAACAGCAGGCCAAGTCATTCCAGCGCGGCCCCGGCAATCGTAACGCCGCCGTCGATCACAAACACCTGCCCCGTGGTGAAGCTGCCGGCGGGGCTGGCGAGGAACACCGCAGCGCCGGCGATCTCGTCCGGCTCGCCGATGCGCGGCAGCGGGCTGTCCTTCACCCGCTTGGCCAGAACTGCCGGGTTTTCCCACAGCGCGCGGGCGAAGTCGGTGCGCACCAGGCCCGGCGCGATGCAGTTGGCGCGGATGTTGCGCCCGCCCCACTCCACCGCCAGGTTGCGGGTTAGCGCCGTGTCGGCCGCTTTGCTGATGCCGTACGCGCCCAGGGTCGGCGTGCCGCGGATGCCGGCGATGGAGCTGATCACGATCACCGCGCCGCCGCCGCGGGCCGCCATCTGCGGCAGCACCATGTTGCACAGCCAGAAGTTGGACCGCACGTTGCTGCCCATCACGCGGTCGAAGGCGTCGTCCGGGCAGTCGATGGACGGCCCGAAATACGGGTTCACCGCCGCGTTGCACACCAGCACGTCGATCCCGCCCCAGTGCGCGACCGTCGCGTCCACCAGGCCCTGCAACTGGTCCTTGTGGCCGATATTGGCCGGCAGCACGATCGCCTCGCCGCCCTTGGCGCGAATGCCGGCCGCCACCGCCTCGCACGCATCGGCCTTGCGCGACGACACCACCACCTTGGCGCCGTGCTCGGCCATCCGTTCCGCGATGGCGCGGCCGATGCCCTTGGAGCTGCCCGTGATCAGCGCGACCTTCCCCGTCAGGTCGAACAGGCTGCTCATTCCGCAGCCGCCACGTTCGGCCGCGGCGGCTTGTACTTGGCCAGCTCCAGCCGGCCCAGCTGATAGCGGTGCACCTCGTCCGGCCCGTCCACCAGCCGCATCGTGCGCGCGCCGGCATACATCTTGGCCAGGCCGAAATCGTTCGACACCCCGGCGGCGCCGTGCATCTGCACCGCCCAGTCCAGCACCTGGCACGCCATGTTGGGCACCGACACCTTGATCTCGGCGATCTCCCGCCGCGCCGCCTTGTTGCCCACCGTGTCCATCTTCCAGGCGGCGTGCAGCACCAGCAGGCGGCACTGGTCGATCATGATGCGGCTGTTGGCGATGCGCTCCATGGTCACGCCCTGGTCCGCCAGCGGCTTGCCGAACGGGCGCCGCGACAGCGCCCGCTTGCACATCATCTCCAGCGCGCGCTCCGCCAGGCCGATGGTGCGCATGCAGTGGTGGATGCGGCCCGGCCCGAGCCGCCCCTGCGCGATCTCGAACCCGCGGCCCTCGCCGAGCAGGATGCTGGACTCGGGCACCCGGACGTCCTGGAAGCTGATCTCGGCATGGCCGTGCGGCGCGTCGTCGAAGCCGAACACGGGCAGCATGCGGTGGATGGTGACGCCGGGCGTGT
>CAXTBW010000076.1:0-20979 GCA_964242925.1 uncultured Acetobacteraceae bacterium
AGATCGCGGTTCGCGCCGTGTATTGCGCGCCGCGGTTGACCGAGGGGCCGGCGCTGGAGGCGATCCGGTCGCGGCTGAATTTCGGCGAGATCCGCCTCGCGGCCTGATCGATCGCGGACCCGTGGCCTGCGTCGGCAGCGGTTCCGCGCATCGCTTGCGCAAGCATCGCAGCCTATCGGCAACCTCCAGCGGCGCTTCGCTTCAGTTATTCCGGGCCGGCTGAGCCATATAGGGCGACCGGGTCGGCAATTGGTTCGGTCGTCGTCACAATCGCGCCCTCTCGAATAGCGCGGTGAAAACAGCTGCGCTGGCCGGTGTGACAGGCTGCGCCGCGCTGGTCCACCAGCAACAGCAGCGTATCGCCGTCGCAATCCAGCCGGGCCTCGACGAGACGCTGCGTTTGACCCGAGGTCTCGCCCTTGCGCCATAACGCGGACCGGCTGCGGCTCCAGTAGCAGACCCGCCCGGTCACAAGCGTTTCCGCCAGCGACTCGGCATTCATCCAGGCCATCATCAGCACCTCGCCGGTGTCGTGTTGCTGGGCGATGGCGGGGACCAGGCCGGCCGCGTCGTAGCGCATCGGCAGCTCAGACGATTCCACTCAGGTTCTCCATGCTCTCGGCGAGATCGGCGATCAACTCGGCCGGATCCTCCAGCCCGATATGGAAGCGCGCGATCGACCCGGCAAACCGTCCGCTGTCGGTCGTGCGGGTGATGTGCCCGGTCGTCGGCAACGCCAGGCTCTCGAACCCGCCCCAGGACGCGCCGATGCCGAACAGGGTCAGGCCGTCGATGAAGGCGTCCACCGCGGCCGGGCTGTAGTGCGGCTGAAACTCCACCCCGAACAGGCTGGCGGCGCCCGTGAAATCCCGCCGCCACAGCGCATGGCCCGGCGCGCCAGGCAGGGCAGGGTGCAACACGCGCGCCACCTCCGGCCGGCCGGCGAACCACTCGGCCACGCGCAGGCCCGACTGCATCTGCCGGTCCAGTCGCACGCCCATGGTCCGCGCGCCACGCAGGGCCAGCCAGCAATCGTCGGGGCTGGCGTAGTGGCCCAGTTGCAAGGTGGTGGTTCGCACCCGTTCCCAATGCGCCGGGTCGTTGACCGTGATGCCGCCGAGCAACACGTCCGAGTGTCCGGCGACGTATTTGGTGAGCGCCTGGATCGACACATCCACCCCGTGCGCGAAAGGCTGGAAGGAACGGATGCCCCAGGTGTTGTCCATCAGCACCGCCAGCCCGTGCGCGTGCGCCACGGCGGCCAGCGCAGGGATGTCCTGAACCTCGAAGGTGTGGCTGCCCGGGCTCTCGGTATACAGCACGCGCGTATCCGGACGGATCATCTCGGCCAGCGCGTTCGGTGGGACCTGCGGGTCGTAGTAGTCGGTCGTGACGCCCATGCGGACGAGAAAGCCGTCGCAGAACGCGCGCGCCGGCCCGTATGCGCTGTCCGGCATCAGGCAATGGTCGCCGGCGGACAGGTAGGCGAGCAACGGCACGGTGACGGCGGCCAGCCCGGTCGAGACGATCTGACATCGCGTGCCGCCCTCGATCGCCGCCACCACGTCCTCGAGCGCGTGGTGGGTCGGGCCGCCGGCGGTGCCGTAGAGCGGGCCACGGCCGAGCCGTTCGTCGCTGTGCGCCCGGCGGTCGTCGCAGCTCTCGTACAGCATGGTGGAGCCGCGGGCGACCGGCGGATTGACGAAGCCCACGGCGCGGGTCCCGGCGCGGCCGAGATGGGACAGGCGGGTGGCGAGCGACGGCTTGGCCGCCGGCGGGGTGTGGTCAGGCATCAGCCGGTCTCCTTCGGTGTCGTCGAGTCGGCGCCCCACTCCGACCAGGACCCGTCATACACCGCGCCTTGCTCCAGCCCGGCGAGCCGCAGGGCCATCGCGATGACGGTGGCGGAGACGCCGCTGCCGCAGGTGGTGATCACCGGGCGCGAGTCGTCGGCGCCGGCCCGCGCAAGGCGGGCGCGCAATGCATCCGGCGCCAGGAACAGCCCGTCGGCGTCGATCAGCTCCGAATACGGCAGGTTGACGGCGCCCGGGATGTGCCCGGGCGTCACGCCGGGCCGCGGCTCCGGCGCCGACCCGGCGAACCGCGCGGGGCTGCGCGCATCCAGCACCAGCGCGTCCGTCTCCAGCAGGTCGGCCAAGCCGCGCAACCGGGTGGCGCGCAGGCGCGGGGTGAAGCTCGCGGGGGAGGCCGGCGCCGGCTCGCCGGACTCGATGGGATGGCCGGCGCGGCGCCAGGCGGCCAGGCCGCCATCCAGCACGGCGGCCTCGTCGTGGCCGAACAGGCCCATCATCCACCATCCGCGGGTCGCCCACATCGTGGCGGCCTGGTCGTAGAACACCACCCGCGTCTCGTCGCCGACGCCGAGCTCCCCCACCAGGCGCGCGAACCGCCCCGCGGCCGGCGTCATGTGCGGCAGCGCGCTGTCGATGTCCGCGATCACGTCCAGGTCGAAGTAGCGCGCGCCGGGGATGTGCGCGGCGAGAAAGCCGGCCTTGCCGTCTTTGTTCTCGGTTGGCAGGTACTTGGTCGACTCCAGCACGACCAGGCCCGGCGAACGCAAATTCGCGGCCAGCCATTCGACGGAAACCAGCTGTTGCATTGCGCGACCCTTCTCAGCCCGGCGCCAGGGTGATGCGCCGGTTTTGCTTGCCCTTGTTCTCGATCTTGAGCACCCGCATCGGGCCGATTTCGCCAGTGGCGGCGACGTGGGTGCCGCCGCAGGGCTGCAGGTCCACCGGGTCGTCGACCGATCCGATCCGCACCAGCCGCAACCGCCCCGTGCCGCGCGGGGGCTTCACCGAAAGCGTGCGGACCAGGCCGGGATTGGTGTCCAGCACGCTCTCGTCCACCCACTCGGTCGACACCGGGTGGTTGGCAGCCACCAGCGCGACTAATCCCGCCTCGATCGCTTCGCGGTCCGGCGCGGCCGGCAGATCGAAGTCCAGCCGGGACTTCTCGGCGCCGATCTGGCCGCCCGTGACGGCCGCGCCGGGCAGCAGGCTGCAGAGCAGGTGCAGCGCCGTGTGCATCCGCATGTGCGCCAGGCGGCGTGGCCAGTCGATGCTGGCGGTGACCACGGCGCCGACCGGCGGCGGCTTCCCGTCGATCGGCAGGAGGATGGCGTCGCCTTCGCCCTTCACCGCCTCCGCGACGATGCTTTCGCCGCCGGGCCAGGTCAGCCGCCCGGTGTCGCCGGGTTGGCCGCCGCTGCGCGCATAGAACGGTGAGCGGTCGAGGATCACGCCGCCGGGCGGCACGGCGACGACCGTTGCCGCCGTTTCCAGTCCGTAGGCGTCATCCAGGTAAAGCCGGGCGGTCACGCGGCCCACTCGGTGCGCAGCCAGTCGCGGCGGGCGGCGAACCAGAGCAGCGCCATGGCGGTGATCGAGTTCGCGTAGCGTCCGGCGAGGGCATTCTCGATCGCCAGGGACGCGGGCAGGACGCGCGTGCGGATGTCCTCGTTCTCGACCGCCAGGCCGGCGTAGCCCGCGATGCCGTCGGCGTCGGCTCGTGGCGCCGCGATGCGGCCGGCGAAGATGGTGACGGTTTCGTCGGAGCCGCCAGCGCTCAGCACGAAGCGGCCGACCCGGTGCAGGCGGTCGGCGGCCAGGTTCATCTCCTCGCGCATCTCGCGGGACGCGGTCTGCTGCTCCGTCTCGCCCTCGTCCATGAAGCCGCCCGGTATCTCGAGCATCATCGGGTCGACGCCGGCGAGCATGGCGGGATAGCGGAATTGCTCGATCATCACGACCTGGTCGGTGACCGGGTCATAGGGCAGCACGCCAACCGCGTGGCCGCGGAGCCAGACCTCCCAGGTCCGGACATCCGACATCGCGCCGTCGAACCGGCGATTGCGGAACCGGACGACATCGAGCTGGGTGCGCCCGCGCCAAACGGTTTCACGCGATTCCACAGTCACGTCGGGGGCCGTCGTCATGGCCCGTTGTAGACTGAGCGAGGCGTGCCGGCCAGCCTTTGGCCAGCCAGCCGAGGTATGCGCCTAAGCCGCCACTTGGGTCATCTTGTGAGACTGCATCAGCCGGCGGATGTGGTTGGCCCCCGTCGCGCCCTTCAGCGAGTCGCGCCACATCTGCTCGGCCACCCGCTGGTGAGTCGCAACCGCCTCGTCGGCGCCGGTGATCATGGCCACGCCGGTCTGACTGCCGGGCAGCCCGTCGGCGCGGAACGGGTTGATGGCGAGCGTGGCGCGGTCCCGGGCCCGGAGGATCTTGAACGAACTAGTAGGTTCGGCATTCGGCAGCACGCCGAACTGCAGGCCCATCGGCTCGGCCTCCATCATGGTCGCGACCTGCTCGATCTCCGTCGCTGCAACTTCGCGGCAACGTTGGCGCAGCCTGTCCGAGACGGGCGTGCTGCCCGCGATGCCGGCCTCCAGAAGCCGCTCGATGCGGGCCAGCGACAGAATCGCGATGATGCCGGGACGGCGCATGCCGTACATCCGCTTGCGGGCGGCGAGGATGCCCTGCACTTGCTCGATCCCGGCGCGCAACCCCGCCTTGTCGCCCTCGGACGCCGCGACATAGGCCTCGCACACGTCGGCCATTGCGGCGTCGTAGGCTTCAGACGTGGTGAGGTAGCAGAGCGGCCCCGACACCTGGAGGATCTGGTCCGCCGACTCCTCGGTTTGCCGCACCCGCTCGAAGTAGCCGATCGGACGATTGTAATATTCCACGCCGATGCCGAGCAACGAGAGCGGCGAGATCTTGAGCAGTTCCGCCAGCCGTTTCACGGTGTCGAGCTTGATGACCTCGCCCTTCTCGTATCGATAGAGCGCCGCGCGGGAAACACCTAGCCTTGCAGCGATCTCCTCAGCTCGCAGGCCGGACTCGAGGCGGTAGGCCCGCAACTGCTGTCCAATCTCGGTGAAACGCATAATTTGGCCACTCCCGGGCGCGCTAGCGATGAATCCAAAATTTCCACTAGCATTCAGCTATACGACATAACAGGATCGTGATGGTATACTTCAAGGTCTAGGAGGAGTAGGCGACTTTTTTCTCGAAATAGCAACCGTTGGTTGTGTCGACGAGAACTTTTGTTGCCGACCGATTCGCGGTTCGCGCTAAGAGTGAAAGTCGCAAGAATCGGACGATGTTCACTTGTCCAGTTCGGTCATCCAACCAAGTCCCGCCGCCGTGTCGCCCGCCGGGCGATACTCGCAGCCGACCCAGCCGTCGTAGCCGACGGCGTCCATGCGGCGGAACAGAAACGACCAGTTCAGTTCGCCGGTGCCTGGTTCATTACGGGCCGGCACGTCGGCGATCTGAATGTGACCGATCAGCGGCAGCAGCGCGGCCATCCGGCTGGTGACGTCGCCCTCGGTCACCTGCGTGTGGTAGACGTCGAACAGCAGCGCCAGGCGATCGCGGCCGACCGCTTCCACGATGGCCGCGCCCTGGCTGCTGGTGTTGAGGAAGAAGCCCGGCATGTCGCGGTGGTTGATCGGTTCGATCACGATCAGCACGCCGGCCTGCTTGGCCAGCTCGGCCGCCCAGGCGAGATTGACCGCGTACAACGAGGCCGCCGTCCCCGCCGCCAGGCCGGCCGGCAGCAGCCCGGCCATGCAATGCAGCCGCTTGGTTCCCAGCACGCCGGCGTAGTCGAGCGCGCGCTTCACCCCGTCGCGGAACTCCGCCTGGCGGCCTGGCAGGCAGGCGAGGCCGCGTTCCCCCATCGGCCAGTCCCCCGGCGGCATGTTGAACAGCACCTGCGTCAGGCCGTTGTCGTCCAGCCGGGCCCGGATCTCGGCCGCTGGAAAGTCGTACGGGAACAGGAACTCGACCGCCTCGAACCCGGCCTTCGCCGCAGCGGCGAAGCGGTCGAGGAACGGGTGCTCGTTGAACATCATGGTGAGGTTGGCGCAGAAGCGTGGCATTCCCGGTTCCTTTTGCATTGGCACGGCGGCGCCCGCAGGATAACCCATCCGCCATGAACGCAGAACGCCTGCTGTTGGGCCTCTTGCTAACGGGGATCGCAGTCGGCTGCGGCTTCGTGCTGCACCCCTTCATATCGTCGATTTTGTGGGGCGCCATCCTGGTGTTCACCACTTGGCCGGTGTTCGAATGGGTGCGCGTGCACAGCCATTTGGGCCGCACCGGCGCGGCGCTCGTCATGGTGCTGCTGACGGCGCTGCTGCTCGTGCTGCCGCTGGCGGTTGCGGCGCCGGCCGGGTCCGACGATGTCGCGCAGTTGCGCGCCTCGCTCGGCGCGCTGTTCGACACCGGGCTGCCGACCTCGCCCAGCTGGCTACACCGCCTGCCGGTGGTGGGCCAGGGCCTGTCCGACCTGTGGAACAGCTGGGCCGCCGATTTGTCGGTGATGGCGGATTTCTTCCGCCCGTATTTCGGCATGATCGCGGAGAACGGCCTCACGCTGCTGCTGGGCATCGCGTCCGGGGTGCTGCAGTTCCTGATGGCGCTGTTCGTGGCGTTCTTCCTGTGGGTGTACGGCGACCGCATCGCCGTCAGCGGCCGCGCGATCCTGCGGCGGATTGCGGGCGCCTACGCCGACCGCCTGATCACGGTAACCGGCAAGGTGGTGCGCGGCACTGTCTACGGACTGCTGGGCACGGCGCTGGTGCAGGGCATGCTGACGGCGTTCGGCCTCTGGCTGACGGGCGTGCCGCGCGCGGTGCTTCTGGGCGCCATCGCCGGGCTGGTGTCGGTGCTGCCGATCGGGGCGCCGATGATCTGGATCCCGGCGGCGATCTGGCTCGCCAGCACCGAGCACATCGGCTGGGCGGTGTTCCTGGTGGTCTACGGCGTGGTGGCCATATCGGGCGCGGACAGCGTGATCCGGCCGTATTTCATCTCGCGCGGGGCGCAGTTGCCGTTCCTGCTGACGGTGTTGGGCGTGCTGGGCGGCGCGCTGGCGTTCGGGCTGCTCGGCATCTTCCTGGGCCCCGTCCTGCTGGGCGTCGGCTACACGCTGGTGACCGAGTTCGCCAGCGTCGGGGAGCCGGTGGGCTGACCCAGCACCATCCGGCGGTGCCTTCTTGGCTGGTGCTGCTGCTCGCCACCGGCTGCGGGCTGATCGTCGCCAACATCTACTATGCGCAGCCGCTCGCCGGGCCGATCGCCGCGGCGCTGGGGCTGTCGCCGCACGCGGCCGGGCTGACGGTGACGATGTCGCAGATCGGCTACGGGCTGGGGCTGCTGTTCGTCGTGCCGCTGGGCGACCTGTTCGAGAACCGGCGGCTGATCGTGCTGATCGTGGCGCTGAGCGCGCTCGCGTTGCTGGCGGCGGCGCTATCCGCCAGCGCGCCGCAGTTCCTCGCCGCGGCCACGCTGATCGGGATGGGGTCGGTCGCGGTGCAGGTGATGGTGCCGTTCGCGGCCCACCTGGCGCCCGAGGCGACGCGGGGCCGCGTGGTCGGCAACGTCACCAGCGGCCTGATGCTGGGCATCATGCTGGCGCGGCCGGCGGCGAGCTTCGTCGCGGACCGGTTCGGCTGGCACGTGGTGTTCGGGGTCGCCGCCGCACTCATGGCCGGGCTGGCCGTGGTGCTGCGGCTGGCGTTGCCGGCACGGCGCCCGGCGCCCGGCCCCGGGTATCGCGCGCTGCTGGCGTCGATGGCGGCGCTGGTGCGGGACACGCCGGTGTTGCGCCGGCGGGCGGCGTACCAGGCCTGCCTGTTCGGCGCGTTCAGCTTCTTCTGGACCGCGGCGCCGCTCCAATTGAGCGCGGTGTTCCACCTGTCGCAGACGGGAATCGCCTGGTTCGCGCTGGCGGGGGTGGCCGGCGCCATCTCCGCCCCGATCGCGGGCCGCGTGGCCGACCGCGGCTGGAGCCGCCCGGCGAGCGGGCTGGCCATGCTGGCGGTCGCCTGCTCGTTCGCATTGGGCTATGGCGGCCGCAACGGCGGCGGCGCGGGCCTGGCCATGCTGGTGGCGGCGGCGATCCTGCTGGATTTCGGGATGACCGCCAGCCTGGTGCTCGGGCAGCGGGCGATCTTCAGCCTGGGCGCAGCCTACCGCAGCCGGCTGAACGGGCTTTTCATCGCCGCCTTTTTCGTGGGCGGCGCGATCGGTTCGGCCGCCGGCGCCTGGGCGTTCGCGCAGGGCGGCTGGGCGTTGACCAGCGCGCTGGGCGTGGCGGCGCCGTTGCTGGCGCTGACCTACTGGACCACCGAACGTTGAGGGCGCTGCCAAGCCTGGCCTTGGTGAGCCTGGCCTTGGTGAGCCTGGCGCTGCTGGCAGCATCCAGCGCGCAGGCGGCGCCCTTCGTGCTGACGGGGACCGGCCAGCAAATCTACGGCTGCGGCCAACGCGACGGCGCCTGGGCCTGGACGTTGAAGGCGCCCGCCGCCGTGCTGACCGACAAGGACGGCCGGGAGGTCGGGAGGCACTTCGCCGGGCCGAGCTGGCGCGCCACGGATGGCAGCACCGTCGTGGGCGAGGTGTTGGCCGCAAACCCGGCGCCCTTGCCCGGCGCCATCCCGTGGCTCGTGCTGCGCGCGGCATCGCACGAAGGCGCCGGCGCCTTCGCTCAGGTGAGCTACATCGTGCGCAGCGACACCGTCGGCGGGTTGGCGCCCGCCACCGGGTGCGACGCGGCCCATGAGGGCGCCGAGGCGCGGATCGACTATCACGCGACCTATACTCTGTTCGGCGGATAGCCTTGCCCGCGGCGACGACGGCGGCCTAGCCTGCGCGGATACGCCGGAGACCGCACGCCATCCCCGCCTTCATCCTGTCGCGCATCCTGCAGGCCATCCCCGTATTGCTGGTCGTGGCGTTCGTCGCCTTCGCGCTGTTCGCCTACGTCGGCGACCCGGTCAACATCATGCTCGGCACCTCCTACACCGAGGCCGACAAGGTCCGCATGACCCACGCGCTCGGCCTCGACCAGCCGTTCGTGGTCCAATACGTGAAGTTCCTCTGGGCCGTCCTGCACGGCGAGTTCGGCGTCAGCTACCGCCTGGCCCGCCCGGTCTCCTCGCTGATCGCAGAGCGGCTGCCCGCCACCGCCGAGCTGTCGGCCGCGGCCGCGCTGTTCGCGTTGGCGGTGGGCGTGCCGGCCGGGGTCTACACGGGCATCTACCGCACGGCGTTCGCCTCGCGCGTGTTCATGACGCTGAGCCTGGTCGGCGTGTCGCTGCCGACCTTTTTGATCGGCATCCTGCTGATCCTGGTGTTCAGCGTGCTGCTGGGCTGGCTGCCGTCCTACGGCCGCGGGACCACGGTCGATTTTGGTTTCTGGACCACCGGGCTGCTGACCGTGTCGGGGCTGAAGGCGCTGGTGCTGCCGGCAATCACGCTCGGGCTGTTCCAGATGACGCTGATCATGCGCCTGGTGCGGGCGGAGATGCTCGAGGTGCTGCGGTCGGACTACATCAAGTTCGCCCGCGCGCGTGGGCTGTCCAGCCGCGCCATCCATTTCGGCCACGCGCTGAAGAACACGCTGGTCCCCGTGATCACGGTGGCCGGGCTGCAGCTGGGCGGCATCGTCGCGTTCTCGATCGTGACGGAGACGGTGTTCCAGTGGCCCGGCATGGGCCTGCTGCTGGTGCAGTCCATCCAGGTCGGCGACATCCCCGTGATGTCCACCTACCTGCTGCTGGTGGCGGTGCTGTTCGTCGTCATCAACATGGTGGTGGACCTGCTATACTTCGTGGTCGATCCGCGGCTGCGGGTGCGCCGATGAACGCAGTTGCGCGGGCTTGGGACGGCGACTTCCTGTACGGTTTCCGCCGTTCCCCCGTCGCGATCGTCTCGTTCGCAATCGTGGCGTTCTGCTTCCTCGCCGCGCTGCTGGCGCCGCTCGTGTCGCCGTACGACCCGTTCGACCTGGCCAGCCTGAACCTGATGGACAGCCTGATTCCGCCCGCCTTCCTGCCCGACGGCAGCGCGGCGCACCTGCTGGGCACCGACAACCAGGGGCGCGACCTGCTCTCCGCGATGCTCTACGGCGCCCGCATCAGCCTGGAGGTCGGGCTGTCCGCGGTGGTGTTCGCGACCGTGGTCGGCGTGGTGGTCGGGCTGACCGCGGGATACGCCGGCGGCGCGGTGGACGCCGTGCTGATGCGGGTCGCGGACGTGCAACTGACGTTCCCGGCCATCCTGATCGCGCTGCTGGTGGACGGCGTGGTGAGCGTTACCTTGCCGTCCGGGCTGCACGAGCGGTTGGAGATCTTCGTGCTGATCTTCGCCATCGGGATCAGCCGCTGGCCGCAATTCGCCCGCACCGTGCGCGGCTCCGCTCTGGTGGAGCGCGGGCGCGACTACGTGCTGGCGGCGCGGGTGATCGGGCTGTCGGGCCCACGCATCGTGTTCACCCACATCCTGCCGAACGCGTGGGGCCCGGTGGTGGTGATCGCGACCATCAACATCGGATTGTCGATCTTGGACGAGGCGACGCTGTCGTTCCTGGGCGTCGGCTTGCCGGCGACGCAACCATCGCTCGGCACGCTGATCCGCATCGGCAACGACTTCTTGTACAGCGGCGAGTGGTGGATCACCATCTTCCCCGGCGTGGCGCTGGCGGTGATGGTGCTGGCGATCAACCTGCTGGGCGACTGGCTGCGCGACGCGCTCAATCCGAGGCTGCGATGAGCGCTCTGCTCGAGGTGGACGCGCTGTGCGTCGATTTCCCGACCCGGCGCGGCGTGCTGCACGCGCTGGACCACGTCAGCCTGAGCCTGCAAGCGGGCGAGATATTGGGCGTGGTGGGGGAGAGCGGCGCGGGCAAGTCGCTGACCGGCGCCGCCATCATCGGCTTGCTGGAGCCGCCCGGGCGGATCGTGGCCGGGGAGGTGCGATTGGAGGGAAGGCGCATCGACCGGCTGGCGCCCGAGCAGATGCGCCAGGTGCGCGGGCGGCAGATCGGCGCGGTGTTCCAGGACCCGCTCACCACGCTGAACCCGCTCTACACCGTTGGGCGCCAACTGGTGGAGACGATGCAGACCCATCTGCGCCTGTCCGACCGCGAGGCGGGGGCGCGCGCCGTCACATGGCTGCAGAAGGTCGGCATCCCCGGCGCGGCGGAGCGGGTCGGCGCCTACCCGCACGAGTTCAGCGGCGGCATGCGGCAGCGCGTGGTGATCGCGCTCGCCTTGTGCGCGGAGCCGAAGCTGGTGATCGCCGACGAGCCGACCACCGCGCTGGACGTGTCGGTGCAGGCGCAGGTGATCGCCCTGTTGCGCGGGCTGGCGCGCGAGCACGGCACGGCGGTGCTGCTGGTGACGCACGACATGGGGGTGATCGCCGAGACGTGCGACCGGGTGGCGGTGATGTACGCCGGCCGGGTGATCGAGGTGGGCGGCGTGGGCGCGGTGGTGCATCGCCCGGCGCATCCGTACACGGTCGGGCTGATGGGCTCGATCCCAACCCTGGGCGAGCGGGTGGGCCGGCTGGCGCAGATCGACGGCGCGATGCCGCGGCTGAGCGCCATCCCCGTAGGCTGCGCCTATAACCCGCGCTGCCCGAAGGTGTTCGATCGCTGCCGGGTGGAGCGGCCGGAGTTGATGCCGGCGCGGGAGAACGTAGCGGCGTGCTGGCTGTACGCCGCGTGAGCGATGTGTTCGAAGCAGTGGATGTCAGCCGCACGTTCGACGTGTCCAGGCCGTGGCTGCAGCGCGTGCTGTCCGGGACCGGCCGCCGCACGCTGCGCGCGGTGGACGACGTGAGCTTCGCCATCCCGAAGGGCACGACGCTGTCATTGGTGGGGGAGAGCGGCTGCGGCAAGAGCACGCTCGCGCGCATGGCCGTCGGGCTGTATCCGCCGACGTCCGGGGAAATCCGCTTCGAGGGGCAGCCGCTGTCGTCGGCGCGGTCGCAGCCGGCGCTGCGGCGGCGCATGAACATGATCTTCCAGGACCCGTACGCCTCGCTGAACCCGCGCTGGCGGGTGCGCGACATCGTGGCCGAGCCGCTGCGCGCGTTCGGCATGCTGCACGGCGCGGCGGTGGCCGAGCGGGTCGGCGCGTTGCTGTCGCAGGTGGGTCTGGCGGCGGCGGATGGCGGCAAGTACCCGCACGAGTTCAGCGGCGGGCAGCGGCAGCGCATCTCGATCGCGCGCGCGCTGTCGTCCGAGCCGGACTTCCTGGTGTGCGACGAGCCGACCAGCGCGCTGGACGTGTCGGTGCAGGCGCAGATCCTGAACCTGATGCGGGAGCTGCAGGCGCGGTTAGGCCTGACCTACCTGTTCATCAGCCACAACCTGGCCGTCATCCGCCACATGTCGGACCAGCTCGGCGTGATGTACCTGGGCCGCATCGTGGAGCATGGTCCCGGGGAGGCGATCTTCACCAACCCGCGCCACCCCTACACGCGGCTGCTGTTGGAGGCGATTCCGGACCTTGCCGCGGCGGGCGGCGCAGCGCGCGAGCGGCCCGGCATCGGCGGCGAGGCGCCCAGCCCGATCGCGCCGCCGCCGGGCTGCACGTTCCACCCGCGCTGCCCCCTGGCGAACGAGCGCTGCCGGGTGGAGCGGCCCGGCTATACGCAAGCGGGAGCGGTACGCGTGGCGTGCCATGCGGTGGAGGAAGGGCGGGGGTGACGTGTTTCTCGTCCAAGGCATTTTTGAGCCGCGCTTCGAAGACCTTTCCAGTCTCGGCTTCAATCGCGCCTAGTCCGGATGACAGGGTAGGCTCCTCCTTGCGCGTTTGCTCCGCTTCCTCGTTGCGGAAGATCGGCCCGGGTATCTCATCCACTTCCGCCGGGTATGGCTTGCCCAGCAGCAGGTGCTGCGTCGCGTCGCCGTAGACGCCGCGTCCAGCCTCGCGTTCGATCTCCTGCGCCCGCCCGCGCGCTCGCGCCAGCCAGTCCTTGAACTCCTCCAGCGTCGGGAGTTCTTCGGGTTTGAGCAGCGGCACTGGGCGGTAACGAGGGTTACCCACAGAAACCGCGCAGGTTCCGCGCGCGGTCGTCCGGTCACGCCCTGACTTCTGAACCAGCCCGGGTCGGTGAAGCTCTGGTGATGCGACGGCCCCAAGTCGCACCGGCCGCCGTGGGGCCGCGGTCTCGGGTCTGGGATCGTGATGGTGATCGGGATGACGATCGGATCGGAACAGTCGTGGGAGTCCACGCGGAGATTCTCGACTGGGTGTCAGCCCTACTAACACGCATGCAGCGGAGTTGCGGCCTTCCGAAGCCGTCGCTTGGCTCGACCTACCTGAGCCCCGCCAGTAGACCGAGCGGTGAGACGCCGCCGGCCGGCACGCTCGTCTCAGCCAGCGGCAGGCTGCGCCCAGCCGAGTTCCTTCATCGTCCAGCCGGCGTTCCAGACCTTCGTCATCGCGGCGATTCGGTCGCCGGCAAACCGCATGATGTAGACGTAGTCAGCCGCCGTGCTCTTCCCGGTCGGCGGCACCGGGCCGCCCTCGCCGATGTGGGTGGCGAAGAAGGTGGCGGCGGCGCAGACGGTTTGACGTTCCCGGTCCGTCGCGAACGCCCGGATTTCGTAGCGTCCGTCCGGCAGGGTGGTGAGCAGGCCGCGCATCCAATCGGCGTAGCCTTGCAACGTCGTGATCGTCGCCACCGGCTCGGACTGCGCCGCGAAACTCGCGTCGGGCGTGCAGAATGGCTGGCACCCGGCCCAGCCCTCGCCGGTCTCGCACGCGACGAAGAACCGCCGCGCGATCGCCTCGATGTCCGCCATGGCGATGGGCTCCCTGGTTTTCCGCGCTATCGTAACGACTTCGCCGCGGCAGGGAAGAGGTCAGCCGCTGCCGATCAGCACGCCCACCGCCAGCACCACCGCGCCGCCCAGCATCACCTTGGCCATCGCCGACAGCGGCGAGGTTTCCATGTAGCGCCACTGCACCCACGCGATCGCCGCCAACTCGAACACCACCACCACGCCCGAGGCGGCGGTCGCGGTCCAGAACGCCGGGATCAGGAACGGCAGCGTGTGCCCAATGCCGCCCGCCATGGTCATCAGCCCGCACACCAGCCCGCGCAGATACGGCGTGCCGCGGCCCGAGATCTTGCCGTCATCCGCCAGCGCCTCGGCAAACCCCATCGAGATGCCGGCGCCGATGGAGGCGGCCAGGCCCACCAGGAAGGTGCTCCACGTCGAGTGCGTGGCGAACGCCGCCGCGAACACGGGCGCCAGCGTGGACACCGAGCCGTCCATCAGCCCGACCAGGCCCGGCTGCACGATCCGCAGGATGAAGCGGCGGCGCGCGCTTTCGTCCTCGCGCAGGCGCACGTCGCCGGGCAGGCGGCGCTCCATGATGGCGCCGGCGGTGGTCTCGTGCTCGGCCTCGGCGGCGGCCAGGTCGCCCAACAGGCGGCGCACGGCGGTGTCGGTCGCGCGGCTGGCGGCGCGGGTGTAGAACGTCGCGGCGTCGTTCTCCATCTGCCGCGCGTGGCGGCGCACCGCCTCGAGGCCCATCGGGCGCACCTGCCAAACCGGGCGGCGCGACACCAGGCCGCGCACGTCCTCGCGCCGGATCAGCGGGATGTGGCTGCCGAACCGCTCCGTGTAGGTGTCCAGCAGCGCGCGGCGATGGCCGTCCTCCTCCGCCGCCATGTCGGTGAACACTTGGGCGGTGTCGGGGAACGCCTCGCGCAGGTTCTCGGCGAAGTCGGCGTAAACGCGGCCGTCCTCCTCCTCGTTGCTGATGGCGAGGGCCAAAATCTCCCGTTCGGTGAGCGTCTCGAAAGCATGCATGCGCGCAAGATGGGCGGCGAACCTGTATTGATCAAGTCACGCCGACAGCATTGAGAATGCCTCTCAATGGCGGAAGTGACGCATGCCAGTAAAGACCATCGCGATGCCGGCATCGTCCGCCGCTGCGATCACCTCTGGGTCGCGCACCGAGCCGCCGGGCTGCGCCACCGCGGTGGCGCCGGCCGCGACCAGCGCCTGCAACCCGTCGGCGAACGGGAAGAACGCGTCGGACGCGGCCACGCTGCCCGCCGTCAGGCTGCCCGGCAGGCCGGCGGCCTCCGCGGCGGCGGCGCCCTTCCACGCGGCGATCCGCGCGGCGTCGACCCGGCTCATCTGGCCGGCGCCCACGCCCACCGTCGCGGCGGCCTTCGCATAGACGATCGCGTTGGACTTCACGTGCTTGCAGACGCGGAACGCGAACAGCAGGTCCGCCAGTTCCGCCGCATCCGGCGCGCGTTTGGTGACGAGGCGCAGCTGATCCGCCGTCACGCGCCCGGTGTCGCGGGTCTGCACCAGCAGGCCGCCGGCCAGGCTGCGCACCTGCATGCCGGGGGCCGCCGGGTCGGGCAGCCCGGTCAGCAGAACGCGCAGGTTCTTCTTGCGCGACAGCAACGCCAGCGCGTCTTCGTCGGCGTCGGGCGCCACGATCACCTCGCTGAAGATCGCGGCGATGCGCTCGGCGGCGGCGGCGTCCAGCTTGCGGTTGACCGCGACGATGCCGCCGAACGCGGATTGCGGGTCGCAGCGCAACGCCGCCTCCCACGCCTCGGCCAGGCTCGCGGCGGAGGCGACGCCGCAGGGATTGGCGTGCTTGACGATGACGACGGTCGGCTCGGCGAACTCGGCGACGCACTCCCATGCGGCGTCGGTGTCGTTCAGGTTGTTGAACGACAGCTCCTTGCCTTGCACCTGGCGCGCGCTGGCCACCCCCGGGCGGTCGCCGCTGGCGTACAGCGCGGCCTGCTGGTGGGGGTTCTCGCCGTAGCGCAGCGTCTGCCGCAACGCGCCGGCGAAGGCGATGCGGGCGGGGAAGGTTTGACCCAAGTCCTGCGCGAACCAGGCGGCGATGGCGGCGTCGTAGGCGGCGGTGCGGGCGTAGGCGGCGGCGGCCAGGCGGCGGCGCAGCTCCAGCGTGGTGCCGGGCAGGGCGGTCAGCAGTTCGGCGTACTGCGCCGGGTCGGTGAGCACGGCGACGTGGGCGTGGTTCTTGGCGGCGGCGCGGATCAGCGCCGGGCCGCCGATGTCGATGTTCTCCACGCACGCCTCGCGGTCGGCGCCGGACGCGACGGTCGCTTCGAACGGGTAGAGGTTGCACACCAGCAGGTCGATCGGCGTGATGCCGTGCGCCGCCATCTCCGCCACGTGCGTTGGCGCGTCGCGGCGGCCGAGCAGACCGCCATGGATCTGCGGGACCAGCGTCTTGACCCGGCCGTCCAGTATCTCGGGGAAGCCGGTGTGGTCCGACACCTCCGTAACGGGGATGCCCGCTGCACGCAACGCCGCTGCGGACCCCCCCGTGGACAGGATGTGCACGCCGTGCGCCGCCAGCGCCTGCGCCAACGGAACAAGGTCGGTCTTGTCGGATACGGATATGAGGGCGCGGGCGATGGGGGTCATGGGGCGCCCATACCAGAGGCGAGACGGCACGCGCCAGCAATCAGAGGCCGAGCAGGTCCAGGGTGCGCGCGACGACCGCGGCCTCGTCGTAGCGCGCCATCGCCCGCTGGCGGCCGGCTTCGCCCATGGCGGCGCGCTCCGCCGGGTCCGCGACCAGGCGGTTCAGCGCGGCGGCGAGCGGCGCGACGGTGAACGGCGGCACCAGCAGGCCGGTGACGCCGTCGACCACCTGCTCGCGCGGGCCGCGGATGGCGGTGGCCACCACCGGCAGGCCGGTCAGCATGGCCTCGATCACCGACATCGGCAGGCCCTCGAAATGGCTGGGCAGGGCGAAGATGTCGGCGGCGGCGAGCACCTGCGCCACGTCGGTGCGGTAGCCGAGCCGGCGCACGCGGGGCGCGTCCAGCAAGGCGTCCATATCCTCGCCGCGGTCGGTGGCCAGCCGCTCGCCGACCACCCAGAGCTCGGCGCCGGGGACCGCCGCCATGGCCGCCAGCAGTTCGGGGTAGCCCTTGTGGCGGACCAGGCGGGACACGGCGATCACCACGACGCGGTCGGGCGCCACCCCCAGCGCGGAACGCAATCGGGTGCGGGCGGCCGGGTCCGGATGGAACAGCGCGGGGTCGCGGCCATTGCCGACCGCGGTGGCGCAGCGCGCGATCCACAGCCGGCGCGCGTCGGCTGCCTCCTCCTCCGACACTGTGAGGAAGATGGTGGTGAGGCGGCCCGCGAGCCACTCCATCGCCAGCGAAGCGGCGCGGCGCGGCCAGGGCGCCGGCTGGTTGAACAGGAAGCCGTGGCAGGTGTAGGCGATATGCGGCACCCCGGCTGCACAGGCGGCCAGCCGGGCCAGGAAGCCGCTGATCGGCATGTGGCCGTGCACCAGGTCGGGCCGTTCGCGCCGCAGCAGCGCCACCAGCGCGCGGAACGCCCGCCATTGGGCGAGCGGGGATACGCGGCGGACGAACGGCGCCGGTTCGACGCGGAAACCCTCGGCGCGGATGTCGGCCAGCAAGGGCCCGTCGGCCGCGACGCCGACCACCTCGTGGCCGCGCGCGCGGATGCCGCGCATGAGCGGCAGGACGAAGTGGCGGAGCGAGAAATCGACGTTGGCAATCTCGACGACCTTCATCGGCGCCGTTCTTGCAACATTTTTTGTAGGCCCAAAAGGAGTCGTCCCATGACAAGCCGCCGCGATGCGTTACGACTGCTGTCCGGTTCCGCGCTGGCGACCGCGCTTATAGGGCGCGTTGCGGCGCAGGAGAAATCCCTCACCATCGGCTGCGACCTGCCGCTGACCGGAGCGCAGGCCGGCACCGCCACGCTGGTCAAGTACGGCATGCAGAGCGCGGTGGACGAGCTGAACGCGAAGGGCGGCGTGGCCGGCTACCACCTGAACGTGCTGATGCTGAACGACGGCACCGCGACCGCCGGGCAGTACGACCCGGCGCAGGCCGCCACCAACGCCCGCAAGATGGTGTCCGACCCCAGCGTGGTCGCCGCGATCGGCCCGATGAACAGCGGCGCGGCCAAGGCGATGTGTCCGATCTTCAGCCAGGGCGGTTTGGCGACGATCACCCCCAGCGCAACCAACCCGGACATGACCTCGCCCAAGCTGTCGACGATCTACCGGCCGGCCGGGCAGAACATCTTTTTCCGGACGGTGACGACCGACGCCTATCAGGGCCCGACCATGGCCAATTTCTACCTCGAGACGCTGAAGGTGAAGTCGGTCTTCATCCTGGACGACAGCGGCGCCTATGGCGTGGGCCTGGCGGACGCGTTCGAGCGGCAGGCGCGCGCCAAGGGCCTGAACGTCCTAGGTCGTGACCGGCTTGACCCGAAGCAGGCCGATTACTCGGCCATCCTGAGCAAGATCAAGAGCCTCGGCGGCGACGCGCTGTATACCGGCGGAGACGCGCAGGCCGGGGTGAAGCTGGTCAAGCAGGGCTACGAGATCATCCCCGGAATGATCAAGGGCGGCGGCGACGGGTTCTTCGGCCCGGAGATGCTGACGGGCGGCGGTTTCCCGGCGGCCGAGGGCTGGTATGCGACGATTGCTTCGCCGCATGTGACGGAGCAGACCGCGGTGGAGGCGTGGCTCAAGACGTTCACCACCAAGTACGGCGCCCAGCCGTCGGACTACGCCATCACCGCCTATGACGGCGTGATGGTGATCGCCGACGCGATCGAGCGGGTCGCCAAGGCAGGCCCGGTGACGCGCGCGGCGGTGCGCGCGGCGATCCAGGACGCCAAGGTGGACACGTTGCAGGGCACAGTGTCGTTCGACGAGAACGGCGACCTCGCCAGCCGCACCGTCAGCGTCTTCCAGATCAGGCGGGACGACGCCTTCCCGCTCGACGACGTGATCCACCAGTTCAAGTATATCGGGGTCGCGCCGGAGAGCTGACGGGCGACGCCCGCGCTACTCGGTGCGGGCGCGGGTCGTCTGCGCTTTGCGGTCGTAGTACAGCGACACCTTGGAGATCTGGCAGAGATCAAGGGTCTGCCAGGTTGCTTCCTCGCCGTCGTGGTACTTGACCTTCAGGTCGAACTTGCAGGCGCGGGCGGAGCGCGCGAAGTTCACGTCGTAGCTGTCGCCGTTTTCCAGCACGTTGCCCTGGCCCATGATCTCGCGGCCCCAGTTATTGCTTGCGCTCGGCGCGACGTAGAGGTCGTCGATCTGATAACCGGTGCGGTTGACGAGCGTGAAGTCCTGGTCGCCGGCGTGGGCGACTGGAGCAAGGGCGAGCAGGCCAGCCGTGATGATTGCATAAGTCGCAAGGCGCATGCGCGTATTCCTTCTTGTCTCACGTTTTTACCGCAAGAACTCACAATGCAACCTAAACGAGTTCTCATTTTCGGCCGTGATATTCGTTGGGAACGTGCGTTATGCCAGCGGCCCAAAGTAGCCATTCGTCATGGCGAGCGCCCGCTTGGCGGCGCGGCGATCCGGGACGGCGAGCACGGTGCTGGCGGCTGGATTGCCGCGTCGCAAGCGCTCCTCGCAATGACGATGGTTGTATCGTGTGGTCTCGCAGCCGTCATCCTGGTTGCTCGATCGGCCCGGGGCGCCCCCGCGCAAACCTGCCGCGTCGCCATTGGCGAAACCGCCGCGCGAACGCTGGTCGAACGATGCATCTTCGTGTCCCCGGCGACGCATCCGCCGTGCAACGCGTCCAACCCGTGCGCGCTCATCACCGGCGAGATCGAACGCGGGTGCGCCATGCTGCCCAGCGGCGACGCGCCGCCATATTGCGCAGCTCGCAAATAATCGCGGCTAGGGAGTGATCCGCGCGAGCACTGGCAGCAGGTGGGTGCGGAACAGTTCGTAGTTCTCGCTCATCGGGAAGTGGCCGAGGCGGGGCATGATGGCGGCCGTGGCGCCGCGGATCGCGGCCGCGGTCGCCAGGGTGGCTTCGGGCGGGCAGGAGTAGTCGTACTCGCCCGTAAGAAGCCAGACCGGGCAGCGCGCCGTGTCGATCCGCGGCAGCTCGGCCCGCATGTCGCCCTCCACTTTGTAAAAGTGCAGGTCGCCGCGGAACACGCCGGGGCCGCCCTGCATGTAGTGCCACAGCGTCTCCCACCGCTCGTGCTCCGGGCTTTGCGGCGCCATCAGGCCGGAGATGACCCCCGCGCACGCCTCGCCGCCATGGACGTCGGCGCGGTGCGTCCACTCGGTGTCGTAGTACGGGTCGAGATGCGCCGCCGACTGCACGCCGATCACCGCGCGGAAGGCGCCCGCGTGCCGGGCCGCGAGGTCGAGCACGATGCGACCGCCGATCGAGCAGCCCAGCGCGATCGGGCGATCCAGCGCCAACTCGCCGCAGACCGCCTGGATCATCGCGACGTAGGCGGCGGTGGTGAGTTGGTAGTCGCCATGATGCCAGCCGTCCGGCGGCGAGGACTTGCCGTGCCAGGGCATGTCGAACGCGATGCAGCGGAAGCGGTCGGTGACGGCCCGGTCGGCCAGCAGCCCGCGCCACTGCCGCGTGTCCGACCCGGCGGTGTGCAGGCAGAGCAGCGGGATGCCCTGGCCGGCCTCCTCGAAGTACACCCGGTGCGGGCGGCCCTCGATGGGCACGCGCATGTAGCGGCCGACGACGTCCTCGATCATGGCGGCGGCTCGCCGGCAGTTTGGCGCATGATGGCGAACAGGCCCTTGAACCAGAAGACATGGCGCCAGAACGGGCGCAGGTCGCCCTCGATGCGCAGCGCGCGGCGCTTCACGAGCGCCATCACGTCGTGAAAGCCCGGCGCCGGGTCGGGGCGCATGAACGCGGCCCAGGCGTCCGGCTCGGCGCGAAACGCCACGGTCCAGGACGGCATCACCGCCGGTCCGCGGCTCACCGCGGTGATCTGCCCATCGCGCACCTGCAGGCGGCACAGGTCGTCGCCGGCCTCCAGCAGCACGTCGGCGTCAAGGCGGCGGCCCCAGCGGCGCTGCGCCGGGTCGGCGTTCACCGCTCGCACTGCCGAATCCGCGATCAACGCGTCCAGTCTCGGTTCCGGGCCGTGTCGCCAGGCCCGTCACCCAATTCTCCCCCGGAAGGAGAGGGCTTTCGCCACGGTCTTGCCATCCGCTCTTCTACGCCATCCCGGCGATCTCCCGCCATCCCGCCTCGTCCACCGTCCGCACGCCCAGTTCGGCGGCCTTCTTCGCCTTCGACCCGGCGTCGGCGCCCAGCACCACCAGGTCGGTCTTCT
>CAXTBW010000077.1:0-20970 GCA_964242925.1 uncultured Acetobacteraceae bacterium
TAGCGTTCCGCCACCTGGCCGAACAGCGTGCGATGGGCGGCGTAGGCCTCCTTGCCGCGCGCGATCCGCTTGTCGGACGTGGTGAACACCCGGTAGCGCGCGAACGTCATGGTCGATTCGGGCTGCTTGCGGTCGGCGTCGATGACCTTCTGGTTCGGCGCAATCCCGGCGAACGCCGCATCGAGCGTCGATTCGCGGATGCCGGCCCGCCGCGCCTCCGCCTTCACCCCGGCCACAAACCCGTCGAAGCTCTCGGCGTCCCGCGCCTGCGCCGCGACCGGGGCAATGGTAAGCGCGCCCAGCAGAGTCCGCCGGCGCATCAGAACCGCACGGAGGCCGCGAGCGAGCCGAAGCTGAACAGGCCGCCCTTCTGCGTGCGGAACTCCTGCGTCTGCCAGGTCTGCGAGTAGGTGATGCGCACGCCGCGATAGATGACGGCCGCGCCCGCCTCCAACTCGCCGACGTCCCATTTCGGCGCGCGGTTGCGGCTGTTGCTGAAGTTGCTGCCGCTGAGCGTGACGTCCTGCCCGACGGCCTGCCCGTCCGCGCCGCCAAAGAAGTACCAGGCGAACGGCCGCGTCGGCGTGTAGGCGTCCGTCCCGGTCAGGCCCGGGCGAATGCGCGAGACGCCGTAATCGCTGTCCAGCCCCTGCCCGACCCGCACCACGAAGCCGGCCTGCACGTAGTTGCGCGCCAGCCCCACCCCGACGCTGATCGACGGCAGCGTGTCGAACGAAATGCCATTGTATTCGCCCAGCGGCAGCCGCCAGGTGCGCTCGGGCGTGATCTCGAACAGCGGCTCGTTCTTCAGCTGGGTGGACCAGCCGCGGTTCGGCGTGTCGCCGATCAGGTCGTGGAAACCGTTCTGCGTCTCCTCCGCGCCCGAGCCCGGTCCCACCACGCCGACCATCACGGCCAGCACGGTGCGCGCGTTGCCGGTGTCGTGGATCAGCGACCCGGTGACGCCCAGGATGCCGGCGTACGGCCGATCGCGCAGCGGCGGGTTGGTCGCCTGCGTGTCGCGCGGGGTGAAGATCGATTGGCTGACGTCGAGGCTGACGCGCTGCACGCCGTCGCCCCAGATCTTGTTCGCCGCGTTGGAGAGGAAGGTCGGCACCTGGTCCGTGCCGGAGGTGAACCCCAGGCGCAGCCCGCTGGTGTAGTACTGGTCCGACGTGCCGCGCAGGGTGGAGACGGCGTCGTTCTCGACCTGCAGTGTTATGATGCTGGCGGTGTCCGGCAGCGGCGCCGCGGCCGGCAGGGCCAGCAGGGCGACGGCCGCCATGGCCATCTTATGCAGGGCGGGAGCTCTACGCGGCATGGGGACCTGTTTCGTCGTGATGCGAACCTGGATAAAGGGTTGCGCGCGCCGGGGAAACCCTCTCAGTACGGGGGCCGGGGACAGGTGGCCGAGTGGTTTAAGGCAGCGGTCTTGAAAACCGCCGAGGTGCAAGCCTCCGTGGGTTCGAATCCCACCCTGTCCGCCAAATCGAGGCTTTGACCGATGCCGGCCCGGCGTGACAGATGCGGCGCGCTTTGTATGGTGCCTCAATGACCGCCCGAACCGGCCGCCGCCTCGCCTTGCTCACCCTTGTGGCCCTGCCGCTCCAGCCACCCTTCGCGCGGGCGGAGCCGCTGCCGGTATGCCCGGTCGTGAACGGGCAGACCGTCGCTTACGACCTCGTGCGCGGCGGCAACGTCATCGGGCGGCAGACGGTGCGCTACGCGTTGAACGGGCCGGACTTGACGGTCACTATCGACATGGAGGCATCCCTGCGGGCCATGGGCATCCGCGTCTACCACTACCAGCACCACGGCGAGGAACGCTGGCGTGACGGCCAGATGGTCGCGCTCGACGCCCAAACCGACGACGACGGCACCCCCCGCACGGTGCATGCCGCACGCGACCCGGCCGGAACCTGGCGCGGCGTGACAGGCGTGGCGCCAGGCCCCGCGCCGTTGCTGGCCACCAGCCTGTGGAACAGCCAGACGGTGACGCAGACCCGTCTGCTGGACCGCGAGACCGGCGCCGTGGTGGCCGTGCGCAGCGCCCCCGCCGGCGACGAGACGCTGACGCTCGGCGCCCGCCAGGTTGCCGCGCACAAGTTCGACCTGACGGGGCTGGTGTCGGGCAGCGTCTGGTACGACCGCAACGGCTGCTGGCTGCAGGCGCTGTTTCACACCCGTGTCGACGGCTCGCTGGTGGAGGTTCGCGCGAGATAGAGCGAGGCGAGGTAGTCGGCGCAGGGTAGGGGCGCGAAGTGACGCCACCGCTGTCGTTTGCTACAGCCGGAGGCGCTTCGAGGGGACTCCGCAGCCAAGTGGGACGCACGCAGCAGATCGCGGCCTTCAGCATCGTGCTGGGGGTGGGCGTGCTTATGCTCAAGGCCGGCGCCGCCTGGCTGACCGGCAGCGCCGCGCTGTTCTCCGACGCGCTGGAGAGCACGGTCAACGTCGCCGCCGCCCTCATCGCGCTGGGCGCCTTGCGCTTCGCCGAGCGCCCGGCCGACGCCAACCACCCTTACGGCCACCAGAAGGCCGAGTTCTTCGCCGCCGTCATCGAGGGCGTGCTGATCATCGTGGCCAGCCTCGCCATCCTGCAGCACGCCTGGGAGACCTGGCGCAACCCCGCGCCGCTGGCGCTGCCCTGGCAGGGGTTGGCGCTCAGCGGGCTGGCTACGGCGCTGAATGGGGTCTGGGGCGTGGTGCTGGTGCGCGCCGGCCGCGCCGCCCGGTCCATCACGCTGGAGGCCGACGGGCGGCATCTGTGGACCGACGTCGCGACCTCCGCCGGTATTCTCGCCGGGCTGGGCCTCGCCATCGCGACCGGGCTGCCGGTGCTCGACCCCGCCCTGGCCGCGTTGGTCGCGCTGTATGTGCTGTGGTCGGGCACCAGCCTGATTGGCCAATCCGTCGGCGGCCTGATGGATGCAGCCCCCGCGCCCGACGTGGTCGAGCGCATCCGCCGCATGGTGGCCGAGCACGCGCAAGGCGCGCTGGAGGCGCACGACCTGCGCACCCGTCACGCCGGCCGGCTCACCTACCTCGAGTTCCACCTGGTGGTGCCGGGGGACCTGCGCGTGTCGGAGGCGCACGCCATATGCGACCGTATCGAAACCGCGTTGCGAGAGGATATGGATCACTTGATCATCACCATTCACGTCGAGCCCGAGGGCAAAGCCAAGCATCATGGCGTGCTGGTGCTGTGACGGTCCGCATCGACCGGGTCATCACCCGCGGCGGCGACTCCGGGCAGACCTCGCTCGGCGATGGCAGCCGGGTGGCCAAGGACGCGCTGCGGGTCGAGGCCTACGGCACGGTGGACGAGGCGAACGCCACAATCGGCCTGCTGCGGCTGCACACCACCGGCGATCCGGACGCGATGCTGGCCCGGGTGCAGAACGACCTGTTCGACGTCGGCAGCGATCTGTGCGTGCCCGGCGAGGCCGGCGACCGGCTGCGGCTGACCGACGCGCCGTCCGTGCGGCTGGAGGCGGAGGTGGCCGCGATGAATGCCGGCCTGCCGCCGTTGGACAGCTTCGTGCTGCCCGGCGGAACCCCGGCCGCCGCCTACGCGCACCTCGCCCGCACGGTGGTGCGGCGGGCCGAGCGGCTGGTGGTGAAGCTGGCGCGGGAGGAGGCGGTGAACCCCGAGGTGATCCGGTTCCTCAACCGCCTGTCGGACCACCTGTTCGTGCTGGGCCGGGTGCTGAACGCAGGCGCCGACGTGAAATGGGTGCCGGGCGCGAACCGCTGATGGGGGTGGCCGAGATGACCACCCGCCATCGCGAGCCGTCGCGTGGCGGCGCGGCGAACCAGGCGGCGCGTACGGCGCTCGCGGCTGGATTGCCGCGTCGCAAGCGCTCCTCGCAATGACCAGGTTAGGGGCGGCCGCTGCGGATGGCGCCGGGTCAGGTCCGGCTATGACGGTTCAAGTGGGCGCCTACCGTCCGCCGTCGGCGCTGTGGGCGTCCTCGACCTTGCGGTAGCGCGCCCTTGTGCCGCGCTCGATCGCGCTGGCGACCAGTGGGTCCAGCCGCAACTCGCCCAGCACGAACTCCAGCATCTGCAGCGTCGGCTGCGCGGCGAAACCGTCGCCGGCGATCACCTCGCAGGCCAACGCATACGCCGTCTCCCGCAGCCTCGGCGCAAGCGCCTCGCGGATCAGGCGGCCGGCATGGGCCAGGCCCTCATCCTCGCGCAGCAGGTTGATCGCCGCCTCGGTCGCCGCATCCAGCTGCTCGGTGGAAAAACCGTTGAACGCCGGCAGAGTCTGCACCAGCGCGGACATGACGCCGATCTCACGATCGGTGATGCCGCCATCGGTGGCGGCCACCAGAACCATCGTGCAAACCAGCGCCTCCTGCGGGTCCAACCCTGTGCGTGCGAGCATCCTACTCCCCCATGATCGGCGGGACCGTGGACGCAGCGCCGTCCGATATCAAGTGCGCCGCTGAAGGGGGCGCGCCGCTCAGGAACGCCCGCACCGCCGCGGCCGTGTCCGCCAGGCCCATCCGCCGGGCCTCCACCCCGGGGGGCAGCGCGGTCAGCAGGCGGCTCGGCGCGCGGCGGTCCAGCAGCACGAAGACGCCGCGGTCCCCTCCGGCGCGGATCAGCCGGCCGAACGCCTGGCGCAGCCGCAGCCGCGCGATGCTGTCGTCGTAGCCGCGAGGGTTGCCCCCCGAGAGGTGGATGCGGCGCTCCCGGTGCAGGATGTCGGGCCGCGGCCAGGGCACCCGCTCGAACACCACCAGCCGCAGCGCGCGGCCGGGCACGTCCACCCCGTCGCGCATGGCGTCAGTGCCGAGCAGGCACGAATCCACCTCGGTGCGGAACACGTCCACCAGCGTGGCGTTGTCCATCCCGTCCACGTGCTGCGCCAGCAGCGGAATGCCGGCCGCCTCCAACGCGGGGGCGATCCGCGCATGCACCGCCTGCAGCCGGGTGATGGCGGTGAACAGCCCCAACCCGCCGCCGCCCGCCGCCAGGAACAGGGTGCGGAAGGCGGCGGCCAGCGCGGGCACGTCGGACGCCACGTCGTTGACCACGAAGGCGCGCGTCTGCTTCGGGTAGTCGAACGGGCTGGCGACGGCGACGCGGAGCGCCGGGGACGGCAGATGCGGCGCGCCGACCCGGGCCTCCGCCGCGTCCCACGCCTCGGCCTCGGCGCCGTCGCGCAGGGTGGCGCTGGTGATCAGCAAACCGTGCGCGGCCGCGGCGACGGTCGCGGCGAACGGCTGCGTCGGGTCCAGCCAGTGACGGTGCACCCCGGCGTCGCGGTCCCCCGCCTCCCGCCGGTCCAGTTGCAGGAAGGTGATCTGAACGGGCGTCTGGCCGGGCTCGGGCGGCGGCGCGGCGATCTCGGTCAGCATGCTCTGCCACGCGCTCAGGCGATCGATCGCGCGGTGCTTGAGCACTCGGCCGGCGGCCTCGATGCGACCGCGGGTGGCGGCGTCGATCTCCTCCGCTTCCGTGTCTAGGCGCTCGGCCAGCCGGGCGACCAGGGTGCGCAGCGGCTCGGCGATCCGGCCCATGGCGCGCGCCAGCCGGTCAGCGGACTCCGCCAGCCCGGGAGTCAGCGGGTGCAGGTCGCACTCCAGCATGGCGCGCCGTCCCTCGGTCGCCTGCAGCTCCGCGCCGGGCGTGCGCGCCAGCACTTGGTGGCGCACCAGCCGCAACAGCGTCTCCGACACGTTCGCCTGCCCGGCGTCCAGGCCGCCCAGCTCGGGGATGGGCTCGGCCAGCCGCTGCGACCAGCCGGGCGCCGGCAGCGCGCGGGCCGCTTGCAGCGCCGCGTCCAACGGCGCTTCCAGCTCGGTCCGGCCGCCCACCAGTTCGTCCAGCCGGCGGCGCAGCCCACGGGCGCGGGAGGCGCCGCCCTCCGCGCCCAGCAGCCAGCGGCGCAGTTCGGCGCCCTCGATGCCGCCGAACACTGCGGAGAACGCGCTGTCGGCCGCGCCGAATACATGATGGCCCTCGTCGAACACGTAACGCGTGGGCGTGGCGTCCTCGTTGGCGCCGGCGCCCTCGTTGAAGCCGTGCGCCGCCTGGATCATCACCAGCGCGTGGTTGGCCACCACCAGGTCGGCCGTGCCGGCGCGGCGGATGGTGTGCTCCACGTAGCAGCGCCGGTAATGCGGGCAGGCGCCGTGGATGCACTCGCCGCGGCGGTCCGCCAGCCCGAGCAACGCGGCGGGGCCGAACAACTCGGCGAACCAACCGGGCAGGTCGCCGCCGGCGATGTCGCCATCCGAGGTCGCCAGCGCCCAGCGCGCCAGCAGCCCGAGCGGAACCAGCCCGGCCGAGCCGTGCGCGCCGGCCAGGCTGTTCACCCGCTCCTCCAGGTTCAGTAGGCAGAGGTAGTTCTCCCGCCCCTTGCGCACCACGACCCGGCGGCGCCGCACGACCGGGTCCGGGTGCAGGCGCGCCAGCTCGGACTCGACCTGGCGCTGCAGGTGCTTCGTGTAGGTGCTGATCCAAACGGGCGCGCCGTTGCGCTCGGCCCACAGGCTGGCGGGGGCGACGTAGCCCAGCGTCTTGCCGGTGCCGGTGCCCGCCTCGGCGAGCACGAACACCGGGTCGCCGCGGGTCTGCCGCGGGGTGAACGCGGCAGCGGCGGCGTCGGCGTAGTCGCCCTGCCCCGGCCGCTGTTCCGCCGCGCTGCCCAACATGGCGGCCAGGCGGCGGCGCGCGTCCGCCGGCAGCACGGCATGCGCGGCCGGCGGGGGCACGGGGGCAGCATCCTCCCACTCGGGCAACCGCCGCCACACGCGCAGCGCGTCCGCCGGCTTGCCCGCCTTGGGCGGGCCGAGCGCCGCCAGCACCGCGGGCGCCCAGGCCCAACCCGCGCTCCCCATGCGCGCGGCCAGCGAGGCTGCGTCGCGGTTGGCCGGGGTCTCCCGTCCAGCGGCCAGCCGCGCCAGCAACGCCCGCGCCAGTTCCGGCAGCACGGCGGCCGCGTCCTCCATGTCGCGCGGCGGGTCCATGTCCAGCGCCAGCGCCAGGCCGCGCGGCGTGGGGGCGGCGGGACAAGCGGGCCGCACGAACGCCCAGAGCTCCAGCAGATCAAAGCAGGCGCGCGGACGCAGCCCGAGCCGGCGCCAGGTGACGGGCGCGTGCACCAACAGCGGCATGGCGTCGCCGAGCAGGCCCACGATTTCGCGCGCCGGGCCGGTCGCCAATTCTCCGTCCGCGGTCAGGATGCTGGCAAGCCCGTGCCCGGCGACGACCGCGGCCGACTGCGTGTTCGTGGGGGTAAGCGTCATCGTACCCCCATGTCATCGGGCAACCCATCACGGGCAAGTGTGCAGCGCCCGCCCTGGGCAATAGCCGCGCCGGGCAAATGTCGTTGCGGCTTAACCCAAGAGGAGATGCCCATGCCGCAGTTCGATGCCACCATTAAGCACATTAAGGACGGGGTGAAGAGCTTCACCGTCGCCGCCGCCACGAAGAACATCGAGGGCTGGGAAGCCACGCTCGAGAAGCTTGAGTCGCCCGGCGCCAAGGCCATCGTGAAGGACTTGGAGAACCTGAAGAAGCATCTTCACGCAAAGGAGTTGGACGGCGAGGCCATCCGCAAGCTGGTCGCCAAGCTCGGCAAGGAGACGGTCACACTCGCCGGCAAGGCCGACAGCAAGTCGTCTGAGAAGGTCCGCGCGCTGGGCGAGGCGCTCACCCAGGCAAGCGAAGCCAAGGAGTAAGGGAACAGGCGGCCGGCTAGCGTCGGCCGCCCTTCCGCATGTCGCGAAGCGCCTTGGCGGACAGCACCGCCATAGCGTCGAGCGCCGCGCTGGCCGTGAAATGGATCGCGGCAAGCGCCGGCAGATAGAACAGCATCAGCGTTTCGCCACGCGATGAACGACCAACGCCGTGGTGGCCGCAAGCAAGCCGAATCCGAGGCCGCTGGCGATGGCCAGCGCAACGACGGCACTGGTTATCAGGCTCGGGCGTGGCATCAGTGAGACGGGCACGGTGCAGCCTCCAATATTGCATCTGCGAGATGGGGGCGATTGGCCATCTTTCATCTACCTTGCGCCGGTTCGCCTACCTTCGGTGATTGACCGAAGCGGCCGTAATTCTTAGCTTGCGCCGAATGCCTGACACAGTTTGCAACAACTTGCCCCTTCCGAAGGCATGGCCCTTCGAGGAGGCCGCGAAGGTCGCCGCCCGGGTGCAGGCGTCGGGCAAGGCGGAGGCGCTGTTCGAAACCGGCTACGGCCCGTCCGGTCTGCCGCACATCGGCACCTTCGGCGAAGTCGCGCGGACGACCTGGGTGCGCCGCGCCTTCACCAAGCTGACCGGCAAGCCGTCCCGCCTGATCGCGTTCAGCGACGACATGGATGCTTTGCGCAAGGTGCCCGACAACCTGCCGAACGCCACGATGCTGCGCGAGCACCTGGGCCAGCCGTTGACCCGGGTTCCCGACCCGTTCGGCACGCACGAGAGTTTCGGCGCGCATAACAACGCCCGGCTGCGCGCCTTTCTCGATCGCTTCGGCTTCGATTACGAGTTCATGTCCGCAACCGACGCCTACCGCTCCGGCCGGTTCGACGCGGCGCTGCTGCGGGTGCTCGCGCTGCACGAGGCGATCCGCCAGGTCGTGCTGCCGACGCTCGGGCCGGAGCGCCGGGCCACCTACTCGCCGATCTTGCCGATCCACCCGGTCAGCGGCGCCGTGATGCAGGCGCCCATCGAGGCCATCGACCTGGAAGCCGGCACGATCACCTGGTCCGACCCGGCGGGCGAGCGCTTCACCACGCCCGTCATCGGCGGCGCCTGCAAGCTGCAGTGGAAGGCCGATTGGGCGATGCGCTGGCACGCGCTGGGCGTCGACTACGAGATGAGCGGCAAAGACCTGATCGACAGCGTGCGGCTGTCCGGCAAGGTATGCGCGGTGCTCGGCTCCGTGCCGCCGGTCGGGTTCACCTACGAGCTGTTCCTGGACGAGGCGGCGCAGAAGATCAGCAAGAGCCGCGGCAACGGCCTGACGGTGGACGAGTGGCTGCGCTACGCCCCGCCGGAGAGCCTGTCGCAGTTCATGTATCACCAGCCGCAGCGGGCCAAGCGCCTGTTCTTCGACGTGATCCCGCGCGCGGTGGACGACTACATCGCCAACGTCGCCAAAGGCGGCGCCGACCCGGCGAACCCCGCCTGGCACATCGGCGGCGGGAGGATTCCCAACGACGGCGGCAGCCCCATCCCGTTCACCATGCTGCTGAACCTGGCCAGCGTGGTGAACGCCGAAACGCCCGACATGCTGTGGGGCTTCATCCGGCGCTACCACCCGGGCGCCGGGCCCGATACGACGCCCTTCCTCGGCCGCCTGGTGGATCACGCCGTCGCCTACTACAAGGACTTCGTGAGGCCGGCCAAGCAGTTCCGCTCCGCGACGCCGCTCGAGGCCGCGGCGCTGACCGATCTGGCGCAGACGCTCGAGGCGATGCCGCCGGACAGCACCGCCGAGGCAATCCAGGACGAGGTGTACGCCGTCGGCAAGCGCCATCCCTTCCCGGCCCTGAAGGCGTGGTTCGAGTGCCTGTACCAAGTCCTGCTCGGCCAGTCGGAGGGCCCGCGCTTCGGCGGCTTCGTAGCGCTTTACGGCCTGGCCGAGACGGTGGCGCTGATCCGGGCGACACTCGCCGCCAATCAGCAGACGGCCGTGGCTTGAAGCGGCACCTGCGGCACCTGCCGGCCCTGCTCGGCGTCCTGTTGCTGGTGGCGGCAATCTACGTCGTGCAGAAGGAGTTCCGCTCGCTCAAGCTGGCGGACATCAAGACGGCGCTGAGCGCCATCCCGCACAGCGCGCTGGTCATCGCCTTCGCCTGGACGGTGCTGTCATACGGCGTGCTGACGTTCTACGACCGGCTCGGCACGATCTACGCGGGCAACGTGGTGCGTTACCGCCGGGTCGCGTTCGCCTCGTTCTGCGCCTACGCGCTGTCGCACAACCTCGGGTTCGCCGCCGTGTCGGGCGCGGCGGTGCGCTACCGGCTGTACTCGCATTGGGGGCTGACTCCGGTGCAGATCGCCAAGGTGGTCGGCTTCTGCTCGCTGACCTTCGGGCTGGGCGGCCTCGTGCTCGGCGGCTGCATCCTGTTCTTCGAGCCGATGTCGCTGCCGTTCTTCCCCACCATCCTGCCGCTCTGGGCATTCTACGCGATCGGCGCCGCGATGTGGGGGATCGTGACGGCGTACGTCGTGATCTCGAAGTTCGCCGGCACGGTGCGGCTGCGCGGCCACGAGTTCAACCTGCCGAACTGGCGCATGGCGGTGGTCCAGGTTGCGCTCGCCTCGGTGGACGTGGCGGTCACAGCGGCGATTTTCTACGCCCTGCTGCCCGACACCCCCGGGCTGACCTTCCTGCGCTTCCTGGCCTGCTACCTCGCGTCCTACAGCGCGGGGCTGCTGACCAACCTGCCCGGCGGGATCGGCGTGTTCGACACCGCGATGCTGCTGGGCCTTGCCCCCTACCTGCCGGCGCCGACCATCCTGGGCGCCATCGTGGTGTTCCGGCTTTACTACTACATCATCCCGCTGTTCCTGGCCGGCGCCATGTTCGCCGGCAACGAGGTGATCCTGCGCGGCGGGGCGCTGCTGAAGGGCGGCGCCACACGGAGGGCCGCCGCATCGCTCGGCAGGTTCAGCGAGCCGGACTTCGCGGTTGGCGCCTGCACCGGCCTGGTCGGGCTGTGCGGCGCGCTGCTGCTGTCGTTGGGCGTGCTGGACGACCGGCCGGATTTCTCGTGGATCGACCCGGACTTCGCCGACGTGGCGGCCAGCGCGGGCCAGTTCGTGCCCTCGCTGATCGGCGCGGCGCTGATCGTGCTGGCCATCGGGCTGTCGCAGCGCGTGACCCTCGCCTGGGGCGCCACCGTGAGCTTATTGCTGGTCGCCGCCGGCTACACCGCGGCGCAGGGCGACCAATTGTGGATCTCCGCCGTGCTGACCCTGTGCGCTGTCGTGGTGGCGCCGTTCCGCGACGCGTTCTACCGCGCCGCCCGGGTGCTGACGAGCACGCTGCAGGCCGACGTGCTGGCGCCGCTGATCGCCCTGGCGGTCTGCGTCGGCGCCCTCGCCGCGTTCGAGCCCCAGGTCCGGCGCCTGGCCGACAATTCGTGGTGGGAGATCGTGCTGTCGCGCGACCTGCCCAACAGCTTGCGGTTGGTCATGGCGTTGGCGGTGGCCCTGGCGCTCGTCGCGCTATGGCGGCTGCTGCGGCCGGGCCGCGTGAAGTGGCTGCCCTGGGCCGGCGAGGGCCGCTTGCGCTACGCCGCCCTCGGCGCGGACCCGCCCGCGCAGGCCGACGGGATCGTCCTCGGAGAGGCCGGCCGGTCCGGCATCCCATTCCGTCGCATGGGCGGGGTCCTGCTCGGCCTTGGCGATCCGGCCGGTTCGCCGAGCGACAGCGTCTCCGCGATCTGGCGCCTGCGTGACTTGGCGGTGCAGGAAGGGCTCGACCCGGCGGTGTGGCGCGCCGGCCCATCGCTGCTGAAGGTCTACGGCGGGCTGGGCCTGACGGCGTTGCCGCTCGATCCCGACGGCCAGTTGCGCACCGAGAGTCGCGATGACGCGGATGACGAGACCGCCCTCGAGTACCTCTGCTGCGTCGCCGAACGCGACCTGGTCACGCTGGCGCCGCAACTGGCGGCGCTGGCCGAACGCGGGCTCGATCACGCCGCCGACTGAGCCATCACCGCGTCGCTTCGCAGCACCAGCAGCGTGCTCGTCAGCTCCTGCACCGCCTGATCATGCTGGTTGCGCGTGGTGCTGCGCAGCAGGACGATGCCGCGGTCCGGCTTGGAGCGCGACGGCCGCACCTCCATCACCTCGCACTCGACGTGCAGCTCGTCGCCCGGGTGCACCGGGGCCGACCAGACCATGCCATCCACCCGCGCGCCCATCGCACGGCCGGCGACGCCCGCAAGCGCGCTTTCCAGCACCAGCTTCATGGTGAGCGAGGCGGTATGCCAACCACTGGCGACCAGCGCGCCGAACATGCTGCCCGCCGCCGCCGCCTCGTCCAGGTGCTGCGGCTGCGGGTCGAACTGCGCGGCGAACGCCTTGATCTCGGCGGCGCCAATCGCCCGCGGCCCCGAGGTGAACACCTGACCGACCGCAAACTGCTCGAACCCGGTGACCATCATCGCATTCCCCCCAGCCGCTTTATGCGGCAGGCGCACCGAGCCTAGCCTGCCCTGCCGCCCAGCGTCATGCCAGGGCTTGACCCACGGCTTTCCGGCAGGGTTTTGCTGCGCGTTGTTTGCAACAACGGGACAAGGATCTCGTCATGCCAGGGCTTGACCCTGGTATCCACGGGGCACGGCGCGCGGTTGGCGCTGTCGGAACGCAATCTGGATGCGCCAACACGGTTGCGACGCCGTGGATACCAGGGTCAAGCCCTGGCATGACGATCTCGGGCGGCAGCCGGGCTTAACCCGGTTCGCCTACGCTAGGAGCATGACGTGACACCACCAAAACCCATGCGCGACCGGATCAGCGAAGGCCGGCCGCATCCGCTTGGCGCGACCTGGGACGGGTTGGGCGTCAACTTCGCCCTGTTCTCCGCCAATGCCGAACGCGTCGAGCTGTGCCTGTTCGACATGGCGGGCGAGCGCGAGCTGGAGCGCATCGACCTGCCGGAATACACCGACGAGGTGTTCCACGGCTACCTGCGCGACGCGCGGCCGGGCGCCGTTTACGGCTACCGCGTCCACGGCCCCTACGCGCCGGAGGCCGGCCACCGCTTCAACCACCACAAGCTGCTGCTGGACCCCTACGCCAAGGCCCATATCGGCGAGCTCGACTGGCACCCGGCCTGCTACGGCCACACGCTCGGCGCCCGGCTCGGCGACATGTCGTTCGACACCCGCGACAGCGCGCCGTTCGTGCCGAAATGCCGCGTCATCGACCCGGCGTTCACCTGGGGCCGCGACCATGGGCCAATGGTCCCGTGGGAACGCACCATCCTCTACGAGGCGCACGTCCGCGGCTTCACCAAGCTGCACCCCCAGGTGCCGGAGGCGCTGCGCGGCACCTTCGCCGGCATGGCGACCCCGGAGGTGCTGGAATACATCCGCTCGCTCGGGGTGACCTCGGTCGAGCTGCTGCCGGTGCAGACCTTCGTCAACGACGAGCACCTGCTGAAGGCCGGGCTGACCAACTACTGGGGCTACAACTCGATTGGCTTCTTCGCGCCCGACCCGCGCTATGCCTACAGCCCGGACTTCGCGTTCTCCGAGTTCAAGCAGATGGTGGCGCGCTTCCACGACGCCGGGCTCGAGGTCATCCTCGACGTCGTCTACAATCACACCGCGGAAGGCAACGAGAACGGCCCCACCCTGTCGTTTCGCGGCATCGACAACCGGAGCTACTACCGGCTCGTGCCCGGCGCCCTTCGGTCCTACATCAATGACGCCGGCACCGGAAACACGGTCAACATCAGCCATCCGCGCGTGCTGCAGATGGTCACCGACAGCCTGCGCTATTGGGTGACCGAGATGCACGTGGACGGGTTCCGCTTCGACCTGGCCACCATCCTGGCGCGCGAGGATCACGGTTTCGACCAGGGGGGCGGCTTTCTCGACACCTGCCGGCAGGACCCGGTGCTGTCCGGCGTCAAGCTGATCGCGGAGCCGTGGGACGTGGGCCCGGGCGGCTATCAGGTCGGCCAGTTCCCGCCCGGCTGGGCCGAGTGGAACGACAAGTTCCGCGACACCACGCGCGCGTTCTGGAAGGCGGAGGCGCCCGCCTCGGCGATGGCGGCGCGGTTGTCCGCCTCGGCGGGCGAGTTTCACCGGCGCGGCCGGCGGCCCTGGTCCTCGATCAACTTCGTCACCGCGCATGACGGGTTCACGCTGAACGACGCCGTCACTTACAACGACAAGCACAACGAGGCGAACGGCGAGGCCAACCGCGACGGCAACAGCAACAACATCAGCTGGAACTGCGGCGTCGAAGGACCCACCGACGACCCGGCCGTCAACAGCCTGCGCGAGCGCCAGATCCGCAACATGCTGGCGACCCTGCTACTGAGCCAAGGCACCCCGATGCTGCTGGCCGGCGACGAGTTCGGCCGCACCCAAGGCGGCAACAACAATCCCTACAACCAGGATAATGCGACAAGTTGGTTCGACTGGCGCATCGGCGAACGGGGCGAGCAACTGATCCGCTTCGTGCAGGAGCTGACCTCCCTGCGCCACCGCTACCCGGTGCTGCGGCGCGGCCGCTACCTGACCGGCGAGTTGGACCTGGAGCTGGGTGGCCGCGACGTGACGTGGCTCACCGCGCTGGGCCGCGAGATGACCGGTGCGGACTGGGACGACGGCAACTTGCGCTGTTTCGGCATGCTGTTGGACGGACGCGCCCAAGCCACTGGCGTCCGCCGCGTGTCCGGCGACAGCTCGATGCTGATCGTGCTGAACGCGCACCACGAAGGCGTCGGCTTCACCATGCCCGCCATCACCGGCGGCACGGTGTGGCGCCTCGTTTTCGACACCAACGCCCCAAACCACGAGGAGGACGTCGGCGTCGGCGACAACTACACCGTCACCGGCCGGTCCGTGCTGCTGTTCGAACGCCTCGGCGGCCGCCAGCCAGACCGGCGGCGCCGTCCGCGCCGTCGAACGACCGACGGGCCGTCGGACTGAGCGTCCTCACTCGTGGGCGGCGGCGTCCTCGTCGAGGTCCTTGACCACCTCCGCCGGGGCATTCTTGTCCAGCGATTTGGCCTGCTCGAGCAGCTTGTCCGCCGCAGCCTCGTCGCCCTCGGTCAGCTTCTCCAGCGCCTGTTCCGTGAGGTCCAATGCCTTCTCGTGCTTGTCGTCCGCCATGGTCGATCTCCCGTTGGTCTTTGCGGAACGGCGCGCAGCGGTGGCGGTTGCTACGCCACCCCGTACTTCTTGAACCAGGCCAGCATCCGGCCCCAACCGTCTATTGCGGCGTCCTTGACATAGGTTGGCCGGTAGTCGGCGTGGAAGCCGTGCCCGGCGTCCGGGTACACGACAATATCGACGGTCTTGCCAGCCGCGCGCGCCTTGGCCGCCGCCGCCTCGACGTCGGCCGGCTTGATGCCCGGGTCCTTCGCTCCGTACAGGCCCAGCAACGGGCAGTCGAGTTCGGCGGCGACGTCCGTGGCCGTCTTCGGCTGGATCGGCGATGTGCCGTCGTTGACCGGGCCGTACCAGGCGACGGCGGCCTTCAAATGCGGGTTGTTCGTGGCGTACAGCCAAACGTCGCGCCCGCCGCGGCAGAACCCGGTGATGCCCAGGCGCGCGGTATCGCCGCCGTTCGCCGCGGCCCAGGCGACGGTTGAATCGAGGTCGGTCAGCAGCGTCGCGTCCGGCGCCTTGCTGATGACGTCGCGGACGATCTGGCCCACGTCCGTCATCTTCGACAGATCGCCGATCCGTGCGTACAGCTCCGGCGACACGGCGAGGTAGCCCAGCTTGGCTAGCCGCCGGCAGGTGTCCTTGATGTACTCGTGGACGCCGAAGATCTCCTCCACCACCAGCACGACCGGGAACGGCCCGGCGCCCGCCGGTTTCGCGAAATACCCCGGCAGGCGCCCGTCCGCGACCGGCACCTGCGTCTCGCCGGCCACCAGGCCCTCCGCATCGGTATGGACCACCTGCGCCTCGACCGGCTCCACCGCCAAGGTGAACCCGGCGATCAGCCCCGTCATGACGAACCCGCGGCGCGCGAGCGGCGGCGTGACCAGGCCTTGCAGCCCGTTCATCACTGCATCGCCAGCTTGAGGTTGTCGTCGATCTTGGACAGGAAGTCCTGCGTGTTCAGATACGGCTGCTTCGGCCCGATCAGCAGCGCCAGATCCTTGGTCATCGAGCCGCTCTCGACCGTCTCGACGCACACCCGCTCCAGCGTCTCGGCGAACTTGGTCACATCCGGCGTGTTGTCGAAGCGGCCGCGATACGCCAGCCCGCGCGTCCAGGCGAAGATCGACGCGATCGGGTTGGTGCTGGTCTCCCGCCCCTTCTGGTGCTCGCGGAAGTGGCGGGTGACGGTGCCGTGCGCCGCCTCGCTTTCGATCGTCTTGCCGTCGGGGGACAGCAGCACCGACGTCATCAGGCCCAGGCTGCCGAAGCCCTGCGCCACGATGTCGCTCTGCACGTCGCCGTCGTAGTTCTTGCAGGCCCAGACGTAGCCGCCCTCCCACTTCAGCGCCGAGGCGACCATGTCGTCGATCAGCCGGTGCTCGTACGTGAGCTTCTGCGCGTCGAACTTCGCCTTGAATTCCTTGTCGAAGATATCCTGGAAGATGTCCTTGAACTGACCGTCATAGGCCTTGAGGATGGTGTTCTTGGTCGACAGGTAGACCGGGTAGCCGCGCGCCAGGCCATAGTTGAACGACGCGCGGGCGAACCCCTCGATCGACTTGTTGGTGTTGTGCATCCCCATCGCCACGCCGGGGCCCTTGAAGTCGAAGATGTCCATCTCGATCGGCTTGCCGCCTTCGGGGTGGTAGACCATCGTCACCTTGCCGGGCCCGGGTATCTTGGTCTCGGTGGCGCGATAGATGTCGCCGTAGGCGTGGCGGCCGATCACGATCGGCTTGGACCAGTGCGGCACCAGGCGCGGCACGTTCGAACAGATGATCGGCTCGCGGAAGATCGTGCCGTCCAGGATGTTGCGGATCGTGCCGTTCGGGCTGCGCCACATCTTCTTAAGCTTGAACTCCTCCACCCGCGCCTCGTCCGGCGTGATGGTGGCGCACTTCACGCCGACGCCGAACTCCTTGGTGGCGTTCGCGGCGTCGATGGTGACCTGGTCGTCGGTCTTGTCGCGATGCTCCATGCCGAGGTCGAAGTAGCGCAGGTCGATCTCGAGATACGGCAGGATGAGCTTGTCCTTGATGAAACCCCAGATGATCCGGGTCATTTCGTCGCCATCCATCTCGACGACGGGGGTGTTCACCTTGATCTTGGGCATGTCTCGTCCTCGCCAGCGGAGTTTGGCGCCCGGCTTATCGGGCGGCGGGACCATCGCACCCGTGCCCGGCGACTTCAAGGCCAAGCCCCGCTTTCAAGCCAGGCCCGCTATTGCTTGGCGTGCGGCCGCAATCGGGACCATCATCGCGGATGATCGCCCGAGTCTACCTGGCCGGCCCCGACGTGTTCCTGCCCAACCCGCTGCTGCGGGCGGCGGCAATGAAACGGATTTGCGACGCGCACGGCTTGGCCGCCATCTCGCCGCTGGACGAGTTGCCGGGCGAGACGCCTGGCGCCAACGACCCCTACGCCATCGCCCGCCGCAACGAGAGCCACATCCGCTCGTGCGACGCCATCCTCGCGAACCTCACACCGTTCCGCGGCCCGAGCGCGGACCCGGGGACCGTCTACGAGGTCGGGTTCGGGCGTGCGCTGGGCCGGCCGGTGTTCGGCTACGCGACCGTTGGGGCGAACCACGCCGAGCGCGTCCGGCGCCTGCCCGGCAACGCGGGGCTGCGGTGCCGGGAGGGGCTGGAAATCGAGGATTTCGGCCTGTTCGAAAACCTGATGATCAGCTGCGGCATCGCCGAGAGCGGCGGCTTCGTGCTGGCGGAGGCTGCCGAGGACCCCTGGCGCGACCTGACCGTGTTCGAGCGCTGCGTGGCGCGCGCGGCGGCGGCGCTTACTCGAACGCCTCGGCCACGCCGGGTTGCGCCTGCGAAGGCGGCTCGGGCCGACGCATCAGCGCCAGCATGACCAACATGGCCGGCAGCGCCGCGAAGATCGTGAGTCCGTAGAACGGAACCCAGCCGAGCCCCTGCGCCAGAAAGCCGGACAGTCCCCCAAGCGTGCGCAGCGGCAGCGCGGCGGCGGAAGATAGCAGAGCGTACTGCGTGGCCGAATAGCCGGGCGCGCACAGGCTGGACAGGAAGGTGAGGAAGGCGGCGTCCGCCATCGCCTCGGCGAACCCCTCGCCCAGCACCTTCAGCACCAGCAGCACCGGGTCCCCGCCGGACAGCGCCAGCATGAAATACAGCGCCATCGAGGCCATCTGCACGAACCCGGTCAGCACCAACGCCCGTTTGGCGCCGAGCCGCGCCACCAGCCACGCGCCGGCCGCGGCGCCCAACAGGCTGGCGACCAGCGACGGGACGCCGATCGCCGCGGAGACCTGCGCGCGATCGTAGCCGAGCGAGCGGTAGAACGCCGGCGCCATCGTCCCGGCCATCGCCTCGCCCAGCTTGAACAACAGCACGAACAGCAGCGGCAGGACGATGCGGCGGCGTGACAGCAGTTCGGCCAGCGGCGCCAGCACGCTCCGCAGCGTCTCCCGCACGGAGCCGCGGCCGCGTTGCATCGGGGCTACGACGGGACTCGGGGCGAGCAGCGTGAACACGGGGCCGAGCGCAACCAGTGCGGCCACCGCCAGGAACGCGCCGCGCCAGCCGATCAACCCCGCCGCCGCGATCGCCGCCGCGCCCGACACCAGCAAAGCAGCGCGATAGCCCCATACGTAGGCCGCCAGCGCCGTCCCTTGGCTGCGTTCCGGGAACACCTCGATCCGCCACGCGTCGATGGCGATGTCTTGGCTGGCCGACAGGAACGCGATGCTCGCGGCAACGCCCACCAAGAGCGCGGGCGCAGCAGGGTCGCAGAACGCCAGCGCGGCGCAGGCCAGCACCAGCAAAGGCTGAATTACCAACAACCATCCGCGACGTTGCCCGAGCCCGCGAAGGAATGACGGAACCGGCGCCCGGTCCAGCGCTGGCGCCCATAGGAACTTGAGGCTGTAGGATATGCCGATGCTCGCCGTTGCGCCGATCAGCGGCAGCGACGTGCCGCCCTCGCTGAGCCATTGGCGCAATGTGAAGCCAGACAACGGCAGCGGCAGGCCGGCGACGAAGCCGAGACCAGCCATGATGGCGAATGCGCGTGACGGTGCTTGCTGCAACGACGAAAGGCCTGGAGGTGCTCCCTCCAGGCCTCGCCGCTTAGCAAGGCGCCGTCAAGCTGCTTGGGAGCGACCTACTTGGGAGCGACGGCCGAAGTGGCGGACGGGCTGCCCGATGTTCCAGGTGTGGTGACCGACGGCCCGACCTGCGTTGTGCTCACCTGGCCTTGCGGCGTGCCGGGCGCTGGGTCGCCCGCGGAATTGCTGGGCGCCGTCCCGCCGCCTTGCACTGTGGCATTCTGAGCCATGGCCGGGGCGGCGAGCACTATCAAGCCGGAAGCGATAATCGCAATGAGTTTCAAAGGTCGTCTCCCATGGACGCATCGGGCATACGCGCCCGAGTCAGTGGAACAACAACGTGTCGAAGCGAAAACAGTTCCCGTCAGGCGGCCGCGGAGTCCGACTGGCGACCGGCCTTCTTGCGCTCGTGCGGGTCAAGGTGGCGCTTGCGCAGGCGGATCGCGGCGGGCGTCACCTCCACCAACTCGTCGTCCTCGATGTAGGAGATCGCCTGCTCGAGCGACATCTTGCGCGGCGGGATCAACAGCATGGCGTCGTCCTTGCCGGAGGCGCGCACGTTGGTGAGCTTCTTCTCCTTGATCGGGTTCACGTCCAGGTCGGAGTCGCGCGAGTGCTCGCCCAGGATCAGCCCCTCGTAGACCTTGTCGCCGGGGCTGACGAACAACGTGCCGCGCTCCTGCAAGTACCACAGCGCGTAGTGAATCGCCTCGCCGCCCTCGGTGGAGATCAGCGACCCGTTGCGCCGGCCCTCCATCGGCCCGGCCCAAGGCTGATACCCGGCGAACATGCGGTTCATGACGCCGCTGCCGCGCGTGTCGGTGAGGAACTCGCCATGGTAGCCGATCAACCCGCGCGCCGGCATGGTGAACGTCAGACGCACCTTGCCGCCGCCGGACGGACGCATGTCCTGCATGACGCCCTTGCGGCGGCTCATCTTGTCTACGACGACGCCGGCGTAGGGCTCGTCCACGTCGATCAGCACCTCCTCGAACGGCTCCTCGCGCTGGCCCGTCTCCGGATTGACGCGGGTCAGCACGCGGGGGCGGCCGATAGTCAACTCGAAGCCCTCGCGGCGCATCGTCTCGATCAGCACGCCCAACTGCAGCTCGCCGCGGCCGGCAACCTCGAACGCCTCGCTCTCGTTGCTCTCGGTGATCTTGATGGCGACGTTGCCCTCCGACTCGCGCAGCAGGCGGTCGCGGATCTGGCGGGAGGTGACCTTCTTGCCCTCGCGGCCGCCGAGCGGGCCGTCGTTGACGCGGAACGTCATGGCGAGCGTCGGCGGATCGATCGGGGTGGCGTGCAGGGCGCCGGGCAGGTCGGACGAGCCGACGGTGTCCGGCACGGTCGCGTCGGTCAGCCCGGCAACGGCGATGATGTCGCCGGCGATCGCCTCCTCGACGGACACCCGCTCGAGGCCGCGGAAGCTCATCAGCTTGGTGAGGCGGCCCGTCTCCACGACGGAGCCGTCGGCGCGCAGCACCTTCAGCGGCATGTTCAGCCGCGCCGTGCCCTGCTCGACCCGGCCGGTCAGCACGCGGCCCAGGAAGTTGTCGTAGTCGAGGATGGAGGCGACCATGCCGAACGGCAGATCCGGGTTCAGCGCCGGCGCCGGCACGTGGCGCAGCACCAGGTCGAACATCGGGGAGAGGTCCTTGCGGGCGCCGTCCAGCACCTCGTCCGCCCAGCCCTGACGGCCGGAGGCGTAGAGCATCGGGAAGTCGAGCTGCTCGTCGGTCGCGCCGAGGGCGGCGAACAGGTCGAACACCTCCGTGTGCACCTCGTCGGAGCGGGCGTCCTGGCGGTCCACCTTGTTCACGACGACGATCGGCTTGATGCCTTGCGCGAGCGCCTTGCCGACTACGAACTTGGTCTGCGGCAGCACGCCTTCAGCCGCGTCCACCAGCACGATGGCGCCGTCCACCATGTTGAGGATGCGCTCCACCTCGCCACCGAAATCGGCGTGGCCGGGGGTGTCGACGATATTGATGCGGGTGCCTTTCCACTCGACGCTGGCGACCTTGGCCAGGATCGTGATGCCGCGTTCCTTCTCCA
>CAXTBW010000078.1:0-20884 GCA_964242925.1 uncultured Acetobacteraceae bacterium
TCGAAGCCGGGGATCAGCCGCTTGTAGCTGTTGGTGCTGGGGTTGGTGAACGCGTTCAGCGCCTTGGCGTGCTTGATGATGCCGCCGATGTAATACAGGCACATCTCCGACAGGTCGGCGTAGCCATTGCCAGCGAACAGCGGCTTGCCGTCCTTCCAGATCGACTGGTGGGTGTGCATGCCGGTGCCGTTGTCGCCATAGATCGGCTTCGGCATGAACGTCGCCGTCTTGCCGTAGCTGTGGGCGACGTTGTGGACGCAGTACTTATAGATCTGCATCTGGTCGGCCATCTTGGTCAGCGTGGTGAAACGCGTGCCCAATTCATGCTGCGACTGCGCCACCTCGTGGTGATGCTTCTCGATCGGCAGGCCCATCTCGCCCATGGTGGACAGCATCTCGGCGCGCAGGTCGCTCTCGCTGTCGACGGGCGGGACGGGGAAGTAGCCGCCCTTCACCACCGGGCGGTGGCCCATGTTCCCCTCCGGATACTCCTTCATGTTGGAGCCGGGGCCCTCGATGCTCTCGATGAAGTGGGAGGCGAAGTTGCCGCCGACGCCGAAACGCACGCTGTCGAAGATGAAGAACTCGGCCTCGGCGCCGGTCAAGATGGTGTCGCCGATCCCGGTGGTCTTGAGGTAGGCCTCGGCCAGCTTGGCGGTGGCGCGCGGGTCGCGGGAGTAGAACTGCCCGGTGGACGGCTCGATGACGTCGCAGAACAGGATGAGCGACGGCTTGGCGGCGAACGGGTCCAGCACGGCGGTGGCGCAGTCCGGCATCAGGATCATGTCGCTCTCGTTGATCGCCTTCCAGCCGGCGATGGACGAGCCGTCGAACATGAAGCCGTCGGTGAGGCTCTCGTCGTCGACGGTGGAGATATGCTGCGCCGTATGCTGCCATTTGCCGCGCGGGTCGGTGAAGCGGAGGTCGACGTATTCAACCGAGTGCTCCCGGATCATCTCGAGCACCTTCGACGCCTCGCTCAACACAACCGGCGCCATCGTCTTCTTTGCCATTCCGTACTTTCTCCTCGATGGCGCCCCTCGGGCGCCGGGTTAAATCGCCTCTTCGCCGCGTTCGCCGGTGCGAATGCGGATGACCTCCTCGACGTGGCTGACGAAGATCTTGCCGTCGCCGATGCGGCCGGTGCGGGCGGCGGCCACGATGGCCTCCACCGCGCGCTCGACCACGTCGTCCGCGCAGATCAGCTCGATTTTCACTTTTGGCAGGAAATCCACCACGTATTCGGCGCCGCGGTACAGCTCCGTATGCCCTTTTTGGCGGCCGAACCCCTTGGCTTCCACGACGGTGATGCCTTGCAGCCCCACCTCATGCAGCGCGTCCTTCACCTCGTCCAGCTTGAACGGCTTGATGATCGCCTCGATTTTCTTCACTTGGTTTCCCCCGAGCGCGCCGCTGCGTCCGGGACACACCGGCCAACGAACGTTGCATGGGGCGTGCCACGGGGCAATCACCGGCGGTTTGCAATCTGGCGGGCTTGTCCAAGCTGTCCGCGCTGGGCACATAATGGGCTATTGCCCGCGGAGGAGCCGAATTGAAGCCCGCCAATCAATTGCTGTCCGGCATCGGCACGACCGTGTTCACCGTCATGTCGGCGCTGGCCGTGAAGCACGGCGCGATCAACCTCGGCCAGGGATTCCCCGAGGCGGACGGCCCGGCCGACGTCATCGCCGCCGCCGCGGCCGCCCTGCAGGACGGCCGCAACCAGTATCCGCCGCTGACCGGCGTGCCCGAGCTCCGCCTCGCCGTGGCCGCCGCCAACGCCCGGTTCTACGGCCTGGACGTCGACCCGGCCACCGAAGTGGTCGTCACCTCCGGCGCCACCGAGGCGATCACCGCCAGCCTGATGGCGCTGCTGAACCCAGGCGACGAGGTCGTGCTGATCGAGCCGCTGTACGACACCTACCTGCCGGTCGTGCGCATGCTGGGCGCCGTTCCGCGCCTCGTGCGGCTGCAGCCGCCGCGGTGGGAGCTGCCGCGGGCGGAGCTGGCCGCGGCGTTCGGGCCCAAGACGAAGGCGATCCTGCTGAACACGCCGATGAACCCGACGTCGAAGGTGTTCACCGCCGCCGAACTCGCCTTCATCGCGGACCTGCTGGTGAAGCACGACGCCTACGCCGTGTGCGACGAGGTGTACGAACACCTGACGTACGACGGCTGGCGGCACATCCCGCTGATGACGCTGCCAGGTTTGCGGGATCGCTGCCTGCGCATCGGCAGCGCCGGCAAGACGTTCGGCATGACGGGCTGGAAGATCGGCTACATCACCGCGCCGGCGCCTTTGGCCCTGCTGGCGGCCCGGGCGCACCAGAACCTGACGTTCACCACGCCGCCGAACCTGCAGCGCGGCGTGGCGGTCGGCCTGGCGAAGGACGATGCCTATTTCGCCGGGCTGTCGGGCGCGCTGGAGGCCAAGCGGGACCGCCTAGCCGCCGGCCTGGCCGCGCTGGGGATGACGGTGCTGCCGACCCAGGGCAGCTACTTCGTGTCTGCCGATTTCGCGCCGCTGGGCTTCGCCGGGGACGACGTGGCCTTCTGCCGCCACATCACCGAACACGCCGGGGTGACGGCGATCCCGCTCAGCGCGTTCTACGATGAGGCGGGCGGTCCGGCGCCGGGCCACTACGCGCGGTTCGCCTTCTGCAAGGCCGATGCGACGCTGGACGAGGCGGTGACGCGGCTGCGGCGGCATTTTTTGGGCGAGCGGGCGAGGTTGACGGCGACGGGGTGATGCCGCGGCGTCGAGCGTCGTTGACGCCGGCGGCCTGCCCGCAGTATTCCCCGCTTCCCGTGTGGCGGACGTAGCTCAGTTGGTAGAGCGCCGGTTTGTGGTACCGGTTGTCGCGGGTTCGATCCCCGTCGTTCGCCCCACCGCTCCCTTCGCCGCGCTGGTGCTCGCCGGAGGGCAGGCGCGCCGCATGGGCGGGGGCGACAAGCCCCTGCTGTTGCTGGCCGGGCAGACGATGCTCGCTCGCATACTCGCCACTCTTGCCGCAGACCATTCCCGGATCGCGCTCAGCGCGAACGGCGATGCGGCCCGGTTCGCCACCGACTTGCCCGTGCTGCCCGACCCGTTCCCGGGCCAAGGCCCGCTTGCCGGCGTGCTGGCCGGGCTCGAGTGGGCCCATGCAATCGGCGCCGCCGCCCTGCTCACCGTGCCGGGCGACACCCCCCTCATCCCGCCCGGCCTCGCCGCCGCCCTCGCGCCGGCGCCGGCGGTGGCCGAGAGCGGGGGGCGGTTGCATCATCTCGTGGCGCTCTGGCCGGTGGCCGCCGCGCCCGCCCTGCGCGCGTGGTTGCAGCAGCCCGGGTCGCGCAGCGTGCGCGCGTTTGCCGTAACGCTGGGCATGCGGCCGGTGCGCTTCGACGGCGATCCGTTCGCCAATGCCAATACGCCGGACGACCTGCGGGCGCTCGAGGCAAGGCTGGCTGGCGAAGGGCTGGCACGCGAAGTGCTTCCCTGACGCGCGAACAGCTTCGGATCGACAATGCGCCGCGCCTTTAGATGACGGCTTGACCAACACCTGTCACGCCCGGACTCGATCCGGGCGCCCACGCGCCGCCGCCGCGACCGGCTGTCAGCGCATGTCCGCCGCGGCCGCACTGGCGCCGGGACACGCGTCGTTGGCGCCGCGTAGATGGCCGGATCAGGTCCGGCAATGACAGGTGTTGTGGGCGCGCGCCGATGCTGACCACCGACCTGCAACGGCCCGATCTCGCGGCCGCCGCTGAATGACCGCAACCAAGGAACAATCGATGCATCGTCACGTCACTCGTCGCCGGACCTTCCTGGCGGGGCTTGCGCTCAGCCTCGCGGTGGCGGGCGGCGCGCACGCGGCGGAGGATATCGTGATCGGCGCGATCTATCCGCTGTCGGGCAATGCATCGCAGATCGGGGTGGACGCGCAGGCCGCCATCGGCGTCATCAGCGACATCGTCAACGGCGACCACGCGCCGCTGCCGATGCTGCTGGGCAAGGGCGGCGGGCTGCCCCACTTGGGCGGGGCGCACATCCGGATCATCTTCGCCGACCACCAGAACGACCCGCAGAAGGCGCGCGCCGAGGCGGAACGGCTGATCACGCAGGAGCACGTGAGCGCGCTGATCGGCAGCTACACCAGCGCCACGGCGGCCACCATCAGCCAGGTGGCCGAGCGCTACGAGGTGCCCTACATGTCGATGGACAACTCCTCGCCCTCGCTGAGCCAGCGCGGGTTGAAGTGGTTCTTTCGGACCACCCCGAACGACACGATGTTCACCGCCGCGATGTTCGACTTCTACAAGGCCATCGGCGAGAAGACCGGCCACCCGGTGCACTCGATCGGGCTGTTCTACGAGGACAGCATCTTCGGCGCCGACAGCTCGGCCGCGATGAAGCGGGAGGCGGCGGCGGCAGGCATCACGGTGGCGGCGGACATCAAGTACCGCGCCAACTCGCCGTCGCTGTCGGCGGAGACGCAGCGGTTGAAGTCGGCCAACGCGGACGTGGTGATGCCGACCTCCTACACGTCCGACGCAATCCTGCTGCTGCGCTCGGACAACGAGATCGGCTACCACCCGGTGATCTTGGCGCAGTCGGCCGGGTTCGCCGAACAGGCCTTCGTCACCGCTGTCGGCGCCCTGGCGGACGGCGTCATGAGCCGGTCGTCATTCGCGCTGGACGCCACCAAGTCGCGTCCGGCGATCCCGGCGGTGAACGCGCTGTTCCGCGCCAAGACGGGCAAGGACCTCAACGACAACACGTCGCGCCAGATCGTCGCGGTGCAGGTTCTGGCCGACGCGATCGACCGCGCCGGGTCGGCCAAGCCGGCGGACATCCGCGAGGCGTTGATCAAGACGGACGTGCCGGGCGACCAGACCATCATGCCGTGGCGGGGCGTGAAGTTCGACAGCACCGGGCAGAACACCGAGGCGACGCCGGTGATCCAGCAGCTCGAGGGCGGGACGTATCACACGATCTTCCCGTTCGACATCGCGGTGCAGCCGCCGGTGTGGAACGTTGGCAAGTAACTCCGGAGCAAGAAGGCTCTCGGGGCGGTGACGGCCGAAACCATCCTGCAGGTCGCGGTCAGCGGCCTGCTGATGGGGCTCATCTACGCGCTGGTGGCGGCCGGGCTGAGCCTGATCTTCGGGCTGATGGACATCGTGAACTTCGCGCATGGCGAGCTGCTGATGCTGGCGATGTACGCCACGTTCTTCATCAGCGCGTATGCCGGATTGGACCCGTTGCTGCAGCTGCCGCTGGTGGCGGCCGGGATGTTCGCCGTAGGGGTGGTGGTCTACCGCGGGCTGATCCGCCGCGCGCTCGGCGTGCAGTTCAACCGCGGGATGGTGCAGATCTTCGTCACCTTCGGTCTGGCGATCTTCCTGCGCGGGGCAGCCCAGCTGGCGTTCGGCGGGGATTTCCGCAGCGTCGACCATTCCTGGCTGGCCAACCGCACGCTGAACCTCGGCGGCGTGTATGTGCCGCTGCCGCAGCTGGCGGCCAGCGTGGTGTGCCTGGCCGCGTTCGCCGTGCTGCTGGGCGTCAGCCGCACCGAGTTCGGCCGCGCGCTGGAGGCGACCCGCGAGGACCGCGACGCGGTGGCGCTGATCGGCATCGACCGCGACCGCATTTTCGCGCTCGGCTGGGGGTTGGGCGCCGCCGCGGTTGGGATCGCCGGGACGATGCTGGCGACGTTCTATTACGTGTCGCCCACCGTCGGCGCCAACTTCGCGCTGATCGCCTACGTGACGGTGGCGCTGGGCGGGTTCGGCAGCATGACGGGCGCGCTGGTGGCCGGCGTGGTGATCGGCGAGGTGGAGGCGGTGACGGCGCAGGTGCTGGAGCCGTCGCTCAAGCAGGTGGGGATGTTCGCGATTTACTTGCTGGTGCTGATGGTTCGCCCGCGCGGTCTGTTCGGAAAGATATGACGACGCGCTTCCCCTCCCCCGTCATGGCCGGGCTTGACCCGGCCACCCACGCCGCGCGAACGACACGCGTCGGAGAGCGATGGAAGCCGTTGCATCGGCCTCATGAAGGCCGGTCGTGGCGGCGGCCCGTGGGTGGCCGGGTCAAGCCCGGCCATGACGGTGGGCGGCCATGACCGCCTCCAACGCCATCACCCGCCGTCGCCGCACCGAGCTGATCGTGGGCGCCGTCGTGCTCGTGGCGCTCGCCGTGCTGCCGTTGCCGATCAGCGACGTCACCACGCAGAACATCATCATCCTGACCGTGCTCTACGCCGGGCTGTCGCAGGCGTGGAACATCCTGGGCGGCTATTGCGGCCAAATCTCGCTCGGCCACGCGCTGTATTTCGGCGTCGGCGCCTACGTCTCGACCCTGCTCTACGTAAAGGCCGGCATCCCCGTCATGGCCGGCATGTTCGCGGCCGGAGTGGTCGGCGCCGCCGCGGCGTTGCTGGTCGGTTGGCCGTGCTTCCGCCTGTCCGGCCACTACTACGCGATCGCGACCGTCGTGGTGGGGGAGATCGGCTTCCTCCTGTTCCTCAACTGGGACTTCGTCGGCGGCGCCACCGGGATCACCGTGCCGTTCCACGGCCAGGATTGGGCGGCGTTGCAGTTCCGCACGTCGAAGTTGCCGTTCCACTACGTCGCCCTTGCCTTCGCGACCCTCACCTGGGTGGTCGCCTGGGTGATCGAGGGGTCGCGCTGGGGCTACTCCTGGCGGGCGGTGCGCGACGACGTGACGGCGGCGCGCTCGCTGGCGGTGCGGGTGTTCCCGTCCAAGATGGCCGCCGCGGGGATCAGCGGGTTCTTCACCGGCATGGGGGGCGCGATCTACGCGCAATACGTCGGCTACATCGACCCGGACAGCGTGATGGCCGCGTCGTTCTCGATCCTGATCGCGCTGCCCGCAGTGCTCGGCGGCGTCGGCACGCTATGGGGGCCGCTGCTCGGCGCCGCCGTGCTGATCCCGACCAGCGAGCTGACCCGGTCCTACATGGGCGGCGCCGGCGGGGTGGACCTGATGATCTATGGCGGGCTGATCGTGGTGATCGCGCTCGCCCGGCCGGCGGGCCTGGTCAGCCTGCTCGGTCTGCGCCGGAGTGCGGTTCCCGATGCCCCCGCCAGCTGAGGCGCCGCTGCTGGCGGTGCGCAACGTCAGCAAATCGTTCGGCGGCGTGGCGGCCAATGTCGACATCAGCTTCGACGTGGCGGCCGGGGAGATCCTCGGGCTGATCGGCCCGAACGGCGCGGGCAAGACGAGCCTGTTCAACTCCATCGGCGGCGAGGTGGCGCCGGACAAGGGCGACATCCTGCTCGCCGGCAAGCGCATCTCCGGCGCCGGCCCGCAGGCGGCGGCGCGGGCCGGCGTCGCGCGCACCTTCCAGGTGGTGCGCAGCTTCGACAGCATGACGGTGCGGGAGAACGTGATGGTCGGCGCGTTCAGCCGCACCCACCGCGCGCGGGACGCCATGGCGGAGGCGGAGCGGGTGATGGATATCGCCGGACTGACCGCGCGCGCCGACCGCCCGGCGCACGCGCTGAGCCCGCCGGAAAAACGCCGCCTGGAGATCGCCCGCGCGCTGGCGACCCGGCCGCGCCTGCTGCTGCTGGACGAGATGCTGACCGGGCTGACCCCCACCGAGGCGCAGGGCGGCGTGCAGCTGATCCGCGACATCCGGACGAGCGGCGTCACGATCATCATGGTCGAGCACGTGATGGAGATCCTGCTGCCGCTGATCGACCGCGCCGTGGTGCTGAACCTCGGCCGCGTGCTGACGCAGGGCGTGCCGAAGGACCTGGTCCGCGACCCGGCCGTGATCCGCGCCTATTTGGGCGACAAGTATGCCGGGTGAACCGATCCTGGTGCTGGACGGCGTGTCGGCCGCCTACAAGGGGCTGAAAGCGCTGCAGGGCGTGTCGATCGAGGTCGGCCGCAGCGAGATCGTGGCCGTCGTCGGGGCCAACGGCGCCGGCAAGAGCACCCTGCTGCGCGCCATCAGCGGCCAGGTGCACACCGAAGGGTCGATCCGCTTCGACGGCCACTCGCTGGCCCGGGTGCCGCCGCACCGGATCACGCGGATGGGCGTCGGCCTGGTGCCGGAGGGGCGGCGGCTGTTCCCGCGGCTGAGCGTGCAGGACAACCTCCGCCTCGGCGCCTATGCGAGGCGCGGCGACAAGGACCGCTTCAAGCCGCTGGACACCGTGTTCGCCCTGTTCCCTCGCCTGCAGGAACGGCTGACGCAGCGCGCCGAGACGCTGTCGGGCGGCGAGCAGCAGATGCTGGCGATCGGCCGCGCGCTGATGACGCAGCCGCGCTTGCTGATGCTGGACGAGCCTAGCCAGGGGATCGCGCCGCGCCTGGTGGACGACATCCTGGCCGCCGTGTCGCGCATTCGCGATTTGGGGGTGACGATCCTTCTGGTGGAGCAGCGCCTGGCCGAGGCGCTGGCGCTGGCCGACCGCGCCTACGTGCTCCAGACTGGCCGCGTCGTGATGTCGGGCCCAGCGGCCGAGATCGCCGCCGATGAGGGCGTGCGAAAAGCCTACCTGGGAATCTGAGCCTCGCTGAAGGAGTAAGCCATGAACCGCCGAAGCCTAGCCATCGCCGGCCTGCTCCCCTTGCTCGCCGCAACCGCCACCCGCGCGCAGGGGTCGTCGACCGAGAGCGCGTTCGACCGCATCCAGCGCACCAAGACGCTGCGCATCTCCGCCCTGCCCGGCGAGACGCCGTATTTCCAGAAGGACCTCGCGAGCGGCGGGTGGAAAGGCGCCTGCATCGAGATGGCCGACAGCATCGCCAAGGTGTTCGATGCGAAGGTGGAGTACGTCGAGGGCACCTACGCCTCCTCCGTGTTGGACCTGCAGTCCAACAAGGTGGACCTGGCTTTTGCGCTCAACCCTACGCCGCAGCGCGCGCTGGCGATCGGGTTCACCCACGCGTTCATCACCCACCCGTTCGGCTGCGTCGCCAAGACCGGGTTTGCGCCCAAGACGTGGGACGACCTGAACAAGCCGGAGATCCGCGTGGTGTGCGACCTAGGCTCGCTGCACGAGGTGGCTGCCCGGCGCTACTGCCCGAACGCGCAGATCACCGCGCTTAAGACTCGCGACGAGGCGACGCTGTTCCTGCAGTCGGGCCGGGCGGACGCGCTCGTCCAGGCCGCGATGCTGGGCCTGTCCACGGTGGCGAAGAACCCCTCGCTCGGAACCTTCCACCTGCTGAGCGGCCCGGTGGTGGCGCTGCCCAGCAACTTCGGCGTGCGGCGGGAGCCTGACACGCGGCTGATCGAGGTGCTGAATGCGTGGATCGACTTCAACCGCGGCACCGGGCAGGTCCGCGAATACCTGCTCGACGGCCTGGCGCTGAACGGCGTCAAGCGCGAGGACATCCCGCCCGAACTGACGTTTTAGGCGGGACGGTCACCCGATGAGCACGGCTACGCAGCAGGAATTGCCGGATTTGCAGCGCCGGTTCCCAACGACCGGGCGCAAAGCTCGTCATGCCAGGGCTTGACCCTGGCATCGTCGGGGCGCGACAGGTGACGTGGGTCCGCGTTGGCGTTGTTGGAACGCAATCTGGATGGCCCTACGCGGCTGGAACGCCGTGGATACCAGGGTCAAGCCCTGGCATGACGGTGTAGGCGACGGTGTTCGTTGCGCGGGCAACCAAGGCAGGAGCCGTGCCCGACAGCCGTAGGGTTCGCCCTGGCGTGACGAGCCTTGTGTCCCGTCGTTGCGAATCTGGTGCGTTGAAGACCATGCCGGACAGCAGCGCCTGATGGGCTACCAGTGGAGCTTCGGCTTCCTGCTGCGCTACACGCATCTGTTCGTGGTGGGGGTGGAGGTCACGCTGGCCTACACCGCCGCCACCGTGGCGCTCGGGCTGCTGCTGGGGCTGGTGATCGGCATGGGGCGGCTGTCGCGCTCGCCGCTGCTGAACGTGCCGCTGGTCGGGCTGATCGAGGCGTTCCGCTGCACCCCGCTGCTGGTGCAGATCGTCTGGTTCTACTACGCGCTGCCGGTGCTGCTGGGCGTGCAGATCCCCGCCGTGGTGGCGGCCACGCTGGTGCTGTCGCTGTACACCGCCGCGTTCTACGCCGAGATCTTCCGTGGCGGCATCGTGTCGATCGAGCAGGGCCAGTGGGATGCCGCGCGGGCGCTGGGCTTGCGGCCGTGGCGGGTGATGCGCCAAGTCGTGCTGCCGCAGGCGGTGCGGCGGATGGTGCCGCCGTTCCTGAACCAATCGATCACCCAGCTGAAGAACACCTCGCTGGTGTCGACCATCGCGGTGCCGGACCTGCTATATCAAGGAACGCTGATCACCGGCGACACGTATCGCCCGCTCGAGGTCTACACCGCGGTGGCTCTGATCTACTTCGCGCTGCTGTTCCCGATGACGCGGCTGGTGCAATGGTACGAAGTCCGGCTGGCGCGCGGCCGGTGAAAGAAAGGCGTTTCGCGTGAACAATACGTCGCCGACATGGACAATGGCGCTTGGCTTCGTCGTGATAGGCTTCGGCTTCGCACTGTATTACGCGCCCTACTTCATCGCCACGCAGCGCCGGATCGCCAATGAAGCGCCGCTGTTCTGGGTGAACGCGCTGCTGGGCTGGACGGGAATCATGTGGATTGCATGCCTGATCTGGTCGATCGTCGAGCAGCCATCGAAGGCCGTCTACAGCCTCGCGCCGCCAGGCGCCAGCGGCGAGGCGATCTGGCACTACACCGCCGCCGGTCAGCGCCACGGGCCGGTGCGGGCCGATGAAATCACCCGGCTCATCCAGGCCAGGCGGATTGCGGCGGACGCGCTGGTGTGGCAGCCGGCGTTCGGCGCGTCGTGGCGCAGCGCGCGCGAGGCGGGGCTGGTCGCCGATCGCTAGCGCGCCGGCCCGAAGGTGCGGGCCAAGCCCTCCGCCAGCCCGAGCGGGACGACGCCCAAGTAGCGCCGCATGGGCTCGATGCCCCAGCTCTTGTCCTCCATCAGCCGCCGCAGCTCCGCCCGGCGCACCGTCGGCACGCCGGGGATAAGCCGGGTCAGCGGGGCGACAAGGCGCAGCAGCCCCGCCGGAACGGACACGATGCGCGGCGGAGGCAGCCCGGCGGCGAGCGCCACGGCGCGCACGAAATCGGCGTAGCTGACCCGGTCCGCCCCGGCGAGGACCAGCGTCTCCGGCCGATGCCACTCCGCGTCGATCGCGGCGCGGATGCTGCGGGTGACATCGTCCTGGTGAACCGGACGGACCAGCGCGCGGCCGCCGCCGGGCAGCGGCACCAACGGCAGGCGGCGCAGCAGCCCGGCCAGGCGCTGCACGTTGTCCTCCCCCTGCGCGCCATAGATCATGGTGGGATGCAGCATCGCGCCGAACCGGGATGACTTGCGGAACGCCGCCTCCCCCTCCAACACGCCTTGCGCGTGGTCGTCCGGCCAGCGGGTGAACTTGCGCGTGCTGCCGAGGAAGACGAAGTGGCGCACGCCGCCCGGCGCCGCGTCCATGATAGGCAGGGCGTGGCGCGCGTGGGCGCACGACACCACGATGTCCGCGTCGGCCAGCGCGTCGCGCAACGCCCGGGGATGCCGCAGATCGGCCACCCTCGCCTCGCCCGGCAGCCCGGTCGCGCGCCACCGCCCGGCGTTGCGCGCGATGGGGACAAAACCCACCCCGTCGGCCGCGAGCGAGCGGCAGAGCGCCGCGCCGGACCGTCCGGATGCGCCGATGACATGGACCTTCATGCGGCCGACAGACTGGTGGTAACATAATACCACATAGGTGGAGCCTTGACTTCGCGGCCGCGAACGGGGATATCCGCGCCGTATCGCTTACGGGATTTCCTCGATGAAGACGACCCTGTCGCTGAAGCCTGCGGAGGTGACCAAGGCCTGGACGCTGATCGACGCGGAGGGTCTGGTGCTCGGCCGGCTCGCCTCGATCATCGCGCAGCGCCTGCGCGGCAAGCACAAGCCGCAGTTCACCCCGCACGTCGATTGCGGCGACAACATCGTCGTGGTGAACGCCGAGAAGGTGCGCGTCACCGGCAACAAGGCGGACCAGTCGGTGTTCTACTACCACACCGGCTACGCGGGCGGGATCAAGGGCCGCACCGTGCGCCAGATCCTGACCGGCCGGCATCCGGAGCGCGTCGTCGAGAAGGCCGTGGAGCGGATGATCACCCGCGGCCCGTTGCAGCGCGCCCAGATGAAGCACCTGTATGTCTACGCGGGCGCCGAGCACAAGCATGAGGGCCAGCAGCCGCAGAAGCTGGACGTGGCCGCCCTGAACCGCAAGAATTCGAGGATCTGATGTCCGACGTAGTGGAAGAGCGGACCGGCACGCTGGCCGACCTGGCCGGGCTTGCCGCATCCGGCGTCGTCGCCGCGCCGTCCACGGCGATCCGGGTCGAGCCGAAGCGCGACGCGCAGGGCCGGTCCTACGCGACCGGCCGCCGCAAGAACGCGATTGCCCGGGTGTGGATCAAGCCCGGCAAGGGCGACATCAACGTCAACGGCAAGACCGTCACGGCGTATTTCGCCCGGCCGGTGCTGCGGATGCTGATCACCCAGCCGTTCCTGATCTCGGACCGCTACAACCAGTTTGACGTGTATTGCACGGTGAACGGCGGCGGGTTGTCCGGCCAGGCTGGCGCGTTGCGGCACGGCATCAGCCGCGCGTTGACGTATTACGAGCCGGATTTGCGCGGCATCCTCAAGCTGGCCGGGTTCCTGACCCGCGACAGCCGCGTGGTGGAGCGCAAGAAGTACGGCAAGGCGAAGGCCCGCCGATCCTACCAGTTCAGCAAGCGCTAACCGTGGTGCGGCGGGCCGGCTGGCTCGCCGTCGCCCTGTTGCTGGCGGGGTGCAACCGCCGGGTGGAAGTGCCGCTCAGCCGGTCCGGCGCCACCGTCGCGTGCTACGGCGAGGACCACGTGCAGCTGGAGAGCGACTTCTCCGCGACGGGTCGCAATCTTTGCGTCCAGGCCTGCCGCCGCTCTGGGTTCACGCCCGCCGCACCCGTCACCGATGGCGGCGGATTGAGCCCGCGGCTGAACCCTGGCACGCCGAGCCAATGCTTGTAGTTCCCAGGGATGCTCGGCCTGAGGCATCCACCTGTTGACGCCCGCGCGGTAGCCCACAGCAGCACAGTCGTTCGGCGGTGAATGTCGCGCTTACGCCTCATCACAACCCTACCCTGCCCACCGCGCGCTTGCACGCCGCACGCCGAACCGGTCACCATGCCGCTCGGAGGCACGCGCGCATGAGCTACAGCATCTTCATCGACGGCGAGGCAGGCACCACCGGGCTGGGCATCCGCGAGCGCCTGCAGGGCGTGCCCGGCGTGGAGGTCCGTTCCATCGACCCTGCCCGCCGCAAGGACCCGGCCGCGCGGCGCGACATGATGGCGCAGGTGGACCTCGCCATCCTGTGCCTGCACGACGAGGCCGCCCGCGAGTCCGCCGCGCTCGCAGCCGAGTTGGGCGCGCGCGCGCCGAAGCTGCTGGACGCCAGCACCGCGCACCGGGTGAACCCGGACTGGGTTTACGGCGTGCCGGAACTGGACGCCGGGCAGGCGCACCGGATCGCCAACGCCGCCCGGGTGGCCAATCCGGGCTGTTACCCAACGGGCGCCATCACGCTGCTGCGGCCGCTGGTCGCCGCCGGGTTGCTGCCGGCCGACTACCCGATCAGCGTGAACGCGGTCAGCGGCTATTCCGGCGGCGGGCGCGGCATGATCGAGGCGCACGAGAATAGCGGCGGCCCGGCGTTCGAACTCTACGCGCTTGGCATGGAGCACAAGCACGTGCCGGAGCTGCAGCGTTACGCCCTGCTCACCCGGCGGCCGATCTTCGTGCCCTCCGTCGGCCATTTCCGGCAGGGCATGCTGGTGTCCATCCCACTGCACCTCGACACGCTGCCGGGCCGCCCGGCCGGGCGGGATCTGCATGACGCGCTCGCCGCCTACTACCGCCACGCGCCGGCGATCCACGTGCTGCCGGCGGAGGCGGCGGGCAAGCTCGAGCCGGAGGCGCTGAACGACACCGACGTCATGGAGCTGCGGGTCTACGCGAACCCGGCCAACAGCCACGCCGTGCTGGTCGCGCGGCTGGACAACCTGGGCAAGGGCGCGTCGGGCGCCGCGGTGCAGAACATGCGTCTGATGCTGGGCCTGGACGTGGCGCGGGAGGTTGAATTTGCCCTCTGAAGGGCCGTTCTGGTCGCTGGACGGCGTGGCGCCGACCGTGGCGCCGGATGCCTGGGTGGCGCCCACTGCAGCGGTGATCGGCGACGTGACGCTGGGCGGGCGGGCGAGCGTGTGGTGGCATTGCGTGCTGCGCGGCGACGGCAACCCGATCCGGATCGGCGACGGCAGCAACATCCAGGATGGCACGATCATCCACATCGCCACCGGCCGGTTCCCGACGATCATCGGGCGGAACGTGACGGTCGGGCATGCGTGCATCATCCATGCTTGCACGCTGGAGGACCGCGCCTTCGTCGGCATGGGCGCGACGGTGCTGGACGGCGCCGTGATCGAGGAGGGCGGCATGCTCGCGGCGGGCGGCCTGCTGACGCCGGGCAAGCGGATCGGCCCGAACGAGCTGTGGGCCGGCGCGCCGGCGAAACTGATGCGGGTGATGTCGGCGGAGGAGCGCGCCGGCTGGGATCGCACCGCGCCGAACTACGCGGCATTGGCCCAGCGGTTCCGGGCCGGATTGGCGCCGGTCCGCTGATGCGCCGCGCGCTCGCCGTCCTCTTGTTGATCGCGCTCACTGCTTGCGGCGGCCCGGACGCGCCGCCGCCCGATGCGGCGGTTCTGCCGGCCGGCGTGTTCGGCACGGGGGACCAGGACATTCCGGCCGCGGCCTACGCGCAGAACGCCTTTGCCGACGCGAAGAACACCTACGGCAACCCGGAGGCTGGCGCGCAGGCGGTGCTGGCGATGGAGTATATCGCCGGAGAGCTGAACACGGCGCCGCGCTGGGCCTATCTTGACCCGGGGATCAGATACCAGATGCTGCAGGCCCGGGCCGAAACCCGGGCGGCGGCCGGGATCGCACCCGACGCGCCGTCCCAGCTGGTGGTCGACAGCCTGAATCGAGCCCGCAACGACTTCGCGTCGGGCGACACGGCTGCCGCGGCGAAGGCGCTGGACAACCCCGCGTTCCCGGGCGGCGGCGCCAAGGCGGTGCTGGCGCTGACGAACTTGCCGTATATCCGGTCGGCCAACCTGGCGACGCAGCTCGCGGTGACGCAGATGAACGACCCGGACGCAACGGACGGGTCGTAGCGCGAAAGCCCCCTCCCGCAGCGGGAGGGGGAGAAGCAAAAGCCTCAACCTGCCGGGTCGTCCTCCAGGAACTCCGCCTCACCACGCGCGCCGTCCGCCCGGCGGGTTGCCTCTAGACGGCGCAACTCGACCCGGCGGATCTTGCCGCTGATGGTCTTAGGCAGCTCCGCGAACTCGATCCGACGCACCCGCTTGTAGGGCGCCAGCCGGGCGCGCAGGTGGGCGAAGATGCTCGCCGCCGTCGCGGCATCGGGCGCGGCGCCCGATGCCAGCAGCACGAACGCCTTGGGCAGCGCCGTGCGCGTCGGGTCCGGCGAGGGCACGATCGCGGCCTCCGCCACCGCCGGGTGCTCGATCAACACGCTTTCCAGCTCGAACGGGCTGATGCGGTAGCCGCTGGATTTGAACACGTCGTCCGCCCGGCCAACGTAGGTCAGCGAGCCGTCGGCGTTGCGCAAAGCCGTGTCGCCGGTGCGGTACCAGCGTCCCGTCACGCCGTGAAGCGTGCCGTCCGCCGCCTGGTAGCCGTCCATCAGGCCTAGCGGGCGCGGCTCCAAGGACAGTGCGATCTCGCCTTCCGCGGCCTCGGCGCCGTCCGGGTCCAGCAGCGCCACGTCGTAGCCGGGCAACGGCCAGCCCATCGAACCGGCCTGCGCCACCCGGCCCGGCGTGTTGGCGATCTGCAGCGTCGTCTCGGTCTGGCCGTAGCCGTCGCGGATGGTCAGCCCCCAGGCCCGCTGCACCTGCTCGATCACCTCGGGGTTCAGCGGCTCCCCGGCGGCCAGCGCCTCGCGCAGGTGCACCCGGGCGGTGCGCAGATCCTCCTGGATCAGCATGCGCCAGACAGTCGGCGGAGCGCAGAACGTCGTCACCTGGGCGAGGTCCAGCGCGTCCAGCACGCCGCGCGCGTCGAACCGCGCCTGGTTGAGGATGACGATGGTGGCGCCGGCGATCCAGGGCGCGAAGAAACTGCTCCACGCATGCTTGGCCCACCCGGGCGACGAGATGTTCAGGTGCACGTCGCCCGGCTGCAGGCCGATCCAATACATCGTCGACAGGTGGCCGACGGGGTAGCTCTGGTGCGAGTGCAGCACGAGCTTGGGCTTGGCCGTGGTCCCCGACGTGAAATACAGCAGCAGCGGGTCGGTGGCGCGCGTCTCGCCGTCGGGGGTGAAGGCCGGGTCGGCGTCGTAGCCGTCCTCGAACGGGCGCCATCCGGGCGCGCCTCCCACGGCGATGCGGGTGAAGCCGTCGCCGAGCGGCGCGAAGCGGGCCGCGTGCTCGCCGGCCACGATGGCGTGGCGGATGCGGCCGCGGTCGAAGCGGTCGCGCAGATCGTCCTCGGTCAGCATGGTGGTGGCGGGCACCACGACCGCGCCCAGCTTGCAGCAGGCGAGCATCGCTTCCCACAGCGCCGGCACGTTGCCGAGAAGCAGCAGAACGCGGTCGCCGCGCGCCACGCCCAGGCTGCGCAAATGGTTGGCGACGCGGTTGGACCGCTCGGCGAGGGCGGCGAAGCTGATGCTGCTGTCGTGGTCGCCGGGGCCGATGAAGCGCAGCGCCGCCGCTTCGTTGCCCGCGGCCAAGCGGTCGAAATGGTCGAGCGCGAAGTTGAACTGACTGAGCGCAGGCCAGCGGAAAGCGGCGCGGGCGGCGTCGATGTCGGTGCGGTGCGCGAGCAGCAGGTCGCGCGCGGCCAGGAAGGCGTCGGCATCGGACATTTCGGCCCCCTTCAGGCGTTTTTCCGAGGCTAGCAGATGGCGGCGGCGTACGTCTCCGCTATGCTCGCCGGGTAAGACGGCGATCCCGTTCGGGGGGACCGGGAAGCAGGGGGACTTCAAAAATGACCGCCGCGCGCCAATCCAAGCTGATGGGGGTCATCCGCGTCTCGAGCGGCAATTTCCTCGAGATGTACGACTTCTTCGTGTTCGGCTACTATGCCGCGGCCATCGGACACACCTATTTCCCCGGCAGCGGCGCCAATGCCGACTTCACCTCCCTCATGCTGTCGCTGATGACGTTCGGCGTGGGTTTCGTCATGCGGCCGATCGGGGCGCTGGCGCTGGGCGCCTACATCGACAAGCACGGCCGGCGCAAGGGGCTGATCCTCACCCTGGCGCTGATGTCGGTCGGCACGGTCGCCATTGCGGTGCTGCCGAGCTACGCCACGATCGGTCTCGCGGCGCCGCTGCTGGTGCTGATCAGCCGGCTGATCCAGGGCTTCTCCGCCGGGGTCGAGCTCGGCGGCGTGTCGGTCTACCTGTCGGAGATCGCGACGCCGGGCAACAAGGGTTTCTACGTCTCGTGGCAGTCCGGCAGCCAGCAGGTCGCGGTGGTGTTCGCCGCGCTGCTGGGCGTGGTGCTGAACCAGACGCTCGGGCAGGCCACGATGGAGAGCTGGGGCTGGCGCATCCCGCTGCTGGTCGGCTGCGCGATCATCCCATTCCTGTTCATCATCCGCTCCTCGCTGGAGGAGACGGACGTGTTCGCCGCGCGCAAGACGCACCCGACCTTCCGGCAGATCTACGCCACCATCGCCGAGAACTGGGCGATCGTGCTGCTCGGCATGGCGATGGTGCTGATGACGACGGTGTCGTTCTATTTGATCACCGCCTACACGCCGACGTTCGGCCGGCGCGAGCTGCACCTGGCGGATATCGACACGCTGATCGTCACCTGCTGCGTCGGCGTGTCCAACCTGATCTGGCTGCCGCTGTCCGGCGCCCTGTCGGACCGGATCGGGCGGCGTCCGTTGCTGATCGGCTGCACCGTGCTGGCGATCCTGACCGCCTACCCGGCGATGCACTGGCTGGTGGCGAACCCGAGCTTCAGCCACCTGATGATGGTCGAGTTGTGGTTGAGCGTCCTGTACGGCTGCTACAACGGCGCCATGGTGGTCTACCTGACGGAGATCATGCCCGAGAGCGTGCGGACCTCCGGCTTCTCGCTGGCCTACAGCCTGGCGACGGTGATCGGCGGAATGACCCCGGCGATCAGCACCGGGTTGATCGCCTACACCGGCGACAGAGCGATGCCCGGCGCCTGGATGTCGGTCGCGGCGCTGATCGGGCTGGGGGCGGTGCTGGCGATCGGCAGCCGCACGATGGTGCGGGCGCGGGCAGCGCATGCCTGACGCGCATGCCTGACGCGGGAGGCCCGGCGGGCGCGCCGGCGCCGGGATTGGGCGCGCTGTTCGCCGGGTTCTTCGGCATCGGCATGGTGGGGTTTGGCGGCGTGCTGCCGTGGGCGCGCCGCATGATCGTGGACGACCGCCGCTGGCTGAACGCGACGGAGTTCAACGACCTGCTGGCGCTGTGCCAATTCCTTCCCGGCCCGAACATCGTCAACATGTCGGTGGCCCTCGGCGCGCGGTACAAGGGCCTGGCCGGCAGCCTGGCCTGCGTCTCGGGCCTGCTGGCGGCGCCGATGGTGATTGTCATGCTGCTCGGTGGAGTCTACGCGCGCTACGGGCACATCCCGGTCGTGGCGCACGCATTCAGCGGGATGGCGGCGGCCGCGGCCGGCCTTGTGGTGGCGATGGCGGTCAAGATCGCCGCGCCGCTGTGGCGGCATTGGATGGGGATGGCGGTGGCGCTCGTCGCGTTCACCGCGTTGGCCGTGTTCCAGGCGCCGTTGTTGCCGACGATGCTGCTTCTGGCGCCCATCAGCGTAGCGTTGGTCCAGCGCTGGCCGGCTTGAACCAGCTGAGAGACTTGGCGCTGCTGTTCGGCCAGATGTCGCTGCTGGCGATCGGCGGCTTGGCGCCGCTGCTGCCGGAGATGCAGCGTCAAGTGGTGCAGGTGCACGGCTACATGGATCGCGGAACGTTCGCCGCGCTGTACGGCTTGGCGCAGGCGGCGCCCGGGCCGAACATGCTGGTGGTGACGCTGATCGGCCTGCGCGTGGCGGGGGTGCCGGGCGCGCTGGTCGCGACCTTCGCGCTGATCGGGCCGTCGAGCGCGCTGACCTACGTCGCCGCGCGGCTGTGGGAACGATTCCGCGAGCGGCGCTGGCGGCGGCTGGTCCAAGCCGGGCTGGTCCCCGTGACAGTTGGGCTGGTCTGCGCCGGCGCCGCGTTGCTGGCGGAGGCGACGACGACCAGCTGGGTGGCGCTGGCGGTGACGCTGGCGTCAGCGGTGCTGCTGGTGCGCACGCGGGTGCACCCGTTGCTGCTGCTGGCGGTTGGCGCGGTGGCGGGGATCGTGGCCGGGTGAGCTTGCCTGCGGCCTAACTGGCTGGCTGGGAGCCTCTCCGACGCAGGCCGGCGGCCACCGTGTTCTCCAGCAGGCAAGCGATGGTCATTGGACCGACCCCGCCCGGCACCGGCGTGATGGCGGACGCGACGGCGGCGCACTCGTCGTAGCAGACGTCGCCAACCAGCCCACTAGCGGTCCGGTTGATGCCGACGTCGATCACCACGACGCCTGGGGCCAGCCAGTCGCCGCGCACCATCCCGGGGCGCCCGACGGCTGCGACGAGCACCTCGGCCCGGCGGCATTCCGCTTCCAAATCGGCGGTTCGGGAATGCGCCAGCGTCACGGTTGCATCGGCCGCCGTCAGCATGGCGGCGACCGGTCGGCCGACCAGGATGGAGCGGCCCAACACCAGCACCCGGCGGCCTCGCATCGCCGGACAGGCGGCCGCGAGCAGCAGCATCACGCCGCGCGGCGTGCATGGCGCCAGCGCCGTGCCCTCCGGGTGGTCGAGCGACATCACCGTCTCCCCGTTCGCCAGCCGGCCGGCGTTCAGCGTGGTGAGGCCGTCCACGTCCTTCGCCGGGTCGATGGCGGCGACCACGGCGCTGGCGTCGATGTGCGGCGGCAAGGGCAATTGCACCAGGATGCCGTCCACCGCCGGGTCGGCGTTCAGCCGGGCGACGGTGGCGAGCACCGTCGCCGCGGGGGCGTCGGCGGGCAAGCGGATGGTTTGCACCGCCAGACCGGCGGACTGCGCCGCGCGGTCCTTGTTGCGGACATAGACGGCGCTGGCCGGGTCCTCGCCAACCAGCACCACGGCCAGGCCGGGCTGGAATGCCATGGCCGCCACGCGCGCCGCCACCCTGGCGCGGAGCACGGCTGCATGGGCCTTGCCGTCGATGATCGCGGCCGCCATTGCCGGGCCTAGAGCCAGAGCGCTTGCAGGTTGCCGTACAACACGGCGATCTCGATCCGACCGAGCAGGTTTTGCGCCACCCAGACAAGCAGCAGCAGCACGAGCGGGCTGAGATCGATGCCGCCGAAGTTGGGCATGTAGCGCCGGATCTGTCGCAGCGCGGGCTCGGTGATGCGATAGAGGAAGTCGGAGATCGTCCAGACAAGACGGTTGCGGCTGTCGACCACGCCAAACGCGATCAGGTTGCTCATGACCGCCGCAAGGATCACCGCCCACTTGTACAAGTTGAGCAACAGGGCAACCAGGCTGAAAAGGATCGTGATCAAGCGCAATCTCCGGGGTTGCCGCGGAAGCGGCGGCGGACCCTAGCGTCGCGGTCCGCCGACGGCAAACCGGGCGTCAGCTTGACTTGTTCTTCCCCCACCGTCATATCGCGGCGGCTGAAGGCGGGGTTGTAGCTCAGTTGGTAGAGCGCCTCGTTCGCAATGAGGAGGTCAGGGGTTCGATTCCCCTCAACTCCACCA
>CAXTBW010000079.1:0-13884 GCA_964242925.1 uncultured Acetobacteraceae bacterium
AGCCCGTTGAACACCAGCACGTCATAGATGTACTCGTCGCCGATCGTGGTCAGCAACGGGTCAAGCCGGGTGAGCGAGGTGCCGATCCCAATGCGCAGCACGCCTGGCGCGGCGCGGGCGCGGTGGATCGCGGGCAGGACGAGGGCGCCCGTCAGCGCGCTGCCCAGGATGGTCCGGCGGGAGAGGGTCATGCGGTCGGCGTCTCCGGTTGCGAGGCCCTCACGCACGGGCGGGACGATCACGCAAAGGTCATGCCACTACCCTGCAAGGTGATTGCTTGGTAGCTTGCTTCAAACCAACGGACGGCAGAACCATGCAGCGCGTCTTCCCAAACGCCTTGGCGGCTTTGCTGGCCATCTTCTGCCTTATGGCGAACGTGCAGGCCCGCACCCTTGGCGGAGTGACGCTGCCGGACAGCTACCCGGTGGCCGGCCGCACGCTGTCCCTGAACGGAATGGGCGTGCGCAACTTCTCGTTCCTCGGCATCCGGATCTACGTGGCCGGCCTGTATCTGACGCAACCGAGCCACGACGCGGCGGCGATCCTCGCGTCGCCGGAGCCGAAAGTGGTGCTGCTGCAATTCCTGCACGCCGGATCCAAGGCGGAAGTCGAGAAGGAGTACCGCGAGGGCGAGAAAACCAACTGCGGCGACGGCGGCTGCCCGGCAACCGACCAGACCGACTTCGAGCGCATGGTGGCCGCGGCGCCGGCGGTGGCGGTCGGCGATACGTCCACCTACATTTTCACTGGGACAGGCTTCCAGGTGCTGTCGAACAACAAGCCGATTGGCGCCTATACGAACAAGGATCTCGCCTATCGCATGCTGTCCGGCTTCATCGGCGCCCGGCCGCCGACGCAAGAGCTGCGCAGCGGGCTGCTTGGGTTGGGCAATTAGTCCGGGCCTAAGCGTCCGACAGGTGTTCGGCGCGTAGCCGCTCGGCGGCGAAATCGACGAACGCGCGTACCTTGGCCGCCGCGTGCCGCCCGGCCGGGTGCATCACGTGGACCGGCAGCGCGTCCCCCTCGTACGCCTGCAACACGCTGACCAGCGTTCCCTCGCGCAACGCGGGCGCCACCTGGTAGGACAGCACCCGGGTCAAGCCCCAGCCGGCAAGCGCTGCCGCGATCGCCGACTCGTTGGTGTTGCAGGTCATCCGCGGATGCACCGCCACGGTCGTGCGCGCGGCGTCGCCGAAGCGCCACTCGTTCAGCGCGCCGGCGTTGGCGAAGGCGACGATGCGGTGGTCCGCCAAGTCCGCCGGCCGGCGCGGCACGCCCGCGCGGGCGAGGTAGGCTGGCGCCGCGCACACAATGCGGCGGACGGCGCCGACGCGCACGGCGCTGTAGCCGGAGTCCGGCAACGGGCCGATACGCACCGCGACGTCGATGCCCTCGTCCACCAGGTTGACGATGCGGTCCAGGAACAGCGCGCGGACCGTCACCGCCGGGTGCGCGTCCATGAAGTCCAGCAGGGTCGGCACCACGTACAGGTGCCCAAACAGCACCGAGGCCGTGACGTTCAGCAACCCGCTCGGCGTGCCATGCGCGCCGGACGCCGCTTTATCCGCCTCGGCAAGCTCGGCGAGAATGCGGCGGCAGTCCTCCAGGTAGCCCTGGCCGGCCTCCGTCAGCGACACGGCCCGGGTGGTGCGGGTGAGCAGCCGCGCGCCGATCTCGTCCTCCAGCGCCGCCACGGCGCGCGTCACCGCGGGCGGGCTCATGTGCAGGCGACGCGCGGCCGCGGCGAAGCCATTCGCCTCCGCAACGCGGACGAACACCGCCATCGCCTGCAATCGGTCCATCGTTGTGCAATCCGGAACAGTGCGTGCAGGATTATGGTCGTTCCACTTCAGGGTGGAAACAATCATCTCTGGCGGCATCGGAGGTCACCACCATGCAGCTCTACAATACCCGCCTATCGGGCCACTCGCACCGCGCGCGGCTATTCCTTTCGCTGATCGGCGCGGACTACGAGAACGTCGAGGTCGACCTGCCAGGCGGCGAGCACAAGCGGCCGGCCTTCCTGGCGCTGAACCCGATGGGTCAGGTTCCCGTGCTGGTCGACGGCGCCGTCGTCATCCCCGACTCGAACGCGATCCTGGTCTACCTCGCCAAGAAGTTCGGGCGCACCGACTGGCTGCCGGAGGACCCCGGAGGCGCCGCGCGGGTGCAGCGCTGGCTGTCCGCCGCCGCCGGCCCGATCTTCGCGGGACCGTGCACGGCGCGGCTCGTCACCGTGTTCGGCGCCAAGCTGAACGCCGCCGAGGCGATCGAACGCTCGTACGCCATCCTCGCGCTCGTCGACGCGCAGTTGGCGGCCGGGAATTGGCTGGCGGCGGCAGCCCCGACCATCGCCGATGTGTCGCTCTACAGCTATATCGCCGCCGCGCCGGAGGGCAACGTGGATTTGTCCGGCTACCCGCACGTGCTCGAATGGTTGCGCCGGGTCGAGGCGCTGCCCGGCTTCGCGCCGTTCGCCCGCACCGCCGCCGGGCTCGCAGCATGAGCTTCCACTGGCACGCGGGCGAGCTCGAGCTGCAACGCAGCATCGGCGCCGCGGAGCGGATGGCGATGGCCGGCCCGATCGCCATCCGCGACCATCTGACCGACCAGCACGTCGCGTTCTACCCGTTGCTGCCGTTCGTGGCGCTGGGCGCGGTGGATGGGGCGGGCGACGCCTGGGCAACGCTGCGCGGCGGGCCGCCCGGCTTCCTGCGCGCGCCCGACGCGGCCCGGCTGCACGTTGGCGTCGCGCGGGACGCCGTCGACCCGGCGGAGGCCGGGCTGGAGGACGGCGACTCCGCCGCCCTGTTGGGAATCGACCTCCAGACACGCCGGCGCAACCGACTTAATGGCGTCGTCCGCCGCGACGGCAACGCCGGGTTCGACCTGCTTGTCGAACAGAGCTTCGGCAACTGCCCGAAATACATCCGCCAGCGCGCGTGGCTGCCGGCCGACGAAGCTCCGGCCGCCGTAGAGCGGATGCCCGGCCTGGACGCGGCCGCGCGGGAGTTGGTCATGGCCGCCGAGACATTCTTCGTCGCGTCCTACGTCGACGACGCCCGTGGCCGGCAGGTCGACGTGTCGCATCGCGGCGGCAAGCCGGGCTTCGTGCGCTTCGGCGAGGACGGCGCGCTGACGATTCCGGACTTCGCCGGCAACCACTATTTCAACACGCTCGGCAACATCGTTTCCAACCCGAAGGCCGGGCTGGTGTTCGTCGATTTCGCGGCCGGCGACCTGCTGCAAATGACCGGCGACGCGGTCTTGCTCGACGGACCGGATGTCTTCGCCGGGGCGGAGCGGCTGTGGCGCTTCACCCCGCGCCAGGTGGTGCGGCGGCCGCGCGCTCTGCCAGTGCGATTCGCGGCCGATCCGGGCGGCGTCTCGCCTTTCCTCGCGCGCACCGGCGCCTGGTCTCGCTGAAGCCATCGCGCGCACTATCTGGGGAGTTCGGAAGGCGGGGATGACGCGATGATTTCTTTGCGTATGGTGTGTTCAGCGGCCTTGCTGGCGGCAGGGCCAGCCGCGGCGCAGGTGCTGACGGGGGCGGCGGCCTACGGCGACTGGCGCGGCGATGCGCCCGGCGTGCGGCGGCAGATCACCGCCGCGGACCTCCCGCCGCCCTACGCCAGCCGTTCCGCCGGCAACGCGCCCTCGGTGGACGACGCGCCGGCCGGGGCGTCGCTGCGCGCGCCGCCGGGCTTCACCGTGACCCGGTTCGCGGACGGGCTGAGAAACCCGCGGCTGATCCGCGTGGCGCCCAACGGGGACATCTTCGTGGCCGAGACCGCCGCCGGCCGGATCCGCGTGATGCGCGCCGCCGATGGGGCCGCGGCGCCCGCGGCGAACGAGGTGTTCGCCAGCGGCCTGAACGGGCCGTTCGGCATCGCCTTCTATCCGCCGGGGCCGAACCCCCAGTTTGTCTACGTCGCCACCGTCAACAGCGTCGTCCGCTTCGCGTACAACCCGGGTGATCTGCATGCCGCCGGGCGGCCCGAGACGGTGGTGGCGCAACTCATCGCCAACACGGGCGAGCACTCCACGCGCGACGTGCAGTTCACCTCAGACGGCGCCCGCATGCTGGTCTCCGTCGGCTCCGGCTCCAACGTGGCGCAGGGCCTCGCCCGTCGCGACCCGACGCAGATCGCCGCATGGGACGCGCAGCACGGCTCAGGCGCAGCCTGGGGCGAGGAGACCGACCGCGCCGACGTGCTCTCGTTCGACCCGCAGGGCGGCGACCGCCGGGTCTACGCCGCCGGCATCCGCAACTGCGTCGGCCTGGCGCTGCAGCCGGCAACGAACGACCTGTGGTGTTCGACCAACGAGCGCGATGGCTTGGGCGACAACCTGCCGCCCGACTACGTGACGCGGGTGCGGCAGGGCGCGTTCTACGGCTGGCCGTGGTACTACATCGGCGACCATGAAGACCCGCGGCACAAGGGCGAGCGGCCGGACCTGGCCGGGCGCATCACCCCGCCGGACGTGCTGCTGCAGCCGCACTCGGCGCCGTTGCAGATGGCGTTCTACCCGCTGGCCGCAACAGGCGCCGCAGCGTTCCCGCAAGCGTTCGCCGGCGACGCGTTCGTTGCAATGCACGGCTCGTGGAACCGGGCCAAGCGCACTGGTTATAAGGTGGTTCGCATTCACCTGCGCAACGGCCAGCCGACCGGCGAATACGAGGATTTCCTGACCGGCTTCGTTCGCAGCGACGACAGCGTCTGGGGCCGCCCGGTTGGGGTCGCCGTAGCCCACGACGGCGCGCTGCTGGTGACGGAAGACGGCAACGGCACGATCTGGCGGGTGGCCTACGCTAAGTGAGCACGCCTGCCAGCGCGCCGCTCATGCAGGTGGCGATGGTGCCGGACACGACGGAGCGCAGCCCAAGCACGGTGATCTCCGCCCGGCGCTCCGGAACCATGGCGCCCATGCCGCCGACCATGATGCCGGCGGAACCGAAATTGGCGAACCCGCACATCGCATAGGTCATGATGACCCGGCTGCGCGGCGACAGCACCCCCGGCGGCAAGGCGGCGAGCTGCAGATAGCTGACGAACTCGTTCAACACCGTCTTGCCGCCCATCAGCAGCGCGGCCGCCTGGGTTTCGGCCCACGGGATGCCAATCAGCCACATCACCGGGCGGAACGGCAGCGCGAACAGCTCCTGCAGCGTCGGCCCGCCTGGCAGCAGCGCGAGCGCGGCATTCACCAAGCTCACCAGCGCCACCGCGACCAGCAGGGTGGTGGTGATGCCGACCAGAGGGCCGATGCCGTCCGCCGTGCCGCGCACCAGCGCGTCCAGGCTGCCGAGCGCGGCGGCGCGCGACACGGTGGCCGGCGCGGCTGTCGTGGCGGGGGCGAACGGGACCATCAGCGCAGAGACGGCCAGTGCGGCCGGCGTGCTGATGACGGCGGCGACGATGATCGTGCCGAACGCGTCGGGGATGACCGGGCCGAGGATGGTCGCGTAGATCACCATCACCGTGCCGGCGATCCCGGCCATCCCGCAGCTCATCACCGCGAACAGCTCGCCGCGCTGCATCCCCAGCAGGTAGGGCCTAATCAGCAGCGGGGCCTCGATGTTCCCGACGAAGATGTGCACCGCGGCCGCCAGCGCCAGCGGCCCGTCGATCCCCAGCGCCCGGCGCAGCAGCAGCGCGAACGCGCCGGTCACGCGTTGCATCACGCCCCAGTGGAACAGCAGCGAGCCGATCGCGCTGATCACCAGCACGAGCGGCAGGATCTTGAAGGCGAGGATGACGCTGCCGCCGGGCCGCGTTTCGGCGAACGGCAGCGCGCCGCCGCCAAGGTAGCCGAAAACGAAGCCCGTCCCGTCATCCGTGGCTCGTTGCAAGGCGTTGGCGACGCCGTTCAGCAGCGAGATCGCGGATCGCGCCGGGGCGAGATCGATCAGCACCAGGGCGAGGATAAGCTCCAGCGCCAATCCGCCGGCAGCCACGCGCCACGGGATGCGGCGGCGGTCCTCGCTGAGCAGCCAGGCGAGAACGAGCAGCGCCGCCCAACCCGCCACGCCGCGCATCATACCGCGTCGTAGTCGATCAGGACGCGCGGCGACCTAGGATGCGCCTGACAGGTCAGCACGAAGCCGGCCTGCAGCTCCCACGGCTCGAGCGAGTAGTTGACCGTCATCTCCACCTCGCCTTCCACCACCCGGGCGCGGCAAGTCGAGCACATGCCGCCCTTGCAGGCGAACGGCAGATCCATCCCGGCGCGCAGGGCCGCGTCCAGCACGCTCTCGCCGGCGGCCACCGGCACGTCGCGGCGGTTGCCGTCCACGATGAGGCCCGCGATGTGCGCGGCCGGTGCGCTCGCGGGCGCCGCGCGGGGCCGGGGCACGCCGCCCGCAGCCGAGACGAACCGCTCGACATGCACACGGGCGGGCGAGATGCCCAGTTCGGCCAGCGCCGGCTCGATGGAGGCGATCATGCCCTCCGGTCCGCACAGGAACACATGGTCCACCGATGCGGCGGGGACGATGGCGCGCAGCAGCTGCCGGGTCCGTTCGCCGTCCAGCCTGCCGTGCAGGATGGGGATGTCCTGCTCCTCCTGGCTCAGCACGTGAAACACCGAGAGCCGTCCGAGATGGCGGTCCTTCAGCTCCTCCAACGCCTCGCGGAACAGCATGGAGCGGACGGATTGGTTGCCGTAGAACAGGAAGAACCGGCTTCGCTGCTCACGCGAGAGGATGCCGCGCGCGATCGACAGGATGGGCGTGATCCCCGACCCGGCGGCGAAACCCACGAACGTGCGCGCCTCGTCCGGAGCGTAGGCTGCGCCGAAGCGGCCGGTCGGCGTCATCACCTCCACGCTATGGCCCGGCGCCAGCGCCGTGTTCGCCCAGTTGGAGAACAAGCCGCCCTCCACCCGCTTGACCGCTATGCGCAGCTCCCCGTCATCCGGGCCGGAGCAGATCGAATACGAGCGGCGCAAATCCTCCCCGCCGACCGTCGCGCGCAACGTGAGGTACTGCCCGGCGGCGAAAGCGTAGGCCGTTGCCAATTCGGGTGGGATGTCGAAGGTGAGCGACACCGCGTCGGCCGTCTCACGCCGAACGTCGGCGACGCGCAGGGAGTGGAAGCGCGCTCGGCCGGGCGCCTCCGGCATCAGTGGCACTTGAAATAGTCGAACGGCTCGCGGCATCCCTGGCACTGCCACAGCGCCTTGCACGACGTGGACGCGAACTCGGCCAATTGCCGCGTGTCGGTGGACCCGCAGCGTGGGCACGCCACCACTTGTTCGCCGAATAGCGCGCGTCGACCGCTGCCGGGCACGGGCGCCGCCACGCCGTACTCCACCAGCTTGCGCCGGCCGTCCTCCGTCAGCCAGTCCGTCGTCCAGGCGGGCGACAGCACCGTGCGCACGCGCGCATCCGGGATACCGGCGCGGTCCAAGGCCAAGCCTATCTCGACCGCGATCATGTTCATTGCCGGGCAGCCGGAGTAGGTCGGCGTGATGGTCACCTCGACGCTGTCGCCCGCCGGCTGCACGTCGCGCAGCACGCCAAGGTCGGCGATGGTCAGCACGGGGATCTCCGGGTCCACCACCGTTTCCATCGCCCGCCGCGCCCGCTCGACAAGGGTCACCAGGTCGCTCCGGGGTAGGCGCGCTGCAGGTGCTGCATGGTTGCCAGCATCGGGCCGAGGTGCTCCGTGTGGCGGCCAGACCGCCCGCCGCGCTGGATCCACGCGTCACCGGGCACGGCGAGCGTCGCCTGGGCCAGCACGTCCGTCACCGTCGCCAGCCAAGGCGCTTGCAAAGCGCTAAGGTCCACCCCCGCGGCGCAGTCCTCCGCCTCGAACATCTCGCCGGTGTACGGCCACAGCGCGTCCAGCGCGGCCTGCGCGCGCCGGCAGCTTTCCGCGGTGCCGTCCCCCAGGCGGATCATCCACTCGCTGCTGTGGCGCAGGTGATACGCCATCTCCTTCTCGCTCTTGGCCGCCACCGCGGCGAGCGTGGCGTCCGGCGACTGCGTCATCGCGCGCCAATACAGGTCGGCGAAGGCGGCGTACAGGAACTGCCGCGCCATGGTGCGCGCGAAGTCGCCGTTCGGCAGTTCCAGCAGCAGCAGGTTGCGATATTGCGGCGCGTCCCGCAGGTAGGCGAGGTCATCCTCGTCGTGCCCGGCCGCCTCCAGTTCCGCCGCATACGTGTACAGCGAGCGAGCCTGTCCCAGCAGGTCGAGCCCCATGTTGGCCAGCGCCATGTCCTCCTCCAGGCTCGGCGCGTGGCCGCACCATTCGGACAGGCGATGCCCCAGCACCAAAGCGTCGTCCGCCCGGCGCAGCGCGTACAGCACGAGAGGGGTCTCGGCGACGTGGATCATTTACATGTGCCCCCCGCTACATATGCCCGACGTCGTCCGGCACGTCGTAGAAGGTCGGGTGGCGATAGATCTTGCTCTCGGCGGGTTCGAACATCATTGCCTTGTCCGCCGGGTCGCTGGCGGTGATCGCGGTGGAGGGCACGACCCACACCGACAGGCCCTCGCCGCGGCGGGTGTACACGTCGCGCGCGGCCTGCAGCGCCATCGTCGAGTCCGCGGCGTGCAGGCTGCCGACGTGCTTGTGCGCCAGCCCGTTGCGGCTGCGGATGAACACCTCCCACAGCGCGGTGTCCGGCGTGGCCATGCTACGCCGCCTGTTTCGCGGCGCGCTTGGCGGCATACGCGGCAGCCGCCTCCCGCACCCATGCGCCGTCCTCGTGGCTGCGACGGCGGGTGGCGAGGCGCTCGCGGTTGCACGGGCCGTTGCCGGCCAGCACCTGACGGAACTCCTCCCAATCGATCGGGCCGTGGAGCCAATGGCCGTCCGCATCCTGCGTCATGGCCGGGTCGGGAATGGCCAAGCCTAATTTCGCGGCCTGCGGAACGGTGGCGTCCACGAACTTCCGCCGCAGCTCGTCGTTGCTGAACCGCTTGATCTTCCAGGCCGTGCTCTGGTCGGAGTGCGTGCTCTCGCCGTCCGGCGGACCGAACATCATCAGGCACGGCCACCACCAACGGTCCAGCGCGTCCTGCGCCATCGCCTTCTGCTCGGGCGTGCCGGCGCATAGTGTGAGCATGATCTCGTAGCCTTGGCGCTGGTGGAAGCTCTCCTCCTTGCAGACGCGGATCATCGCGCGCGCATACGGTCCGTAGGAGCAGCGGCAGAGCGGAATCTGGTTCATGATCGCCGCGCCGTCGACCAGCCAGCCGACGGCGCCGATATCCGCCCAGGTCAGCGTCGGATAGTTGAAGATGGACGAGTATTTCGCCCGCCCCTCCAGCAGCCCGTCAACCAGCGCCTCGCGGCTCGTGCCCAACGTCTCGGCGGCGGCATACAGGTATAGGCCGTGGCCGCACTCGTCCTGCACCTTCGCCAGCAACGCGGCCTTCCGGCGCAGCGAAGGCGCGCGCGTCAGCCAATTGCCCTCGGGCAGCTGGCCCACGATCTCACTGTGGGCATGCTGGCTGATTTGCCGGGTCAACGTGCGGCGGTAGGCGGCCGGCATCCAGTCGTTCGCCTCGATCCGGTCGTCCGCGTCGATGCGCGCCTGGAACTGCGCGAGCAGGGCAGGGTCCTCGACGGAGCGGATTTTATCGGCCGTGTTGAGCGACTGGGTATACATGGCTGCCTCCCTATCCCACGAGATAATACGTCACGAAACCGACGCCGATCAAGCTAATTCCGTAACACGTCACCCGAACCGCAGCTGCAGGCCCGTGGCTTTCGGCAGGTCCTGGCCGTCCAGCCAAGCCTCCGACGCCGGCAGCATGGCCGCGTACGCCTCGGCGCACAGCCGCCTCGCCGCGTCCGCCGGCCAACCCGGCGGCACGATCGCCTCGGGCAGGTTCGGCGCATGCAGCACGATGCGGCGATACTCGTGGATCAGCAGCGTGCGCGCCACCATCGCGGCGAGCGGGTCCGGGTCCGCCCATCCCGGCAACGCTGCAAACGCGGCGGCAAATCGGGTGAACGAGGCGGCAAGCCGGTCGAGCGGCCAGGCCTGCGCCGTCACCAGGCGCGCCGCCTCCAACCCGACCGCCGCGTCCATCGCGACCGGCTCGCCCGCGGCGCAGGCGGGGAAGGGCGCCACGAACAGGCCCGGCAGCGGCTGACCGTACCCGGCCGCCGTCAACGCGGCCCGATCGCGCGGCTGCAGCACGAGGCGGAACCGCCCATCCCACGGCGGCGCATGCCCGGCGTAGATGCGCGCGGCGGCTGCGGCAAAGGTGGCGCGGCCTTTCTGGCCCAGGCTGTAGCAACTGGTGCGCCCCGTTCGTTGCCGCTCGAGCCAGCCATCCGCGACCAGGCGGGACATCGCGGTCCGCACGGCGCCGGACTCGATCCCCATGGCGGCGAACAGCGCCAGCAGCGTGCCGAGCCGAACCACCCCGCCGCGCGGCCCGATCGCATCGCCCATCACCGTCGCAACCACCGACCAGGTCCGCTGCGGCCGCTCCCGCCAATGCTCCAGCAAGGGCGCGAGCATCAGGCGGCGATCATGCCCCTGTCAGCAGCGTCGCCAGCGCCAACGCATCCGCGTTCCAATCGAGCAACGCCGCAAGCGTGAACGGATAGGCTGCGGGCCAGCGCGGCTGCATGGCGAGGTCGGCCAGCGCCGCGCCGGACTGCTTCAGCGCATCTCATACAGCGACTGCAAATCGATCCGCTGTTCCATCGACGGCGACCACCGGCGCCGCGCGCCCGACAGGAACGCCAGCATCTCGACGCGCCCGCGGCCGCGCGACGGGCTGCCCGGATCGCCGTGCAACTTCAGCAGATGCACCATCGCCTGCTCCAGCAGCGACTGACAGCTGTGCAGTTCGGAGCGGCCCAAATCCAGGATTTCCTCGATGACGTTCGGCCAATCAACGGCCGCGTTCAGCCGTGCGCCGACCGACAGCCGGCGCAACAGGTCCGCCTGCTGCTCCGACCAGAGCAGGATGTCGCGGTTGTAGGATACTCCATCGGGCATGGTCCGACACTACATCCGCGCCGGCCGCTTGCGCTACTCCGGCGGCGTGGCGCCGGTCTGCCCGGTGATCGCGCCGTACATCGCCGGGCGGCGGTGCGCGGCGAAATTGAACATCTTGTCCTTGCCCTGGCGGCAGGCGTCGAGGTCGCACTCGGCCACCACTACCTCGTCCGCCAGGGTTGCCGCCTGCGCCGCCACCTTGCCGTTAGGGTCCACGATGCACGAGCCGCCAATCAGGCCCGCGCCGTCCTCCACCCCCGCCTTTGCGACGGCCACCGCCCAGGTCGCGTTCATGTAGGCGTTGGCCTGCACCACCAGCCCGGAATGGAATGTCCTAAGCCCGGCATCCTCGGCGCCCCCACCATTCGGGTCATAGGCAGCGGAGTTGTAGCCGACGCACACCAGTTCCACTCCTTGCAGTCCCAGCATGCGCCACGCCTCCGGCCAGCGGCGGTCGTTGCAGATCATCATGCCCAGAACGCCGTTCGCCAGCGAGGCCGGCGCGCGCCACGCGGGGAAGCCGTGATCGCCATAGGCGAAGTAGCGTTTCTCGAGCTGGTGGAATAGCTCGCCGGCGCGCGGTTCGACGCTGCCGGGCAGATGCACCTTGCGGTAGCTCCCGATCACGCCTCCGTCCGGCGCCACCAGGATTGCGGTGTTGAACAGCTTGCCATCGGCGCGTTCGGCGTAACCGATGCTGAAGCCAACCCCCAATTCGCGGGCCCGGTCGAACAGCGTCTGCACCGCCGGGTTCGGCATCGCCGCCTCGGTGAACGCCGCCAACTCCGCGTCGTCCAACAGCCAGCGCGGGAAGAACGTGGTGAACGCCAGTTCGGGAAACACCACAAGCCGGGCGCCTTGCGCGGCGGATTGCTCCAGCAGCGTCACGATGCGGTCCAGCGTCTGGGCCCGGCTGTCGGCGCGCTGCGTGGGCCCCATCTGGGCCGCAGCAACCGTGATGATGCGCGGCATCGCTCGAGACCCTCTTAGGCCGACCTTAAGCCGCCATCATCGCCATGATGGTGGCCGGGTCAACGTCCTCGATCGCGGCGCATGACCAACGCGGCTTGCGGTCCTTGTCGATCACCATTGCGCGCACCCCCTCGGCGAAGTCGGGATGCCGCGTGACGTGCCGTGTGAGCGCCAACTCCGCCGCCAGGCACGCGGGCAGATCGCGCCCGGCGCCGGCGCGCACGATGTCGAAGGTCCACAGCACCGCGCTCGGCGACATGCTGCGCAGCGCGGCCAGCGTTTGCCGGGTCCAGTCCGTGCCGGTCTGCTCGAGGCGCTGCACGATGCCGGCTACGCTGTCCGCACCGAAGCAGTGATCGATCGCATCCATCTGCGCGGCGATCGGCGCGGTGAACGGCCGCGTCGCGGGCGCCAGCGCCGCCACGCCCCCTGCGGCCAACGCGGCGGGCAGTCCCTCGAGCGTTTCGGCGTCGGTCACGTGCGTCGCCAGGCCGACATAGGCGGCGTCGGCGCCGCTGAGCCTCGCGCCGGTCAGCGCCATATACATGCCGGACTTTCCCAGCAACCGCGGGAGGATGTAGGTCGCGCCGATGTCGGGGAAAAGCGCGATTCCCGTCTCGGGCATGGCGAACATCGCCGCCGGGGTCGCCACACGCGCCCAGCCGTGCACCGATAAGCCGATGCCTCCGCCCATGCAGATGCCGCCGATCAGCGCCACGAACGGTTTGGGGCAACGCGCGATCGCGAGGTTGAGCGCGTACTCCTCCGTGAAGAACGCCTCCACCTCGTCATGCCGGCCCTCCAGGCTCGCCGCCCGCACCTGCCGGATGTCGCCACCCGCGCAGAATGCCCGGTCCCCGGCGCCCTCTATCACCACTGCATGCACGGCCGGGTCGCCGGTCCACTCCGCGAGCGCGGCAGCGACCCCCCGGATCATGGCGATGTCGAGCGCGTTCAGCACCCGCGGCCGGTTCAGGGTGATGCGCCCGACGCGGCCCTCTCGCCGCGCGAGGACCGTCGGCTCGCTCACCGCCGGTTGTTGGACAGGAACCGCGCGGTAAGCGTCGCGAGCACCATCCCCCACAGGTTCTTGCGCCCGGCCGAGCGGAACGCCAGCCGGGTGACCGGGCTGAGAATCGCGCCGACCGCCAGGCTCTCGCGCATCTCGAGCAGCGCCTGGTCGCGGATCGCCCGCGCCTCGTTCTCGAGCGTGTCCGGCGCGCCGCGAGCAGCCATGGCGCCGAATAGACCAGCCAAGACCAGGTCCACAACCAGCAACACGACGGTCGCCCACACCGGCGCCAGCACGAGGGTCAGCAGCGCGAATGCCACCGCGTGGACCATCACGAGCACGGCGATGAGGAACACCGCCGCCACGACGCCCCACACGACGCGCATGACTTGGCGTCGGACGAGTCGCTTGAGGCGGAGGACCTCAGCCTGAGCGGCGGTTCGCCCTAGATCGACCGTGCGCACCGGATCAGCGAACGAAACGGCCGAGCACGTATCCAACGGCGCCGGCCAGCGCGATGGCGACCAGCGGGCGCCCACGAACCTGCTCGGCCACGACGTCGGCCTGCTCGCGGGTGTAGTCGGTCGCCTGCTTCGCCGTCGTCTGCACACGGTCGGCAGCGTCCTGCAGCGCCGGGGTGACGCGGTCGCCCATCAGTTGGTTGACCTGCTTGCGCAGCGCCTGGATTTGGGCCTGGGCATCGTCGGTCGTGTAGGAAGTGGCCATGGAAGCGCTCCTGAGTTTGCAACAGTCGAGTGGCGCATGAAACGCGAGCCTGTGATGCGGGTTGCCCGTGCGGCGCCGAAATCACCGCCGCGGGCGGGCGCGATCACCGGCGGCGCCTAGGCGGGATTGCCGGCGCCGGCCGGGCGGGATTGCCGGCGCCGGCCGGGCGGGATTGCTAGACCGGTTGCCGCGACGTT
>CAXTBW010000079.1:13984-20800 GCA_964242925.1 uncultured Acetobacteraceae bacterium
GGCGGGATTGCCGGCGCCGGCCGGGCGGGATTGCTAGACCGGTTGCCGCGACGTTAGGGTCCGGCCTTCACCCGGCCAGGACCGACCGCTTGATGACGTCTCGCATGCTGTTGGCCGCTGCGCTATGCGGGATCTTCGCCAGCTTGCCCGCATCCGCGCGGGACCTGACCGTCGTCGGTCGAGGCGGCACGCTGCAGCCGGCTCAGGCTGACATCTACTTCAAGCCGTTCACCGCCGAAACCGGGTTGCCAGTCGCCGCCGTCAGCTGGCCCGGCGGGCTTGGCACGTTGCGCAGCCGGATCGACGGCGGGCCGGACGACTGGGACTTGGTGCTGGTGACCGGCGACGAACTGCTGGCCGGCTGCGACGAGGGGCTGTTCGAGAAGCTGGCCTGGCCCGCGCTGGGCGGGCGCGACCACTACCTGCCGCTGGCCACGAGCGACTGCGGCGCCGGCGCGGCGATCAGCAGCCTGGTGCTGGCCTGGGACCGCGACAAGTTCCCCGCCACCCCGACTTGGTCCGACTTCTGGGACGTCGCGCGCTACCCCGGCAAGCGCGGCCTGCGCCGCGGCCCGCGCACCAATCTCGAGATCGCCTTGCTCGCCGACGGCGTGGCGCCCGGCGACGTCTACCGCGCGCTGCGCTCCGACGACGGCGTGGACCGCGCGTTCCGCAAGCTGGACCAGATCAAACCATACCTCGTGTGGTGGAGCCCGGAGGCGACCGCGGTCCAGTACATCGGGTCCGGCGAGGTGCTGATGACCAGCGCCGACAGCGTCGCCGTCGTGCTCGCCAATGCGGCGGCGCAACGCCATGTCGGCCTGCAATGGGCCGGCAGCCTGACGACCGTGCGGTCGTGGGTGGTGATGCGGGGCAGCCCGTTCGCGGCGGATGCGACCCGCCTGCTGGCCTTCATGGGCGACCCGGCGCGCCAGGCCAGCCTGTTCGCGGCCGCGCCGTACGGTCCGACCGTCAAAGGCGCCAATGAACTGCTGCGGCCGGAACAACTCGCCGTGTCGCCATCCGGGCCGGCCAACCTGGCGGCGGCGCTGCCGATCGACGAGCAGTTCTGGCGGGAGAACGGTCAGCGGCTCGGCCAACGGTTCGATTCCTGGCTGGCGCATTAACCCCGGCCAAACCGGGCTTCGAAGCGGGGCCGGGCGTGCTGGCGCTCCACGGCGCGCTGGATGCGGCCGGCGTCGCGCTACTGTGGCCTCGCGTGCTGCGCGCCGCCGCCGCCGCCCGGCGTGGGCCGCTGGTGCTGGACGTGAGCGAGGCGACCGGGCTCGGCACAGCGGGCGCGGCGTTGGTGTCGGCCGCCATGACCCGGCACGGCTACGCCACTCTGCGCGGCGCCAGCGAGGCCACGGCCGAGCTGGTGGCGCAGGTCGCCGCCGTCCCCGCCCCGCGGCCGACGCCCCCGCCGGGCTGGACGTTCACCTCGGCAACCCGGGCCTTGTTCGGCGCGCTCGGCGGCGCCATCGCGTTCGGCGGCGAGAGCCTGGTCGCCGCCGCGACGCTGCCGCGCCATCGCCGCCAGGTGCGCGCTGCCGACCTGCTGCGGGTGGTGGATGAGGCCGGCTTCCGCGCGCTGCCGCTCGTGCTGCTGCTGGGCTTCCTGATGGGATTGATCCTGGCGTTCCAGTCCTCCATCCCGCTGCGGCGGTTCGGCGCGGACATCTTCGTCGTCAATCTGGTCGCCCTGTCTCTGCTGCGCGAATTGGGGCCGCTGCTCGCCGCGGTGATCCTCGCCGGGCGCACCGGATCCGCCTTCGCCGCCGAGCTGGGGACGATGAAGGTCAACGAGGAATTGGCGGCTCTGGAGGTCATGGGGATCAGCTCGATGACCATGCTGGTGCTGCCCCGCCTGGTCGCGGCGGTGTTGGTGATGCCCGTGCTGACGCTGTTCCTCGAATTGGCGGGCTTGCTCGGCATGCTGGCGGTGATGATGGCGTTCGGCTTCGCGCCGGCCGCCGTGCTGGCGCAGCTGACCCGGGCGGTGCACGCGCATGATCTATGGGGCGGGCTGTTCAAGGCGGTCTGCTTCGGCGCCGCGGTGGCGGGGGTCGGCTGCCGCGCCGGGCTGGCCACCAGCGTCGGGCCGCGCGCGGTAGGGCAGGCCGCGACATCCGCGGTGGTTGGCGGCATCGTCGCCACGGTCGTGCTGGACGGGGCGTTCGCGCTGCTGTTCTTCCGGTTGGGCGTATGAGGCCGACGGCTGTGGACGCCGAGGGCTTGGCGCAACGATATGGCGGCCGGACCGTGTTTCAGGGCGTCGGTTTCACCGTGGCGGCGGGGGAGGTGTTCGCCATCCTGGGCCGCTCCGGCAGCGGCAAGTCGACCCTGATGCGCCAGGCGGTCGGCCTGCTGCGGCCCAGCGCGGGGCAGGTGCGCGTGATGGGCCTGGACGTCGCGACGCAAACCCACGCGGTGCGGCGGCAGATCGGCGTCATGTTCCAGTCCGGCGCGTTGTTCGGCTCGATGTCGCTGCTGGAGAACGTGATGCTGCCGCTGCAGACCCTGACGACGCTGCCCGCCGCCGCCTGCGCCGCCATCGCCCGCGTCAAGCTGGCGCAGGTCGGGCTGGCCGACGCGGCGGCGCTGCGCCCGGCGGAGGTGTCGGGCGGCATGGCCAAGCGGGCGGGGATCGCGCGCGCCCTGGCGCTCGACCCGCCGCTGCTGTTCCTGGACGAGCCGTCCGCCGGGCTGGACCCGGTGACCTCCGCCGGGCTGGACGCGCTGATCCTGCGGCTGCGGGACACGCTGGGCGCGACCTTCGTGGTGGTGACGCACGAGATGGCGTCGGTGATGGCGATTGCCGACCGCTGCCTGCTGCTGGGCCAGCGCGACGGCGGGTCCTCACAGGGTGGCGGCGTGGTGGCGACCGGCGACCCGCGCGCCCTGGCCCGCGAGGGCAGCGACCCGGCCGTGCGCGCTTTCTTCCGGCGCGAGGCGGCCTGATGCGAGGGCTCTATCTGCGCGTTGGCCTGCTGGCGTTGGCCGGGCTGGCGCTGGCGGTGGGCGCGGCGTGGTTCCTCAGCGGCAGCCAGATCCGCCATGCCCGGGGATACGAGACCTATTTTCGCGACACCGTGCAGGGGCTCGACGCCGGCGCGGCCGTGAAATACCGCGGCGTCAGCATCGGCGCCGTCACCGAGATCGGGCTGGTGAGCGCCGAATACGGCCGTGGCCAGCCGGATGCCGAGCGGCGCTCGACCTATCGCACCGTGCTGGTGCGGTTCGAGATCGACACCACCCGGGTCGGGCAGGCGCCCGATGCCGCCGCCGTGGCGCAGGGCCTGCGCGCCCGCATCGCGCCGCAGGGGTTGACCGGGCAGAGCTACGTCGAGCTGGATTTTTTCGACCCCGCCCGCTACCCGGTCGCGCCCGTGCCCTGGGTGGCGCGCTACGAGGTGATCCCGTCGATCACCTCCACGCTGACGGAGGTGAAGGATTCGGCGACCGTCCTGCTCGCCAAGTTCCAGCAGGTGGACATTATCGCGCTGGCCGACGGCGTGCTGGGTCTGGTGACCGAACTGCGCGGCACGTTGCGCGAGGGCGGCGATGCGCACGTGTTGCTGGGTCAGGCGACGCTTACGCTGCGGGCGCTGCAGACGGCGTTGACCGACGCGGACGTGCCGGCGCTGTCGGCCGAGTTGCGGCAGACGCTGGTCTCCGCCCGCACGCTGGCGTCGGGGCCGCAAACGCGTGATTTGCTGCGGTCCGCCACGTCCGCCGCAGACCGGCTGTCGCAGGCGGCCGCCAAGCTGCCCGTGCTGATCGCCGCGCTGGACGCGGTGGCGCGACGGGCGGACACCGGGTCGGCGGATCTGGAGGCCGGGCTGGTCCCGCTGCTGCGCGACGCCCGGACGGCGGTGGCGGCGTTGCGGCAGACCAGCGAGGCATTGCGCCGCGACCCGGCCCAGGCGGTGCTGGGCGGCGTGCCGCCGAGAAGCCGCGACCAATGAGGCGCCGCGCCCTGCTGGCCGCGCCCATCGCGTTGGCCGGATGCAGCGTGCTGCCGACCCGGCCGTATATAGACCGGCGTGACTGGCCGCTGGACTCGGCCCGTCCGGTCACGCTGCCGTCGCGGCCGGGCGGCGCCATTCTGCTGGTCCGCACGCTGCGGGCGGCGCCCGGCCTGGAGGCGCGCGGGCTGGAGGTTTTGCAAGCCGACGGCAGCATCCGCACCGACTACTACGAGCAGTGGAGCGTGCCGCCCGCCGACGCCGTGGAGGATGCCCTGCGCCGCTGGCTGGCGGCGAGCGGCCTGTTCGCCGCCGTGCTGGCGCCGGGCAGCCGGGCGCGCGCCGACCTGGCTTTGGAAGGGGAATTGTTGTCGCTGCTCGGTATGCCATCCCAGGGCGTGACCCGGGCGTCGCTGGGCGTGGTGCTGCTGGATTTGCGGCCGGCGCCGGTGCGGGTGCTGTTGCAGGCGGACGTGATAGCGCAGGCGCCGCTGGCGCGCGGCGGCGCCGCGGAAACGGCAGCGTCCGGGCGTGCGGCCGTGGCGACGCTGCTGGCCAGCGTGGAGCAGCGCGTGGCGGCGGCGATCGGGCGGGGGTAAGTGCGCCCGCAGCGCGCATGCGGAGCCAGGGGAGCTCTTCCCAGAGGCTGGGAGAGACGCGACCTCATCGCCGTCGCTGCGATGCGTCTCACGGCAATGTTGCAGAACGTAACCGGCTAACGCCATTGTTCTGACACGGTGTGGCGAAAACTCCGCCGTAAACCAGGCCCAAATCAATGGCCACCAAGAAGGAGGACGACATGCGGATTTTCACGATCGCGATGCTGGCGGGGCTTACGGCCGTCCCACTGCTCGCCCACGCGCAACCCTATGGGTATGGCGGAAACGGCTATGGCGGCGGTTACCAGCCCAACGGTGGTTATCGCCAGGACGATCGCCGGCGCGGAGACGACGACAACTCACGGCAGCGGGCTGATTACAATCGGGCGTTGCAGGCGCAACAGGCCGCGCGTGACGGGCAGCTTCGTCAGCAGCAAGCGGCGCAGAATCAGCAGACCTTGGCGAACCAGCAGGCCTACAATCGCGCGTTGTTGGCTCAGCAGCAGGCCTACAACCAAGCCAAGCTCGCCCAGCAACGGGCCGGGCACTAACGCACTCTGGCCCTCGCCCGCGCTGAGGCGGGCGAGGGTGGCTACTCTCAGGCGGCTTGCAGTGCCTGCCAGACTTTCTCCGGCGTTGCTGGCATGTCGATGGACTTGATGCCAGCACTCGACAGCGCATCCACGATCGCGTTGATCATCGCCGGCGGGCTGCCCACCGCGCCCGCTTCGCCGGCGCCCTTCACGCCCAGCGGGTTCGTCCCGCACGGCACCTCGATCAGGTCGACCTCGATGTCCGGCAGGTCCGCCGCGCGGGGCAGGGCGTAGTCCATGAAGCTGCCGGACAGCAGCTGACCGGACGACGGGTCATACGCCGTGTGCTCCATGACCGCCTGGCCGAAGCCCTGCGCCACGCCGCCATGCACCTGGCCGCGCACGATCATCGGGTTCACCGCCTTGCCCACGTCGTCGCACACGATGTAGCGCTTGACGTCGATCATCCCCGTGTCCGGGTCGATCTCCACCTCCGCCATGTGGCAGCCGTTCGGGAAGGTGTGGCTGTCGATCTTGGCGATCTCCGCTGCGTCCAGCTGCGTGGCGGACGCGCCGCGTTGGCGCTGGGCTGCCGCAAGCGCCAGGATGTCGATCCCACGGTCGGTTCCGACGACGCCGAACCGGCCGCCGGCGAACTCGATGTCGGCCACCGACGCCTCCAGCGCCTCGGACGCCGCCTGCTTGCCCTTCTCGATCACGCTGGCTGCGGTGACCAGGATGGCCTGGCCCTCGGAATACAAGCTGCGCGCGCCGCCCGTGCCGCCGCCGGTCGGGATGCTGTCGGTGTCGCCCTGGCGGATGCGGATTTTGTCGCCGTCGATCCCCAACTGGTCGGCGGTGAGCATCACGTAGGCCGTCTCGTGCCCCTGGCCGGTCGATTGCGTGCCGACGAACACGTCGACGAAGCCGTCATCGGCGAAGCGGATCTCGGCCCGCTCGGTCGGCGCGCCGCCAGTCGCCTCCAGGTAGTACGCCATGCCGATGCCGCGCTTCTTGCCGCGCGCGGCGCTGGCGGCCCGGCGGCCCTCGAAGCCGTTCCAGTCGATCTTCTCGATCGCCGCGTCCAGCACGCGGTTGAAATCGCCGCTGTCGTAGCTCTGCTTCATCGCCGACATGTACGGCATGGCGTCCGGCTTCACCATGTTCAGCCGGCGCAGCGCCACCCGGTCCATGCCGATCTCGGCCGCCGCCGCGTCCACCAGGCGCTCGACCAGGTAGTTGCTCTCCGGCCGCCCGGCGCCGCGATAGGCGTCCACCGGGACGGTGTTGGTGAACACGCCGATGACGTTGGCGTAGATCGCCTGGAAACCGTATACGCTCGCCAGCACCTTGGTGCCCGCCATGGTCGGAATCATTGGCGCGAAGGTGGACAGGTAGGCGCCCATGTTGGCGACGTTGCGCGTGCGCATCGCCAGGAAGCGGCCATCCTTGTCCAGCGCCAACTCGCCGAGCGTGATGTTGTCGCGGCCCTGCGTGTCGGACAGGAACGCCTCGGACCGCTCGCTCACCCACTTCACCGGGCGGCCCAGCTTGCGGGCGGCGTAGCAGGTCAGCACATGCTCGGCATACAGGAACAGCTTCATGCCGAAGCCGCCGCCGACGTCCGGCGTGACCACGCGGAACTGCTCCTCCGGCACGTTGAACACGGCCTTGCCGAGCAGCGACTTGATCACCCAGCCGCCCTGCGTGTTGGTG
>CAXTBW010000080.1:0-3415 GCA_964242925.1 uncultured Acetobacteraceae bacterium
CGGGCGGAACTGGTGTTCGGCACCTATTTCCTGCTGGAGTCGCTGGAGATCCTGCGCGGCGCCGTCGCGGCGACCGCGATATGAACGCCGAGATCCCGATCGGCACGGCCCACGCGCAGGACTGGCCCGTGCTTGAGAGCCACACGGTGCGGGCTTGGGGCTCGATCGATCTGCCGGTCCTGGCGACCCCGTTCATGATCTTCATGCTCGAGGACACCTGCGTCGCACTGGCCAAGCCGTTCCTGGACGCGGGCGAGGTAACCGTCGGCACATCCGTGCATGTCGATCACTTAGGCACAGCCGAAGCGGGCCAGAGCCTGAGCGTGCTGGCCGAACTGGTGAGCGTGCGCAAGCGGCGGCTGGTGTTCCGCGTGGAAGCTCGCTGCGGCCGCACCGTCGTCGGCCGAGGGCTGCACGAGCGTGCGGTGGTGGATATGGCATCCTTCGTCAAGGGCGCGTGATGGACAAGCCCGCCTACACCGAGGCGCTCGACCTGCTGTGCCGCAAGTTGCTGGAGGACGAGTCGCGGCTCGGCGTCGCGTTCCCCTATGTGACCAAGCCGTCCGGGGAGTGGGACACCATGCTGGCGTCGGTCTCGGCCGGTTACACAGAGGCGGCGTGGAGCCACGGCAATTGGTTCTGCGGTTTCTGGGTCGGGCTGCTGTTCACCGCCCACCTGCACAGCGGCGAGCCGATCTACCGGCAGCTCGCGGAGGAGCGGCTCCGCATGGTCGCCGCGCGGGCGACGGACGGCAACACGCACGACATCGGTTTCATCTTCTACAGCAGCGCCAAGGTCGCGCTTCACGTCACCGGCGACGAAGCGCACCGGGCGCTCGCGCTGGAAGCGGCCGGGCGGCTGCGGGCGCGGACCATCCGCACCGAGCTTGGCGCCTACATCTCCGCCTGGGGTCCGCTCGACGATGTGCGGGGGCGGCGCAGCGCGGCCATCGACACGATGGCCAACATCCCGCTGCTCTACTGGGCAACGGAGGAGACCGGCGACGACAGCTTCCGCCTCGTCGCGGAGGCCCACGCGCTCTCGACGCAGCGCGCGTTCATCCGGCCGGACCAGTCGACGTTCCACGCCGTGGAGTTCGCTTTGCCGGCAGGCGCGAGGGCGCGCGGCTTCACCTTCCAAGGCTATGCGGACGACAGCTGCTGGTCGCGCGGCCAGTCCTGGGCGATCTACGGTTTCGTCGCCAGCTACGCCGCCACCGGCGCGCGGGCGCACCTCGAGCAGGCGGAGCGCCTGGCGGAGTATTGGCGCCGGCGCACCGGGGACGATCCGGTGCCGTACTGGGACTTCGACGACCCGGCCATTCCCGACGCGCCACGCGACAGCGCCGCCGCGGCGATCACCGCGTCCGCCCTGCTCGACCTGGCGGCGCTGCACCCCGACCCGGCCGCCGGCGCGCGCTGGCGGGCGGTGGCGGAGGCGACGCTGGACGCGCTGTGCCGCCACTACCTTGCGCGCGAGCCGGGACATCGCGGCCTGTTGCGCCATGGCTGCTACTCCCGCCCGCACAACATCGGCGCGGACGCCGCCGTCCTGTTCGGCGATTTCTATTTTGCCGAAGCATTGTGCACCGTCGTCATGCCAGGTCGGCTGCGTCGCGTGCCGGCGGTCGCCGTGGACCCTGCGGCATGACCGAGCAGCCGGTGTTGCGCGCCACTGCCGCGCCGCATGTGCTTCAATTGACGCTCAACCGGCCGGACAAGCGCAACGCGCTCAGCAACGCGCTGATCCTTGACCTTGCCGACGCGCTGGACGAAGCCGCGACCGACCGCGCCGTGCGCTGCGTCGTCCTGCGCGGGGGTGAGCGCGTGTTCTCCGCCGGCGCCGACATCAGCGAGATGCGGGCGCGCGGGTTCGCCGCCATCGACAACGACCCACGCCGCCGCGCCTGGGACCGCATCACTCGCTTCGGCAAGCCGCTGGTGGCCGCGGTCGAAGGCTATGCCTATGGCGGCGGCCACGAACTGATGTTGCTGGCGGACGTCGTCGTCGCCGCCCGCGACGCCCGCTTCGCACAGCCGGAGATCAGCATCGGCATCCTGCCCGGCGACGGCGCCACGCAACGCATCGCCCGGGTCGCCGGCAAGTCGCTGACCATGCTGATGGTGCTGACCGGCGAGCCGATCACGGCCGAGACGGCGCTGCGGGCCGGCCTGGTCGCCGAACTGACGGAACCGGGTCAGGCGGCCACCCGGGCGCTGGCGATCGCCACGACCATCGCAACCAAGAGCCCCGGCGCCGCTCGGCTGGCGAAGGAGGCGGTGCTCGCCGCGTGGGAGACGACGCTCGCCGCCGGGCTGCAGGCGGAGCGTGCGGCTATCCGCCATGCCTTCACCTCGCCGGATCAAGCGGAGGGCATGGCCGCCTTCTTCGAGAAGCGCCCGGCGCGCTGGCAGGACTGAGGTGGTCGCCGCCCCGTTGCGCGTCGCCCTGATCGGCGCAGGGGACATCGCCACCTATCACTTGCGAGCCTGGCAAGCGCAGCCGGACGCGGAGGTGGTTGCGGTCTGCGATGTCGTGCCCGAGCGGGCAACCAGCCGCGGCGCCGCGTTCGGCGTGCCGGGGATCTACACCGACGCGGCCCGGATGCTGACGGAGGTGAAGCCGGACGCGGTCGACGTCGCCACCTGGCGCGGCGAACACGTCGCCATGGTGCTGCTGGCCGCCGAGCACGGCCTGCCCTGCCTGTGCCAGAAGCCGCTCGCCCCGACACTGGCCGAAGCGGAGGCCCTGGTGGCGATGGTCGCGGGCCGCATTCGGCTGATGGTGCATGAGAACCGGCGCTGGTCGCCGCATTTTCGCGTCATGGCCGAATGGCTGCGCGATGGCCGGCTCGGCGGCGTTCGGCAGTGCCACGCGATCATGAACCGCGGCGGCTTCCTGCCCGACGCCAAAGGCGTGCGCCCGGCGGTGCTGCGCTCCCCCGCCATGGCGACGGAGCCGCGCCTGCTGATCGGGGAGGTTTTCATCCACCAACTGGACGTGCTGCGTTGGCTGCTCGGCGAGCTCGAGATTGTCGCGGCCCGCACCCTGCATACCGAGGTGGAGATCGCGGGCGAGACGCTTGCCAGCATCTTGCTGCAGACTGCCAAGGGCGCCCCAGTGGTGTTGAGCGGCAGTTTCGTGGCGCCAGGCTTTGGCGCCGCCGTGTCCGACCGGCTGGAGATCATTGGCGAGCGCGCCAGCATCCTGTTCGAGGGCGACACGCTCAAGTTGCGCGGAGACGCAGCCGAGACGCGCCGATTCGACCTTGCGGCCGGCTATCAGGCTTGCTTCGACGGCGCGATCGCGCATTTCGTCGCCTGCCTGCGGGACGGCGCGCCGTTCGAGACGGATGCGGCGGACAACCTGCATACGCTCCGCTTGGTGGAGGCCGTGTATCAGGCGGCCGGGTAG
>CAXTBW010000080.1:3515-20465 GCA_964242925.1 uncultured Acetobacteraceae bacterium
AGGCGGCGGTCGGACCGCCCCGAAGTCCACGACGCTTCAGCGCCTATTCCTGCTCGCGCCAGCGATGCACGGCGCCCACGTCGATGTCGAACAGATCGAGCGCGCGGCCGATCGTCTGGTCCACCATGTCGTCCAGCGTCTTTGGCTTGGCGTAGAACGCAGGCGCCGGCGGATAGACGATCGCCCCCATCTCCGTCACCGCCGCCATTGCGCGCAGATGGCCGAGGTGCAGCGGTGTTTCGCGCACCATCAGCACCAGGCGGCGGCGCTCCTTCAACACCACGTCGGCGGCCCGGGTCAGCAGGGTCGTGCTGACGCAGCCGGCGATCTCGCCCAGGGTGCGCATGGAGCAAGGGGCCACGATCATGCCCATGGTGCGGAACGACCCGCTGGAGATTGCCGCCGCTACGTCCGCCTGCGCGTACACTTTGTCGGCGAGGGCGGCGACGTCGGCGACCTTCATCTCCGTCTCGTAGCCAAGCGTCACCTGCGCCGACCGGCTCATGACCAAGTGCGTCTCCACGGCCACCGCCTGCAGTTTCTGCAACACGCGGATGCCGTAGATCACGCCGGACGCGCCGGTAATGCCCACGATCAAGCGCCGGGTCATGCGAACGCCGCCAGCAAGGCCGCGAATGGGGCCGCATCGAGCGGGATGCCGGCATGGCGGGCAAAACAGGCCAGATTGGCCACCGCCGCTGCGTTTACCTCCATGGCGCCCGGCGCAGGCGCCAAAGCCTGCATCGCCCCGTGCTGCAATCGCTCCGCAGCGAGTTCGGCACTGAGCAATTGCTTGCGCAACGCCTCGGCCGCGGCCGTGTCGAAAGCACCTGGCGGAGGCGGTCTGCACGCACGCCGGGCCGCGCGGATCGGCTGCACGACCGACCCGCGCCAGACTGCAATGGCGCCGTCGACGGCGCCCAACTCGGCGGCATCCAGGCCGCAACCGAGGCGTGCGCACCACAACACGAACAGCACCACGTCCACGTCCGCGCCGAACTCGTCCTGCAGGGCGAGGCAGGCGGCGGACACGCCCGGCTTGGCGTAGAAAGCCAGCGAGAACTCCCAGAACGGCTCCCCCTTTACGCCCTTGGTCACGTCCCGTAGCGCCCGGCGATCAACGCCTGCGCACGCTGCGTCGCGGCGGCGTTCAGCGTGTGCCGCGCGGGAAAGTCGCCGCGCGGCCGGGTCGCGTCGATAATCATTTTGTCCGTCAGGCCGTTATTGTTGGACGGGTCCAGGATGGCGCCCATCCCCCGCCGCAGCACGTCGATATCCTCGTCTGCCTGCATGCGCGTCGCCATCGCCCACAGCACGTCGCTGTCGTTGTGGACGTCCACATCGTCGTCCACGACCACCACCAGCTTGAGGCTCAGATCGTCGCCGATCGCTGCCGCCGCGAGCAGCCGCGGCAGCCCAGGCGCCGGGCGCCGCACCGAAATGAAGGCATGCAGCCGGCAGGTGCCGGATTTCGGGTACGAGACATCCACCACGTTCGGGTAGTGGTCGCGCAGCGTCCGCAGCAGCCGCGCTTCCTGCGGCACGGCCAGCAGCATCGTGTGCTCGTCCGAGATGCCAGGAACGATGTCGTGATACAGCGCGTCGCGCCGATGCAGGATCGCGGTCACCTCGATGACATGCTGCGTCGACCGCGCGGACGCATAGCCGGTGAATTCGGCGAACGGACCCTCGGGCTCGCGCACGCCGGCCAGGATGCGGCCCTCGATAACGATCTCGGCATGCAGGGGGTGCTCGACCGGCACGGTGACGCCGTTCGCGATCTCCAGCGGGACGCCCATCAACCCGCCGATCACGTCATACTCGTCGGTTGCGATCGGGCCTTTCCAGAGGCCGCCGAAGGTGAAGGTCGGATGCGCCCCGATCACGATCGCGACCGGGATGTCCTCGCCCCGTTCCTCCGCGCGCTGGGCGTAGTTCCACAAATCCCGACGGCTGTGCAGGCTGGTGCCGAGCCGGTTGCGCCCACTCACCTGCATGCGGTGGAAGCTCGCGTTGCGGATGCCCGTGTCCGGGTCCTTGGCGACCAGAATGCCGTTGGTGATGTAGCGGCCGGCGTCGCACTCGAAATGCAGCATGATCGGCAGCTTGTTCAGGTCGACCTCGTCGCCCTGCATGATGACATCGTGCACCGGCCCGGTCTCGCGCAGCACGGGCGGCACGCGGCGCTCGCCATACTCGCCCCAGCGCTGGATCAGCTCGTTCGGCGGCACGCCTAGGCCGAGCGCGAACCGGTCGCGATGGCCGAACAGGTTGGCGATGACGGGGAAGGGCGATTGCCCAACCTGGTCGAACCACAGCACGGGAGACCGGCCGGTGCGTTCCAACTCCATCGCGACCGCCGTGGTGTCGTGGTCCTGCAAGACCGGCGATGCGATGCGCCACAGAGCGGACGGGTCTCGCGTTGCAACCTCGTCGAGAAAGCGGCGGAGCGTGTAATCGGCGTTGGTCTTTGACATGGCGTACTCTCTCAGCAAAGCACGGGGCAGCCGAATGCGGCCGCCTCGGCTGCATAGGCGCAGGGCACGCCATAGCCGGCCATCGCCGCGGGTGCGATCCCCTGCAGCCTCAATCCAGCCAGCGCCTCGGCCCACTCCGGAGCGCTTCCAACGCGGACCGGCGCATGGGACAGCGTCGCGCGGACAGAGGCGGGGGTGGCCGCGACGCCCAGCCGCTCCGCCTTGGTGCGCACCGCGAGCCAGAAAGCGGTATTCGCCGCCCGCATCTCCGGCAGGTTGCACATCGGCGGGCTTGCCTGCATCAGAACGCAACCGTTCGCAACGACATGGCAGGCCCTCCGTGGCGCGCGCAAGTGAACACGGAATGCGGGAGAATGAAACAAGCCTGGCACAAGGCTTGCGAGTTGCGCGGCAGCGATCCGCCATCGAAGGGCGCCATCTTGGATCCAACTTCCGACCCCGCGTGGATTTGACTGAGAGCTGCGATGTCGTTGCTCTGGCGTTCGGTTTCTTGAGGGAGGATTTCGATGCGAGCAGGCACATGGTCGCGCGGCGCAGTCTTGGCGATCATCTGCCTCCTTCCCATCACCGCCGCCGGCCAGCCAGTGAGGATCGCGAGGTTCACGGGGTCGGCCAAGATAGGCGCGGCGACCCGGCAAGTGGCGATCCGATTCGCGTGCGCTCTTGATCGCAGCAGGATCAACAATCTTGCGGTTGGGGTTGAGATCCCTGATGCCGAGCGCTTCAAGAGCGCGTTCGACGTCGACCCATTTGAAGGCCCAGGCGCGCTGAGCGCGAAGATGCGCCTAACCGCGGCTGACGGAACGCAAGCCGACCTGGGTTCAACAGGATCGTTTGGAGGTGATGGCGCACCGGGAACGAGCTTCACGTTCGACTCGGCAGCGACCCCGCGCGAGAAGCTCGAACTCCAGAAGCTGCAGGCTTTAGCCTCGGCGCTATCGCGGGGCGCTGGCAAACTGATGTGGCGAATAGAGAACCCTGCGAAGAGCAAGCCGCCCATTGAGGCGGTCGCGGACCTGACCGATCTGGATGCCGCGCACCTCAAGGCCGCAGTCGGACCGTGCGGGGTGAGATAGAGGCTAGGCGGCGCCGCCAGTCCGCCTTTAACCTCGCCAAACCTGGCGAACGAACGCCGCCAACTCCTGGTTGAACCGCTCGGGCTGCTCCTGGAAAGGAGAGTGGCCGCAATCGTCATACCAGGACAGTCGCGCCCCTGGGATCGTTTCCGCCGCAAGTTGAGAGGCGGCGCCGGGGACCACCGCATCCTGCCGTCCGTGGATTATCAGCACGGGCGCGGTGACGGTCTGCATCGCCCGCGTGACCGTCGGCACGTCCTGCACCCAACTGGCGATGCCTGCCCGCGCATCGAAGGGCAGCAGCATGTTGTACGCAAGCGCGAAGGCGAACGCGTCCGGGTCTGGCTGCCGATGATAGCAGGCGCGCAGAAAAGCCGCCGACGAGTCGATCTGATCGCGCAAGGGCACGATGTCGCCCACCTGCGAGAAAGCCCGCCGCCCCGCAGCGAACTCGGGCCGTTCGATCACGCGCGACGCCACGAAGTTCACGCCGCTGAGCGCCCCATCGCCGTGGAGGAGGAGGTACTCTCGCATTGCCCGGCCGCCCATCGACCAGCCGGCCACCACCGGCCGGCGGAGCTGTTTTGCCTCCATCACGCGCGCAATGTCATCGCCCCAGCGGGCCGGCTCCCGATACGGGCCCGCACCGGGCGGCTTGCCCGACTCGCCATGGCCGCGCATGTCGAACGCCACCAGGCGGAACTCGCGCCCCATCGTGCTGGCGACCTGCGGCGCAAAGCACAGGTGACACTGCGCCATGCCGTGCACCAGCAGCAGTTCCGGCCCGGCGGGGTCGCCCCACTCCCAAACCGACAGCGCGATGCCGTCCGCGGTTTTCACCCAGGAATGCGTTCCGCGCTCGATCGTGTCGGCCATCGCGACGTCTCCTCTGTCGTGGCTTGGTGGCGCGCCGCCGGCGTCATGGCGCCAGCCTAAGCCGCATGTCGCTGGAAAACCTCCGAACCGTCGAAGCGACGGGCCGGGCGGTAGGGCGTGATGTCGATGTTCGGTCGCTCGTCGCGCGCCAGGGTCGCCACGATCCGGGCGGTCACGGCCCCGAACGTCACCCCGAGATGGCCGTGGCCGAACGCGTAGATCACGTTGCGATGCTGCGAGGCGCGGCCGATCACCGGAAGCGAGTCGGGCGTGGACGGGCGGGCGCCGACCCAGCGGCTTGCCACGTCCAGCTCCAGCCCCCGGATCAGCGGCGCGGCGGCCCGGAAGATGCGCAGCGCCCGCGCATGGTCCGGCGCCGCGTCGATCGCCGTGAGCTCGGCCATGGTGGTCAGCCGCAGCCCCGTGTTGAGCGATACGATGGAGACGTTGTGGTCGCCGGACACGACGGGGATCTGCGGCAGGTTGGCCGCGTGCTCCACCATGACGTGGTACCCGCGTTCGGCGATGACGGGAATGCGGTCGCCCAGCATGCGCGCCAAACCGGCAGACCAGGCGCCGGCGGCCACCACGACGAGATCGGCCTCGCGCCGACCGCTATCCGTGACGATTGCGGCCACCCGGCCCTCCTTGGTTTCGAAGCCGCGCGCCGTCTCGCACGCCACGCGGCCGCCACGCGCGCGGAACGCGTCGAGCACGGCCAGCGTGAGGTCCAGCGGGTTGGTCACGGTCTGCACGATCGGGTAGTGCACGCCGCCGACGACCTGGTCCGACAACGCCGGTTCGAGGGCGCGCAGGGCGGGGCCGTCCAGCTCGATCGCCTCGACGCCACGGTTGCGGCGCAGGGCGATGCCCGCCTGGGCGGAGCGCAACCCGTTCGGCTTGGTCCAGGCGGAGATGACGCCCGTGGTGCGGATCAGCTCCGGCCGAGAGATCTCGGCCAGCAGGCTCTCATACGCCAGCCCGGCGTGCGACAGCAGGGCGGCGCGCGCGTCGGCGATCGCTTCCACCCGTTCGGGCGCGAGGGCGCGCCGGAACCGCATCAGCCAGGGCAGCGTGCGCGGGAGATGCCGGGCGCGAATGACGAGCGCGCCGAGCGGGTCGCGCAGCATCCTGGGCAGGTCCCGCAGCATCCCGGGCATGCCGAGCGGCGGTATCGAGGCAAGGCCGATGCTGGCGGAGTTGCCGAACGAGGCGGCTCGACCCGGCGTGTCTTTCTCCAGCACGATCGTGTCGTAGCCGTCTCGCTGCAGCGCGTAGGCGCAGCAGGCGCCGACGATGCCGCCGCCGAGAACCAGCGCGCGCTGCCCCCGGGCGTCACTCTTCGTCTCGGTCATGTCGCTCCTCGGATCCGCACCATGGGATGTCGTCAAATAGACAGGCTTTCCAACGGCCGGGCCACCCGGTTGCTCAACCGCGCGCGACCCGGACAGCCGCACGTCCCTCATCCTCGGCGCTCGTGCCGCGCAATGGCCGTTCCGGCAGGAAGAGCACCGTCAGCAGCCCCAACGCCGCGATTACCGCACCCGCCGCGAAGGCGTTCGACAGCCCGGCGCGGTAGGCGGCGAAGACGATGTCCCGCTGCGCCGGCGGCAGATTGGCGAGCTCGGCCACTCCGCCGCCGGCGGCCTGCAGCCCGGCGGGCAACACTTGCAGGTGGATCGCGAGCAGGGCGCCGGACAGGGCGACGCCCAGCGCGCCGCCGAGCGAGCGGAAGAAAGCGGCGGTCGCGGTCGCTCCGCCCAACTCGCTGCGCGCCACGCCGTTCTGGATCGCCGTGGTAAGGTTGGGCATCACCAGGCCGATCCCCAGACCCATCACCACCAGCACCGCCTCGATCGGCAAGGCGCCGACGCCCGCCCGCGTCGCCCATGCCAACGCGGCGTAGGACAGCGTGGCCGCAAGCAGCCCGGCCACGGGAAGCACTTTGTAGCGTCCGGTGCGGGAGACCATTCGGCCGCCAAGGAACGAGGCCACGATGACGCCGCCCATCATTGGCGCGATCATCAGCCCGGCGCGCGACGGGCTCGCTCCCATGAGCAGCTGGAACATCAACGGCAGGAACACTACGGCTGCGAACAGGGCCATCGCGGCCAGGGTGATCACCGCCGCCCCGATGACGAACACCCGGTTGCGGAACAGGTCGGGCGGCAGGATCGGCTGCGCCGCCCGCCATTCCACCGGCGCCAGGAGGCAGAACGAGGCAAGGGCCGCCAGCGCCAGGCCCAACACCTGCGGCGAGGTCCAGGCATAGGCGCTGCCGCCCCAGCTCAGCATCAGCAGCAGGCAGCACGTCCCAACCACCAGCAACACGGCGCCGAGCACGTCCAGGCGCGGCGCCGGCCTGGGTGGGCGTGGTCGCAGCCCCACCGCGATGAGCAGCAGCGCGGCCGCGCCGACCGGAAGGTTGACGTAGAAGATCCAGCGCCAGGATGCGTATTCGGTGATGAAGCCGCCCAGCAAGGGGCCGGCGACCGAGCATGCGGTGAAGACGGCGGCGAACAGGCCCTGGTAGCGCCCGCGTTCGCGCGGGGACACCAGGTCGCCGATGACCGTTTGCGCCAATACGATCAGCCCGCCGGCGCCAAGCCCCTGCACCGCCCGGAACACGATCAGCTGGATCATGCCGTCCGCCAGGCCGCACAGCACCGAGCCGATCAGGAACACGGTGATCGAGACGGTGAAGGCGGGCTTGCGTCCGTAGAGGTCGCTGAGCCGGCCATAGAGCGGCGCGGACACGGTGCTGGACACCACGAACGCGGTGACGACCCACGACAGGTGCTGCAGCCCGCCAAGCTCGCCGGTGATGCGCGGCAGGGCGGTGGCGACGATGTTCTGGTCGAGCGCCGCCAGCGTCAGCGCCAGCATCAGCCCGGTGAGCACCAGCCGGAACTCCCGGCGCGACGTGTCCGGCCCGGGCGCGGCCTGGTTCGATGCGTCTGGCATGTTCAGCAGGGAAGCCGGTAAGGGGGTTGGGTCATGACGCCTCGATGGTGGGCGGCCCTCGTAGCACATCCACTTCGCCCCAACGCCACGCTGCTTTGCGCGGCGAATCCCCCTGCCTTCGATCAGCACGGCAGCTCGCGGGCGCCGCGCCGTGGCTGGTGAGGGTGAAAACCGAAACCCTCGCCCAGCGCCGGACATGCCCCGCCGAAGGTGATGGAAAATGGCAGGCGCAGAGCAGCACGGGGGCGTCGCAAATCTGGTCAAACACCCGTCGACGCATTTCGCCGCTCTGCCGGGCATCGTAGTCCGCGCGGTAGCTGAGCTCGGGGTAACGCGCTTGGATGGGTGAGTGGATCATGTCGCCGGCAATCAACGCCCGATCGTCGCCCTGATCGGCGTTATGGTGACGGAGCCGCGAGTGATTGCTCCGAGGGCGTTCGTCCGGGACATGCTTCCTCCGTGCGTCCGTTTGTTGCGCCGGGCATTGCGCTGTCTGGCGTCCGCGACGGTCGGCAGGAATCTCGCCTGCCAGCACGTCGATGTCGATGAATGAGCGATAGTCTACGCGGCGTCCTGCACCTGCACGGCCACTGGCAGGGCCGGTCCTGCTTCCGTCCTGCTGGCGCCCTTGCCGCCCGGAAGCGCGGTGCTGCGGGCTAGATGCCGCTCCAGCCAGGCCTGCGCGAAGCCCCACAGCGTCGTGAGCGCCAGGTAGTACAAGGCGGCGACGATGAAGATCTCCAGCACCTTGAATTGCACCTGGATCAGCAACTCGGTCCGCCGCAGCAACTCGTCCATCGAGATGACCGAGGCGAGCGACGACGTCTTCATCAGCCCATTGAACGCATTGCCGAGCGGCGGGATGACGATGCGGAGCGCTTGCGGCAGGACGACCAGGCGCATGGTCTGCACGGAGCTGAGACCAATGGCGCGGGCCGCCTCGAACTGCCCTTTCGGGACGGCGTTGATCCCCGCGCGAAAGATCTCCGCAAGGTAGGCGCCCTCGTTCACGCCGAGCCCGATCACCGCCGCCTGCAGCACGGTCAGCTTGATGCCGAGCTGCGGCAGCCCGGTGTACAGGATGATCAGCTGCACCAGCACCGGGGTGCCGCGCATGATCCAGACGTAGAACGCCGCGGGCTGGTTGATGACCCGCCGCGGCGACATGCGCATGAGCGCCGCAAGCAGCCCACAGGCCAGGCCTACGAGGATCGAGGCGACGGAAATGCCGAGCGTGAGCAAGGCGCCTTCGAGCAGGTACCCGCTCTGCAGGTAGTGGAAGAAGGCAGGCCAGTCCCACATCGGCGCTACTTTAATCGGTCGGCGGTTTGCAGGTCGGCTGCTCGAGGGCGCCGGTATGCACCGCGACGTCGCCGGGCAGGGTGCAGTGGCCGTAGCCGGCGAACAGCTTGTCGAAGCTGCCGTCCGCCTTCATGGCGTTGATCGCGTCGGTGACCGCCTTCGCGATCTCCGGATTGCTGAACGCCAGCGCCTCGGCATGCGGGTCATAGCCGGCCAAGGCGATGCGGAAGAACGTGACGCCCTTCTTGCGATAGTAGATCGCCTGTTCCGTGCCGACGAAGGCGCCGTCCACCTGGCCCGCAGCCAAGGCCTGCAAAACGTCGGCGTAGGTCGAGAAGCTATGCACGTCGATGCCGGGCTTGCCTGCCTGGACCAGCGCCTCGCTGGCGCGGGTCGCGATCGCCAGGTCCACCGAGCCCAACTCGGCCGCAAATTTCTTTCCCGAGAAATACTCGGGGCCGGTGATGGCGTCCTGGTTGGCCTTCGGCGCCACGATGGCCAGCGTGCTGGCGCCGTACGGGATCATCATCACCTGAGCGGCCCGCTCCGGCGTGTAGAACATGAAGCTGTCGATCATGTCGATGCGGCCGTCCCGCAGCAGCGGAATCATGGTTGCGAACTGGGTGCTCTGAAACACCATCTTCAGGCACAGCCGCTCGGCGATCATGTTGCCGAATTCGACGTCGAGCCCCATCAGCTTGCCGTTCTCGTCGATATACTGGATCGGGGCCACGGTGGGGTTGATCGCCCCCAGCAGCTCCCCCGCTTTCACCAGCGGCGGGCTGGATATCTTCGGCGCGCAAGGGGTGGGTTGCGCAAGCGCGGGGGACGCAGCGAGGGCGAGCAGCAGGGCGATGCGGGCGAGCACGATGCGCGTGGTCCCTTCAGGATGGGGCGGGAGTGGCGCGGACGTCCACGGCGCAGGCGCCATGCCCGGCGGCGCCCAGGATCAGCGGGTTGATCTCGGCGTCGGACCAGCGCCCCCGCATGTCGGCCGCTAGCCAACTCAGGCTTGCAACGACGGCAGCGGCGGCGCCAACGTCCACCGGCGGCCGGCCGCGGAAACCGTCCAGCAGCGGCGCCAGGCGGAGGCTGCGGATCAGGCGCTCCGCCGCCTGCGAGTCCAGCGGGGCGGGCGCCGTCACGGTGTCCGCAAGCAGCTCCACCAGCGTGCCGCCCGCGCCGACCACGATTAGCGGGCCATAATCCGGATCGTGGCGGAGGCCGACCAGCAATTCCAACCCGGGCGGGATCATCTGTTGCACCAGGCCACCGGTGAAGGCGGCGCCCTGCATGCCGTCCCATGCCTGCCGCACGGCCGCCGCGTCCCGCAGGCCGACATGAACCAGGCCCAGCTCCGTCTTGTGGACCACGCCGCGCAGCTGCCCCTTCAGCACGACGGGATAGCCGATCGCGCTTGCGGCGCGTTCCGCCGCGTCCAGGTCGGTGCAGAGCGTCTCCGCCGGGAACGGCACCGCGTAGGCCCGCATCACCTCGCCCGGGTCTACGGCCGCTGGCATGCAGGCAGGCAAGCCGACCGGACGCGCCGCCTCGGGCGCCGCCGGGGGCGCGGCGGCGTGGCGGGCGAGCGCCGTCAGCACCGCCATCGCATCCTCCGTCGATTCGAACAGCGGGCACCCGGCTTCGCGCAGCATCGCCCGCGGCGCGTCTCCCGCGGGGCCCGGCAGCATGATGGCCAGCACCGGCTTGCCCACCGCGAGCGCCGCATCCGCCATCAGCCGCGTGCGCGCGGTGAACTCCGGCATGGACGACAGATAGATCACCGTCGTGCGGACGTCGGCGTCGGACGCCAGCGTCGTGGTGCAGCGGTCATAGATCTCCCCGCCCTGCGACAGGCGGCCGCCGAGGTCCACCGGGTTGTCGGCCTGCGCCGGCAGCAGCACCTGCGCCAGCCCCGCCCGGGTTGCCTCCGACAGCTCGGCGAGCCGCAGCCCGGCGCCGGTGATCCGGTCCACCATGATGCCGGCGCCGCCGCCTGACCCCGAGATCACCGCGACCCCGCCGCCGTGCCGCCCCGGCCAGCGCGCCAGCATGTCGGCGGTGCGCACCATGATCACGGGGTCGTCCACCAGGGTCGCGCCATGGCGGCGGCACAGGGCGGTGAACGCCTCGTAGCTGCCGGCGAGGCTTGCCGTGTGGGATTGCGCCGCCTTCACCCCGGCCGGCGTCTTGCCCGTCTTCACGATCAGCAGCGGCTTTCCCGCCGTCCGGCACGCGGCCGCCGCCCGGAAGAATCGCGCGGCGTCCGGCAAGCCCTCGGTGTAGACGCAAACCACGTCCGTGGCCGGGTCGGATACGAAGTATTCCAGCGCCTCGCAGGTGTCGACGTCCGCCTGGTTGCCGAGCGACAGGCACGCGCTGAACCCGATGCCGTCGGCCAGCGCCCGGTCCAGCAACGACACCATCAGGGCGCCGCTCTGGCTGGCCAGGCCGATGCGCCCGACCAGCATGCGTTCGGTATCCAGCACGACGGACGAGCATAGGGCCAGCCTAAACGCCGGGTTCAGGAACCCCATGCAGTTCGGCCCAACGATCCGCATGCCGGCCCCGCGCGCGATCCGCATCACCTGGGCCTGCACCGCCGCGCCGTCCGCGCCGGCCTCGGCGAAGCCGGTCGTGATGATCACGCAGCAGCCGACGCCCGCCGCGGCGCAGTCCTCCACCGCCGCCAGCGTGCCCTCCGGCGGCACGGCCAGGATGGCGACGTCCACCCGGCGCGGCGCGTCGGCCACGCGGGCGTAGGCGGGCCGGCCGCAGATCTCGGCGCGACGGGGATTGATCGGCACGATGTCGCCGCCGAACCCGTGATGGATCAGGAAATGCATGATCCGCCCGCCGAACTTGGCCTTGCTGTCCGACGCCCCGTACACCGCCACCGAGGCCGGGTGCAGCATGTCGCGGACGGTCATTCCGCCCGCCATCAACCGGCCTTGGCGTGCGGCGGAAGGTCCGCGAACACGGGCCGGCGCTTCTCCAGGAACGCCGCCATGCCCTCGTGGCTGTCGGCGTGCTCGAAGATTCGCGCGGCGACCGCCTCCTCCTCCTCCACCATCGCATCCCAGCTGTGCCGCAGGTTGAAGGCGATGGCTCGCCGTGTGGCGAGGATCGCGGCCGGGGACGCTTGCGCCACCCGTTCGGCTGCTGCGAGGGCGCGGTCCTGCAGCTCGGCCGCAGGGACGACCGCGGTGACCAGGCCGAGTTCGTAGGCGCGGGCGGCGCTGAAATCCTGGCCCAGCAGCAGGATGTCGAGCGCATTCGCCCGTCCCACCAGACGCGGCAGCCGGGTCAGGCCCATGCCCCAGCTCGGCACCACGCCGAGATAGGCGTCCCCGGCGCGGAACGCCGCGGTGTCGGCGGCGAAGCGCAGGTCGCAGCTCCACCCGAGGGCAGTGCCGCCGCCGATGCACCAGCCGGCGATGGCGGCGATGATGGGCGTGCGGAACGCCTCGATGCGGTCGAGCGTGCGGCGGCCGAACGCGCGGAACGCGGCGCTGGCGGTCGGGTCGCGGAACCGCTTCTCCTCCCGAATGTCCGCGCCGGCGCAGAACGCGCGCTCGCCCGTTCCGGTCAGAATGACGCAGCGTATGTGCGGATCCGCCTCGATCGCGTCCAGCGCGGCGTGCAGCGCCTCGAGCACGGCCAGCGAGGCGGCATTGAACGGGGGGTTGTTCAGGCTCAGCCGGACGACGCGGCCAAGCTGCTCGACCCGAACGAGGGCTTCGGTCTGGTCCGTGCTCATGTCGCGCCCCGTTCACCCATGCTGCGAGCAATGCACGCGATGTGCCAGATAGCGGGTTCTCACCACGGCGGGCGCGACTATGCTGATTGCCGCCGCGACGAGGAGGGCCGCCGATGATCACCGTCTTGTCGTTGGCCGGGCTCGGGTCCGCGCGGGACTCGCACCGGATCGCGCAACGGGCCGAGCAGGCCGGGTTCGCGGCCGTGCTGTTCCGGCCGACTGTCGCTTCGGCGGACACGCTCCCGCTCATGGCGTCGGCGATCGCGCCGACCAGTCGGATCGGGCTAGGGGCGACGTTGCCTATCTCGGGCGCGCAGCCGTTCAATGTCGCCCGCATCTTCGCCACGCTCGACCGGCTCTCCAGTGGGCGCGCCGCCTGGGTCGCCCTGCCCGAGCCGATGCCGCCGGAGGAGTCCGCCCGCGCCGTGGAGTTCGCCGAGGTCGTGGGCAAGCTTTGGGACAGCTGGGAGGACGAGGCGTTCCTGGTGGACAAGGCGTCCGGGCGGTTTGCCGATCCCGAGCGGGTGCACCGGATCCACCACGAGGCGGCGTGGTTCAAGGTCCGCGGGCCGTTGAACGTGCCGCGCCCGATCCAGGGGCAACCGGTTATCGTCGTGGTCGACCCGGTCGACGAGCTGGCGCGGGCGGCGGTCGCGCGCTTCGCCGATGTCGTCATCACTGGGAGCGCAGACGCCCATGCGGCACGGACGTCGTTGCGCGGGCACGCAGCAGCCTGTGGGAGGGTGCAGATGCCGTTGACGCTGGCGCACCTGCCGTTGCCGGTAGCGGACATGCAGCGTTGGGTGCAATCGGGCGCCTGCGACGGCTTCGACCTTGCGCCGACCACCGAGGCGGAGACCGAGGCCGCATGCGCGTTCGCGCGCAACAAGCCGCCCAGCGAGGGCGCGACTCTGCGGGAGCGGCTTGGGCTCGCGCGGCCCGGCAGCCGGTACGCCGCGGCATGAAGCAGGTCCATCTCGGCCTGTTCATCTATCCCGCGGGCCATCACATCGCCGGCTGGCGCCATCCTTCCGTCGACATCGGCGGGATCACGGCGATGGCGTACTACACGCAAGCGGCGCAGGCGGCGGAGCGCGGCTTGTTCGACCTGTTCTTCGTCGGCGACTCGCTGGCCGCGCGGGAGCGGAATGGGCGCATCATCGCGGGCGGCGCGCTGAACAACATGGACTCCGTGTCGATCGTGTCCGCGATCTCCTCCGTCACGGAGCGGCTCGGCCTGGTCGCGACCCTGTCCACCACCTACAACGACCCGGCGGCCATCGCGCGCCGGTTCGCCTCGCTCGACCATGTCAGCGCTGGCCGGGCCGGCTGGAACATCGTCACCACCAGCAACGACGACGCGGCGTTCAACTTCGGCCTCGACCAGCACATGGAGAAAGGGCTGCGCTACGAGCGGGCGCGCGAGTTCGTGGCCGTGGTCACGGCGCTATGGGACAGCTGGCCGCCGAACGAACGTCCGCCGCAAGGTTGGCCGGTGATGGTGCAAGCCGGAGGATCGCCCCCAGGGAGGGATTTCGCGGCGCGCGTGGGGGAGGTGATCTTCACCGCAGTCGGCCAATTGGCGGACGCGCAGGCCTACCGCGCCGCCGTGCACGCTCTTATGCCGCGATACGGACGCAGCCCGGCGAGCATGCGGATCATGCCCGGCCTATCTCCCGTGCTCGCCGACACGGAGCAGGCGGCGCAGGCCAAGCTCGCCATGCTGGACGCGCTGGTGCCGACCGAGGTCGCGGTCTGGATGCTGAGCGAGCAGTTGCAGTTCGACCTGTTCGACGCCCCGCCGGACGCGCCGCTGCCGGTGGCCGCCATCCAGGCCGAAGGCGAGGCGACCAGCCCGCGCAATGTCGTTCTGTTGGACCGGGCGTTGCGCGAAGGGCTCAGCATCGAGGCGAGCGGCCGCATCGTCGCCCGGTCCCGCTCGCATGGCGGCTTCGTCGGCACGCCGGATCAGCTTGTCGCCTATATGGAGCAATGGGTGGACGAAGGCGGCTGCGACGGCTTCAACATCATGCCGCCGTTTTTTCCAGCCGAGTTGGACCTGTTCGTGGACCAGGTCGTGCCGCTGCTGCAACGCCGCGGGCGCCACCGGACGGCGTATGCCGGCGCGATGCTGCGCGACCATCTCGGTCTGACCTGACAATCCCGTCATTGCGAGGCCGCTTGGCCGAAGCAATCCAGGGCCACACGTTTCAACCTGTCGCGTGGCCCTGGATTGCTTCACCCGTGAAGGGCGGCTCGTATTGACGGAAAACACCTGGATCAACTGCACCTGAAGAACCGGGCCGCGTTGCCGTAGAACCACTTGTCGAGGACGCTGGGTTTCAGCGGCAACGCCTCGTATTCCGCAATCAGCGTCGCATAGGGAACACCGAACGCGCCCTGCGACAGGCCGATCATGATCTTGTCCTGCAACAGCGTATTGCCGAACTGCAGGAACTGCTCCCACCCCGATCCCGGCGTCGCGAAGTGCCGAGGCCGGTGGGAGCCGGTGTCGCAATACAGGTTCGGGTGCCGGCGCAGCAACGCCACCATCTCGTTAACCCAAGGCCACCCGCTCAGCCCGGCGACGATCCGCAACTCCGGAAAATCCATCGCGACCTGGTCGAGATGCCGCGGATGGCCAAGGTCGTAGGGGCGGTCGTTGGCGTAGTTCATCGCGGTGTAGATGCGGACCGGCAGGTCCAACTCCACGCACTTGGCGTAGAGCGGGTAGTAGCGCCGGTCGCTGGCCGGGATGAGGTTGTAAAGCGAGGACACGCGCAAGCCGCCGAGTCCGCACTCGCGCACCAGCCGCTCGAACTCGCGCACGCCGCGCATGCCGTCATGCGGGCTGAGATTGGCCATGCCGATGAAGCGGCCGGGAGCTTGCGCGACGAACTCGGCGATGATGGCATTCGGCCCCTTGATGACGCCCTTGGCGATGCCCGCGGCCGCGAGTTGTTCCACGAACGCTGCAACCGTCATGCCCGGCTTTTCCGCGCCGGGCCGGCCGGTGAAGATGCCCTGGTAGTTGTCGAAGCCGTGCCCCGGCAGCGGCGGCAACCGTTCGGGGTCGCCGTAGCCCGGCGGATGGTTCAGCGTCGGCGCCACGCGCGGAACACCATGCTCGTCTGGCGGCAGGTCGCATTCCAGGTCGATGATGGTCCGCATGCCGGTCCCCTTCGTCTTCGCCTAACCGCTCAATTGACCCGACAGCACGCGCTTTGTATACAGAACCACTCAATCGAGGGTGGCCTCAATGCCGCAAGCGAAGATCTACGGCATCCGCGAGCACCTCGTTCCAATCCGCGATGCGCTGTCGGAGGCGGTCAACGAATCGATCGCCATAGGCTTAGCCTTTCCACGCGAACGTCGGCTGCAGCGATTCTTCCCGATGGACCGCGCCGACTTCATCTACCCGGCCCACGAACGGTCGGAGCGCTACACCATCATCGAGATCGAGACATTCCAGGGCCGGTCCAAGGACGTTCTCAAGCGGCTTGTTCGCGAATTATACACTCGGGTGCCCGCCGCGACCGGGATCGAGCCGCGCGACCTGGACGTCATCATCAGCGAACAGCCGCGCCACGCCTGGGGCCTGATGGGCGAGCATGGCGACGAGATCGAACTGACCTACAAGGTCGCGATCTGATGAACGCGTCCGTGCCCGCCCGCACCATCGGCCGCAACGGCAATATGTCGAGCGTGGAGAGCGACCAGTTCATCATGGCCTCCCACGCGCTGCCCGGCGGCGCACTAGGCGGCAACGCCCTCGGCAACGACGTCCGGTTCGTCGTCAGCCACGGCAAGGGGCCGCGCTTCTGGGACACCTCGGGCAACGAGTACATCGACTACGTGCTCGGCTCGGGCGCGATGTTCCTCGGCCACGCCCACCCGGAGGTGCAGCGCGCCGTCGCCGAGCAGGCCGGGCGCGGCACCCATTTCTTCGCCTACCTCAACCAGCCCGCCGTCGAACTGGCGCAGCGCGTCACGCCCCTGCTGCGCTGCGCCGAGCGCATCCGCTTCACCACGTCCGGCTCGGAGTCCACCTTCCACGCGATCCGCCTCGCGCGCGGCTTCACCGGGCGCGACAAGATCCTGAAGTTCGAGGGCGCCTATCACGGCACGCACGACTACGCGCAGCTCAGCACGGCGCCGAGGCGGTCTTCGAACTTCCCGACCCCGCAACCCGACACCGCCGGCATCCCGGCCGTGGTGCAGGACCTGATGCTGGTGGCGCCGTTCAACGATTTGGACGCGCTGAGCTCCATCCTGGACGCGCATGGGCACGAGATCGCCGCCGTGATCGTCGAGCCGATCCAGCGCATCATCTCGCCGCTGCCGGGCTTCCTGGCCGGCGTGCGCGAGCTGACCGCGAAACACGGGGTGGTCATGATCCTCGACGAGGTGGTGACCGGGTTCCGCTACGGCCTGGGCGGGGCGCAGGACTACTTCGACATCGTCCCGGACATGG
>CAXTBW010000081.1:0-20427 GCA_964242925.1 uncultured Acetobacteraceae bacterium
CCGGCTTCATGACGGGGTCCTCAACCGGACAGCCGCGGGTCACGCCCGGGCGCACGTCGGGCCTACCCGGAAAACGCGCGGTCCAGGCCGAGCAGGCGTTGCAGTAGCGCAACCAACGCGAACGCGAACACAATCAGCAACGTGGCAACCGCCGCGACCGTCGGCTCCACGGCGAACTCTATGGAGTTCAGGATGCGCACCGGCAACGGCACGAGGTCGGGCCCGGCCAGAAAGATGGACACCGTCGCCTGGTCGAACGAGGTGATGAACACGAAGATCACCGCGGCTAAGATGCTGGACGCCGCCGCCGGCAGAGTCACCCGCAGCAGCACGCGCGCGGCGCCTGCGCCTAGGCTCTCGGCGGCCTCCGCGATGGCCGGGTCGCTGCGCGCGAGCCCGGCGGCGACGGTGCGCACGACGTAGGGCGTGGTGATGACGACGTGGCCGATCACCAGCCCCGCCAACGGCGCGTCAAAGTTCACCAGATAGTAGAACTGCAGCAGCGCCACCCCCGTGACGATGGTGGGCAGCACGAGCGGCGACAGCAGCAACGCGCCCACCCAGGGCGAGGCGCGCCGGTGCAGCCCAACCGCGGCCGGCACGCCGAGCAGAGTGGCGGCGACGGTGCACAGCACGGCGATCAACACGGATTGCAGGAACGACTGCAAGAAGTCCGTCCGCTGCAGCAACAGCGCGTACCAACGCAGCGTGAAGCCTTCCGGCGGGAACGCGACGAACGGCGTGTCCGACACGCTGGCGCCCATCACCGCCACCAGCGGCGCCAGCAGGAACCCCACCGCCAGCCACGCCACCGCGTCCGTTGCGCGCCGGAACATTACGCGCGCATGCGGCCGTGCAGGACGGCTGCGAGCAGCGTGATGATTAGCAGAACCATCACCAGCGTCGCCCCCATCGGCCAGTTCACGCTGGCGATGAACTTGTCGTAGATCACCGTGCTGACCGTCGCCACCCGGTTGCCGCCCAGCACCGCCGGGGTCACGAACGCGCTGACCGTGAGGCAGAACACCAGCAGCGACCCGGCGGCCGCACCCGGCAGCGAGAGCGGCAACGTGACCCGCCAGGCGATGCGGCCGGCGCCGGCGCCCAGGCTCTCCGCCGCCTCGGCCAGGCTCGCGTCGATCCGCTCGATCACGCCCACCAGGCTCAGCACCATCAGCGGCAACGCCACGTGCACGAGGCCGATCGCGACGGCGAACAGGTTGCCGGTCAGCGGCAGCGGCGCGAGGCCGAGCGCGACGAGCGTGCGGTTGATCAGCCCGTGGTCGCCCAGCAGCACCAGCCAGGCGTAGCTGCGCACCACCAGGTTGACCAGCAGCGGCGACAGCGTGACGGCGAGCAGCAGCGTCTTGGCGCGCGGACCCGACCGGGCGATCCGCATGGCTAAGGGGTAGCCTAACGCCAGAGTAGCCAGCGTGACGACAGCGCCCAGCGCCACGGTGCGGCCGATCAGCGCGAGGTAGAACGGGTCGGTCAGCACCGCCACATAGTTCGCCGTGGTCAGCTCGGCCACGTACAGCCGCATGGCATCGAAGCGAAAGGCGCTGAGCCGCAACAGCACGGCATACGGCGCCACCAGGAACACGAGGTAGAACACCAGCGCGGGCGCCGTGTAGCTTAGCGTCGACAAGCGGCGCATGGCTAGGCGTCGGGCAGCAGACGGCAGTCGCGGGCGGATAGCAGGACCGGGCGGCCCGGCTGGTAGTCGGCGGCCTCCGCAAGGGGCAGCACCGTCGCGACCGTCCCCGCCGGCGTCGCGACCTGCACCTCCACGCCGCCGCCCAGGTAGCGGCGGGCGGTCACGGGGAGCCCCCCGCCTGCCGGCGCCGGATGCAGCCGCACGCGGTCCGTGGGAACGAACATTGCGCCATAACCGGCTCCGTCCGCATCGAACGCGATGCCAGGGGCGATGTGCATGCGCCATTGGCCGGTGGCGGTGCGCGACAACGGGCCGCGCAGCAGGTTGCCGGCGCCGATGAATGCGCACACCCAGGCATTGGCCGGCGCCGCGTACAGCTGTTCCGGCGCGTCCACCTGCTCGATGACGCCGTCGCGCATCACGGCGATGCGATCGGCCATCGCCATCGCTTCCGCCTGGTCGTGCGTGACGAACAGCGCGGCCACTCCCAGGCGGCGCTGCAGGTCCCGCAGCTCCAACTGCATCGTCAGCCGCAGCTGGCGGTCCAGCGCGCCGAGCGGCTCGTCCAGCAGCAGCAGGCCGGGCGCCACCACCAGCGCGCGGGCCAGCGCCACGCGTTGCTGCTGGCCGCCGCTGAGCTGCGCGGGGCGACGGTCGGCGAGCGCGGCCATGCCCACCAGCGCCAATGCGTCGGCCACGCGCGCCGCCGCTTCAGCGCGGCCGATGCGGCGGCAGTCGAGGCCGAAGCGGACGTTGGCCGCGACGTCCATGTGCGGGAATAGCGCGTAGCTTTGGAACACCAAGCCGATGTTGCGCTTGCGGGGCGGCACGCCGGCCATGTCGAGCCCCGCCAGCCGGATCGCGCCCGCATCTTGCGTCACGAACCCGGCCACCGCGCGCAGCAGCGAGGTCTTGCCGCAGCCGGATGGACCCAGCAGGGCTACGAACTCGCCCGGCGCCACGGTCAGGTCCACGCCCCGCAGCGCGGCGACGGCGCCGTAGGAAACACGCAAGCCCGATACCTCGAGCGGGTGCGTCACGACAGCAGGTCGGGCGGGCTGCCGCGATACGCGACGGCGCCGCCGCGAACCACGGCGCGCACCGGGCTGTAGGCGATGCGGTAGGGCAACTCCGCCGGGTCGGCCAGGTCCCACAACACCCAGTCGGCGCGCTTGCCAACGGTCAGCGTGCCGCGGTCGGCCAGCAGGCCCAGCGCGCGGGCGGCCTCTCGCGTGAAGCCGGCGACCGCCTCGGCGGCGGTCAAGCGGAACAGGGTGCAGGAGAGGTTCATGATGGCGGTCGGCATCAGGCAGGGCGAGCTGGACGGGTTGTTGTTGGTCGCCAGCGCCATCGGGACGCCGTGCTGGCGGAACAGGGCAACGGGGGGCCGCCGCGTCTCGAACAACGTGTAGGTGGCGCCCGGCAGCAGCATGGCGACGGTCCCCGCTGCCGCCATCGCCTGCACGCCGGGCTCGTCGATGTATTCCAGATGCGCGGCCGACAGCGCGCCGTGCCGCGCCGCGAGCGCCCCCGCGCCGGCCGCGGAATACTGGTCGGCATGCAGCGTCACCGGCAGGCGATGCGCGGCGGCGGCGGCGAACATGCGGCTGGTCTGCGCCTGGGTGAAGCCACGGAATGCCGGCGTGTCGCAGTAGCAATCCACCAGGTCCACCAACCCTTCCGCTGCCGCTGCGGGCAATACGACGGTGCACAGGAAGTCGGTGTAGTCGTCCGGCCGCCCCTCGTACTCCGGCGGCAGGCCGTGCGCGCCCATAAACGTGCACACGACGCTGACCGGCATGCGCCGCCCAATCTCCCGCGACACGCGCAGCAGCCGCAACTCGGTGTCCAGGTCCAGGCCGTAGCCGGACTTGCTCTCGAGCGTGGTGACGCCGTTGCCGATCAGCGCCGACACGCGGGCGGCGGATTGGCGCAACAGCTCGGGCTCGGCTGTCGCGCGGGTGGTCAGCATCGTGCCGCGCACCCCGCCGCCCACGCGGGCCAGGTCGTCCCGCGTGGCGCCGGCCAGCCGCATCCGCCAGTCGCCGCAGCGCTCCCCGGCGTGCACCACGTGGGTGTGCGGATCGCACAGGCCCGGCGTCAGCACGGCGCCGCCGCACTCCATCCGCTCCCGCGCCGCGACGTCCGGCAGGTCGGCCATGGCGCCCACCCAGGCGATGCGGCCGTCCTGCGCGGCGACGGCGCCGTCCGCAATCAAGCCGAAGCCGTCCTCCATCGTTGCGATCGCGGCGTTGGTCCACAGCTGGTCCCACATCAGCGGGCGCCGAACACGATCTCGCCGAACAGCGCTCCCTGCTCGCGCGGCGTGGCGCGCCAGTACTGCGGCGGCGCCGTCACCGTGGCGCCTAGCTGCGCCGCGGCATGCCACGGCCAGCGCGGGTCGTAGATGAAGCCGCGAGCGATCGCGACCAGGTCCGCCTGCCCACTCGCCACGATCGCTTCCGCCTGGTCGGCCTCGGTGATCAATCCCACCGCCATCGTGGTCATGCCCGTCGCGTGCTTCACCGCCTCGGCGAATGGAACCTGGTAGCCGGGCCGCAGCGCGATCTTCTGCGCCATCGCCACGCCGCCGGACGACACGTCGATCCAATCGCACCCGCGGCGCTGCAACTCCTCGGTCAGCGCGATGGTCGATTCGAGGTCCCAGCCGCCTTCCACCCAATCCGTCGCCGACACGCGGAAGCCGACCGGCTTGTCCGCCGGGAAGGCCGCGCGGCAGGCGTCGAACACCTCCAGCGGGAAGCGCATGCGGTTCTCCAGCGAGCCGCCGTATTCATCGGTGCGCTGGTTGGCGACGGGCGAGAGGAACTGGTGCAGCAGGTAACCGTGCGCGCCATGCACCTCGATGCCGTCGATGCCCAACCGCGCCGCCCGCCGCGTGGTGGCCGCGAAGGCGTCGCGCACCCGGGCCAGCGCGGCATCGTCCATCGCCGCCGAGTCCGCCTCGCCCGGCTTGTGCGGGACGGCGGACGGCGCCGGGGTGATCCAGCCGCCTTCCGACACCGGGATTTGCTGGCCGCCTTGCCACGGCGCCCGGCTGGAGCCCTTGCGGCCGGCATGCGCCACCTGCATGACGACGGGGATCGCCGCGTGCTTGCGGATGGCGGCCAGGACGGGCTCAAGCGCCAACTCCGTCCGGTCGTCCCATAGGCCCAGGTCGCCCGGCGTGATGCGGCCGCCCGGCTCGACCGCCGTGGCCTCCAGGCACAGCATGCCCGCGCCGGACAGCGCCAGGCCGCCAAGATGGATCATGTGCCACGCCGTGGCGGCGCCATCCTCGGCGGAGTACTGGCACATCGGCGACACCACGATGCGATTCGGCATCGTCATCCCGCGCAGCGCGTAGGGGGAGAACAGAACGCTCATGCTGGCAGCCCTCTCAGTATTTCAGGAATGGTAGCCCTTTTTGCAGCGACCCGCGCGAGGGCAGGTCCAGCGTGCTGAATCCGCCGCCCAGCGCCTGGATCAACGCCACGCTGGCGACCAGGCGCTGCTCCTGCACCGCCAGCAGCGTCTGCTGGTTGCTGAGCAGCGCCGTCTGCTGCGTCACCACCGTGGTGTAGACGGCGGTGCCGGCGCGGTAGGTGTTCAGCGCCACGTTCACCGAACGTTGCGCGGACTGCACGGCTGTCGCCTGCGCGCGGGCCTGCTGCTCCAGGATGCGCAGGATCGCCAGCTCGTCCTCGACCTGCTGGAACGCGGTCAGCACCGTCTGGCGATAGCTGGCCACGCTGGCGTCGTAAGCAGCGCGGGCGGCGGCCACCTCCGAGTTGCGCAGGCCGCCCTCGAACAGCGTCTCGGTGGCGGACGCGCCGAGCGACCAGATGCGGTTCGCCGCCTGGATCAACGAGCCGAGCGGGTTGCCGGAGTATCCGTACAGCGCCGACAAGCTGATATCGGGGTAGAACGCCGCGATCTGCACGCCGATGAGCGCGTTCTGCTCGCGCATCGTGCGTTCCGCCGCGGCGATGTCGGGACGGCGCTGCAGCAGCACGGACGGGATCACCCCGGGCGCCACGGGCACCTCCTGCGCCAGGTTGCCCGGCAGGATGGTCAGCTCCGCCGGGGAGACGCCGGTGAGCACGGCGATGGCGTGCTCGTACTGCGCCCGCAGCACGCCCACGTTCACCAGCAGGGCCTGCGCGCTGTCATACTGAGTCTGCGCCTGCGACAGCGCGGACGCATCCATGGTGCCCGCATTGTACTGGTTCTGGGTGATCCGCAGCGTGTCGCCGTACGCCTTCAAGGTGTCGACCAGCAGCTGGTTGAGCGCATCCTGGCTGCGCAGCTCGAAGTAGTCGGTCGCCAGCATCGCCTGCGCCGACAGCGTCGCATTCACCAGGTCGGCGGCGCTGACCTGGGCGGCGGCGACATCGCTCTCCACCTGGCGCCGGATGCGGCCCCACACGTCCAGGTCCCAGTTGGCGGACGCCTCGATGCTGTAGAGCGTGGTCGCGCGGCTCGAGCTGCTGGTCGTCGTGGTCCCCGTGCTGGTGGTCGTCCCCGTGGTCTGTCCGGTCCCGGTCAGGGTGCTGGAGGTTGTGCCGCCGAGCGCGGTGCCCGTCGTGCCGCCCAGCCCGGTCCCGCTGCTGAAGCTGCTGCCGCCGCGGAAGGACCGGGTCACGCCGGCGGTGCCGTTCAGCGTCGGGAACAGGGCGGAGCGCGCGATGTCGACGGTGGCCTTGGCCTCGCGGTACTGGGCCTCGAACTGCTTGACGTTCTGGTTGTTGACCGCGACCTGCTCCTCCAGCCGGTTCAGCAGCGGATCATGGTAGATCTCCCACCAGGCGCCTTTCGGGACTTGGTCCTGCGGCTCCGCCACGGTCCAGCCCGGCGGCGCCTCCTTGAACGCGGTGGTGAGCCCTGCGGCCGGCGGCACGTGGTAGTCCGGCCCCACCTTGCAGCCCGCAAGGAGGAGCAGCAGGCAAAGGCTTCGCCTCATTCCGCCGGGCTCGGAACAGCGCTTGGGGCGGCCCCACGGCGCAAGCGCAGGCGGTCCAGCAACAGGTAGACCGCCGGCGTGGTGTAGAGCGTGAGGAACTGGCTGACGAGCAGGCCGCCGACGATGGAGATGCCTAAGGGGCGCCGCAACTCCGCGCCGTTGCCGTAGGCCAGCGCCAGCGGCAGCGCGCCGAGCAAGGCGGCGGCGGTCGTCATCATGATGGGGCGGAACCGCATCAGGCAGGCCTGGAAGATGGCGTCGCGGCTGCTGGCGCCGTCGTGGCGCTCGGCCTCGAGCGCGAAATCGATCATCAGGATGGCGTTCTTCTTGACGATGCCGATCAGCAGGATGACCCCGATGACGGCGATGAGGGAGAACTCGATGTTGAACGCGAGCAGCGCCAGCACCGCGCCGATGCCGGCGGACGGCAGGGTGGACAGGATGGTGATGGGGTGCACGAAGCTCTCGTACAGCACGCCGAGCACGATGTAGACCGCGAGCAGCGCCGCGGCGACCAGCACCTTCTCGCTGTCCAGCGACTGCTCGAACACCTGCGCGGTGCCGGCGAAGCCGCCCTGGATGGTGGTCGGCATGTGGATGTCCGCCACCGCCTTGGCGACCGCCGCCTGCGCGTCCGACAGCGAGCGGCCCGGCGCCAGGTTGAACGAGATCGTCGCGGCCACGTACTGGCTCTGGTGGTTCACCGACAGCGCCGTGTGGCCGCGGTCGAAATGCGCCACGGCGGAGAGCGGGATCATCGTCTCCTGCCCCGTGCTGACCGCGGCGCCCGCCGACGCGGTGCTGCTGCCGCTGGCCGCGAGCGCGTTCTGCGCGGCGTTGCGCTGCGAGTTGTTGATCCCGTTGGCCGACGCGGCGGCGGCGGCGGTCGTCGTGGTGGTCGCGGCGACGGTGCCGGAGGGTGCGTTGGTGGTGGCGGTGCCGGTCGGCGTTCCCCCGGCGGTGCTGACCCAGATCTGGCTCAGGATCTCCGGGTCCTGCAGGTAGTCGGGCGCGATCTCCATGACCACATGGTATTGGTTCAGCGCGTTGTAGATCGTCGACACGGCTCGCTGGCCGAAGGCGTCGTACAGCGTGGCGTCGATCTGCTGCGTCGTGACGCCCAGCCGGCTCGCGGACGCGCGGTCGATCGTCACCAGCGTCTCCAGGCCGGCCTGCTGCTGGTCGGAGTTCACGTCCGTCAGCGTCCGGTCGCGCTGCAGGGCCGCCTCCAGCTTGGGCGCCCAGTTCAGCACGTCGGCCACATTGTCGGCTTGCAGCGTGTATTGATACGCGGCGTTGGTTTGCCGGCCGCCGACGCGGATGTCCTGCGCCGGCACCAGGATGAGCCGTCCGCCGGGCACGCGCGACAGTTCCCGGCGCAGGCGCCCGGTGACCACGTCCAGGCTGTCGCGGGCGGACTTGTCCTTGAGGCTGACGAACACGCTGCCGGTGTTGGTCTGCGACGCGCCGCCGCCGCCGCCGGCGCCGGTGAAGCCGACCACGCCCTGCACCGCCGGGTCGCGCTGCACGATCGCCATCATCTGCGTCAGCTTCTGGCTCATCATCTGGAACGAGATGCTCTGGTCCGCCTGCAGGCTGCCTATCAGCCGCCCGGTGTCCTGGGTCGGGAAGAACCCTTTCGGGATGATGACCAGCAGCACGACGTTCAGCCCGATCGTGGCGACCAGCACGGCCAGCACCAGGAAATTGTGGTCGAGCGACCAGGCCAGGGTGCGGCCGTAGAACGCCTGCGCCCGCTCGCCGAAGCTGCGACGCCGGTTGGTGAGGCTTTTCGGCGGTTTCGGCTTGAGGAACAGCGCGCACAGCATCGGCGTGGTGGTCAACGATATGACCAGAGAGACCAGGATCGCCAGCGACAGCGTGACCGCGAACTCGCGGAACAGCCGGCCGACGATGCCGCCCATCAGCAGGATGGGCAGGAACACCGCGATCAGCGAGAGGGTGATGGACACGATGGTGAACCCCACCTCGCGCGCGCCCTGCAGCGCCGCTTCCATCCGCGGCATGCCGTCCTCCATGTGGCGGGAGATGTTCTCCAGCACCACGATGGCGTCGTCGACCACGAAGCCGGTCGAGATGGTCAGCGCCATCAGCGACAGGTTGTCCAGGCTGTAGCCGAGCAGGTACATGGCGCCGAAGGTGCCGATCACCGACACGGGGACCGCCACCATCGGGATCAGGGTGGCGCTGGCGTTGCGCAGGAACACGAAGACCACCAGCGTGACCAGCGCCACCGAGATGACGAGCGTGACCTCGGTGTCGGCGAGCGAGGCGCGGATGCTGATGGTGGCGTCCGAGGCGAACGCGATGTCGATGTCGTGCGGCAGCGCGGCCTGCAGCTTGGGCACGGCGGCCTTGACCGCGTCCACGGTGCTGATGACGTTGGCGCCCGGCTGCTTGAACACGATCACCAGAACCGCCGGCTTGCCGTTGGCCAGGCCGAGGTTGCGCAGATCCTGCACCCCGTCCTCCACGTCCGCCACGTCCGTCAGGTGCACCGCGTGCCCGTTGCGGTAGGCCACGATCAGCGGCCGGTAGTCGGCGGCATGGCTGGCCTGGTCGTTGGTGTAGACTTGCAGCCGCTGCGCCCCGAGCTCGATGATCCCCTTCGGCGCGTTGGCGTTGGCGGCGGCCAGGGTGGCGCGGATGTCCTCCAGACCGATGCCGTACTTGAACAACGCCTGCGGCTGCAGCTCCACCCGCACCGCCGGCAGCGCGCTGCCGCTGATGATGACCTGGCCGACGCCGGACAGCTGCGACAGCTGTTGCGACAGCACGGTGCTGGCGGCGTCGTAGATCTGCCCGCGGGTGAGCGTGCCGGAGGTGAGCGAGACGATGAGGATCGGCGCGTCGGCCGGGTTCACCTTGCGGTAGATCGGGTTGGCCAGCAGGTTGGTCGGCAGGTCCGCGCGGGCGGCGTTGATCGCCGCCTCCACGTCGCGCGCGGCGCCGTTGATGTCGCGGTTCAGGCCGAACTGCATGTTGACGCGCGCCTGCCCGACCTGGCTTTGCGAGGTCATCTCGGTCACGTCGGCAATCTGGCCGAGGTGGCGCTCCAGCGGGCCGGCGAGGCTGGTGGCGACGGTTTCCGGGTCGGCGCCAGGCAACTGCGCCTGGACCGAGATGGTGGGGAAGTCGACCTGCGGCAGCGAGGCCACCGGCAGCTGGAAGAACGCCAGCGCGCCGGCCGCGAGAATGGCGAGGGTGAGCAGCGTGGTGGCGATCGGGCGCTGGATGAACGGGGCGGAGATGTTCAATGGGCGGGCGCCGTCAAAAGCCCTCTCCCGCTGGCGGGAGAGGGTTGGGTGAGGGTGGGCTTACGTGTGGTTCGCTGCGCTCGGGGCCCCCTCACCCCGACCCTCTCCCGCAGGCGGGAGAGGGAGCAGACAGCGAGCCTCATTCCGCGGGGACCCCCGCGTCGCCCGTGTCGCGGTTGGGGCGGCGGCCGCTCAGGCGTACTGCGAGGGCGTCGAACGCGAGGTAGATCACCGGCGTGGTGAACAGCGTCAGCACCTGGCTGACCAGCAACCCGCCCACGATCGCGATGCCCAACGGCCGGCGCAGCTCCGAGCCCGACCCGCTGCCCAGCATCAGCGGCAACGCCCCCAGCAGCGCCGCCATGGTGGTCATCAGGATGGGGCGGAACCGCAGCAGGCAGGCCTGGAAGATCGCCTCGCGCGCCGGCTTGCCCTCGGTGCGCTCCGCGGCCAGCGCGAAGTCGATCATCATGATCGCGTTCTTCTTCACGATGCCGATCAGCAGGATGATGCCGATGATCCCAATGACGTCCAGATCGTGCCCGCTCACGTCCAGCGCGATCAGCGCCCCCACGCCGGCGGACGGCAGCGTGGACAGGATGGTCAGCGGGTGGATGAAGCTCTCGTACAGCACGCCGAGCACCACGTACACCGCGACCAGCGCCGCCAGGATCAGCAGCAGTTCGTTGGACAGCGAGGACTGGAAGGCCGACAGTGCGCCCTGATAAGCGGTGGTGAAGCTGTCGGGCAGCCCGATGGCGCGCTCCGCCTGCGCGATCGCATCCACCGCAACATCCAGCGAGGCGCCCGGGGCCAGGTTGAACGACACGGACACCGCCGGAAACTGACCCAGGTGCTCGACCTGCAACGGGCCGGCGCGGGTGGACACGCGCACCATCGCGTTGAGCGGCGCCTGCCCGGTCGTCGCGGTGGCGGATGGCAGGTAGACCACGGCGAGCGCCTGCTGGACGCTGGCGATGTCCGTCATGTCGGCCTGCAGGATCACCCGGTACTGGTTGGACTGGGTGTAGAGCGTGGAGACGATGCGCTGCCCGAAGGCGTCGTACAGCGCGTTGTCGATGGTGGCGGGCGTGATGCCGAACCGCGCGGCGGTCGGCCGGTCTATCGTGATGTCCAGCGCGCGGCCGTTGTTGTTCATGTCGCTGGTCACGGCGGCGAAGGACGGGTTCTCATCCAACTCCGCCAGCAGCTTCGGCACCCACGTGATGAACTGGCTGGCGTCCGGGTTCTCCATGAAGAAATGGTACTGCCCCCGGCTGACCGTGGAATCGACCGAGAGGTCCTGCACCGGCTGCATCGACAGCGTGATGCCGGGCACGTTCAGCTCCCGCTGCAACCGCGCGATCACGCCCGAGACGTCGAGCCCGCGCACGTCCTTCGGCTGCAGGTTGATCAGCATGCGCCCGGCGTTGAGCGTGGTGTTGGAGCCGTCCACGCCGATGAACGACGACAGGCTGTCGACCGCCGGGTCCTGCAGGATGGCGTCGGCCAGCGCCTGCTGCCGCCCGGCCATGGCGCCGAACGAGATGTCCTGCGCCGCCTGGGTGATCGCCTGGATCGTCCCCGTGTCCTGCACCGGGAAGAACCCCTTGGGGATCACCACGTACATCACGACGGTCGCGGCGAAGGTCAGCACCGCCACGAGCATGGTCAGCGCGCGGTGGTCCAGCACCCAGTCCAGCCAATTGCCGTAGCCGGCGATCAGCCGGTCGAACCCGCGCTCCGCCCACAAGTCCAGCCGGTTGCGGCGCTCGGCCGGGCGGTGTTTCACCAGCAGCGCGCACATCATCGGCACCAGGGTGAGCGACACCACGGCCGAGAGCACGATGGTGACCGACAGGGTGACGGCGAACTCGTTGAACAGCCGGCCGACCACATCGCCCATGAACAGCAGCGGGATAAGCACCGCGATCAGCGACACGGTGAGCGAGATGATGGTGAACCCGATCTCCTCCGAGCCGCGCAGCGCCGCCTCCAGCGGGGCGTCGCCGTCCTCCACGTGGCGGGCGATGTTCTCGATCATGACGATGGCGTCGTCGACCACGAACCCGGTCGAGATGGTCAGCGCCATAAGCGACAAATTGTCCAGGCTGAACCCGAGCAGGTACATCGCGGCCAGCGTGCCCACGAGCGACAGCGGCACCGACAGCGAGGGGATGAGCGTGGCCGGCAGGTTGCGCAGGAACAGGAAGATCACCAGCACGACCAGCGCCACCGCCAGCCCCAATTCAAACTCCACGTCGGATACCGAGGCGCGGATGGTGGTGGTGCGGTCGCTGAGGATGGCGACGTCGATCGCGGCCGGCATCCCGGCCTGCAACTTGGGCAGCAGCGCCTTGATGCCGTTCACCACGGCGATGACGTTGGAGCCGGGCTGACGCTGCACGTTCAGGATCACCGCGGGGGTGCGGTTGGCCCAGGCGGCCAATTGGTTGTTCTCGGCGCCGTCGATTACGGTGGCGATGTCGCGCAGCCGGACCGGGCGACCGTTCTTGTACGCGATGATCAGCTCGCGGTACTGGTCGGCGCTGGTCAGCTGGTCGTTGTCGTTGATCGTGGTGCTCTGCGCCGGGCCGTCGAAGCTGCCCTTCGGCGTGTCGGTGTTCTGCGTGCCGATGATGGTCCGCACGTCGTCGATCGCCAGCCCATAGGCCGACAGCGCGCGCGGGTTGACCACCACGCGGACCGCCGGGCGGTTGCCGCCGGTGATCGACACCAGGCCCACGCCGGGTTGCTGGCTGATCTTCTGCGCCAGCCGCACGTCGGCCAGGTCCTCGATCTCGGTCAGCTTCATGGTGGCGCTGGTGAGCGCCAGGGTCAGGATGGGCGTGTCGGCCGGGTTGACCTTGTTGTAGATCGGCGGCGCCGGCAGGTCCGACGGCAGCAGGCTGGTGGCCGCGTTGATCGCCGCCTGCACCTCCTGCTCCGCCACGTCCAAGCTGAGGCTCAGGGTGAATTGGAGCGTGATGACCGACGCGCCGCCCGACGACACGCTCGACATCTGCCCCAGCCCGGGCATCTGGCCGAATTGGCGCTCCAGCGGCGCGGTGACGGCGGTGGTCATCACCTCCGGGCTGGCGCCGGGGTAGAAGGTCTGCACCTGGATGGTCGGGTAATCCACCTCCGGCAGCGCGGAGATCGGCAGGAATTGGTAGCCAATGATGCCCACGAGCAGGATCGCCGCCATCAGCAGCGTGGTGCCGACCGGGCGGAGGATGAACGGGCGGGACGGACTCATCCGTTTGGAGGGGTCCGCGACCCACGTCCACCGGGGGGCCTGCTGGGCGCGCCAGCGGGTGCTGCCGCGCCGGGGGGCTGCGCGATGGTGATGCGGGCGCCATCGCGCAGGCGGTCGAGCCCGTCGATCACGACCTTGTCGCCGGCCTTCAGCCCGTCCAGCACCTCGAGCTTGCCGCCTTGCACAACGCCGGTCTTGATCACCTGCACGCCCACGGTGTTGTCCGGCTTCACGAGGTAGACGAACGTTCCGGGGGCGCCCTGCTGCACGGCGGTCTGCGGCACGATGACGGCGCCGCTCACCGTCTTCAGCAGCAGGTGCGCATTGACGAACTGTTGCGGAAACAGCGCGTTGTCGGCGTTGGGAAACATCGCACGCAGCTTCACCGTGCCCGTCGTGCTGTCGATCTGGTTGTCGATGGTGGCCAGCGTCCCGGTCGCCAGCAGCTTGGTGTCGGACCGGTCATACGCCATCACGGCGAGCTGGCCGGCCGCCATCTGCGTCTGCAGCTCGGCCACGTCGTCCTCCGGCAGGGTGAACAGCACGGAGATCGGCTGCAATTGGGTGAGCACGAACAGTCCGGACGTGTTGCTGGTCTGCACGTAATTGCCGACGTCCACCAGCCGGATGCCGACCCGGCCGTCGATCGGCGACGTGATGTGGCAATAGGTCAGGTTGAGCTTGGCGTTGTCCACCAGGCCCTGGTCGGTCATCACCGTCCCCTCGTACTGCTTGATGAGGTAGACCTGGTCCTCGACCACCTGACGGGAAATGCTGTCCTGCTTGCCAAGCGTCTGATAGCGCGCGTTGTCCGCGCGGGCCTGGCCCAGCAAGCCAGTGTCGTGCGCCAGGGTGCCTTGCGCCTGCTCCAGCGCCACCTGGTAAGGCCGCGGGTCGATCTGGGCCAGGAAGTCGCCCTTGTGCACCATCTGGCCCTCGGTGAAGGCGATCTGCTGCAGCTGGCCGTTGATCTGCGTCACCACCGTGACGGTCGCCAGCGGGGTGACGGCGCCCAGCCCGGTCAGCACGACGGACAAATCGCCGGTGGCGATTGTGGCGATGCCGACCGACTGCGGCGCTCCCCCGGCGCGGGTGGCCGGCGCCCGGGAGCTGCCGCCCAGCAAACGCCAGCCGAGCAGCCCAGCAAGAATGAGGATGACGATGGCTGCCACGGGCGTGATCCAGCGGCGGCGACGGCGAACAGGGGTGGACGGCGGACGCGGGTTGGCCGGGATGGTGACCGGTGGCCGTTCGAGCTGCTCCGCCATTCAGGACTCCCGCCTTTCACCGCGCCGCCGCAAGCAACTGCTATCTCTAAGGAGGTTCGTCAAATCTACAGGCCGACACTGAGAGCATTCGTCACATTACAGCGGCGCAATGCGGCTTGTCAGTTCGCGCGGCGAATGTTCCAGAACATGGAGAAACCGTCGAGCATGCCTTCCAATCCGGCGCGGTAGGCGGTCGGCTGGTAATACAGGCCGACCGGGATCTGCGGCACGTCCACCCAGCCTTGCGCCTGCATGTCGCGGCAGATTGCCTGCTGGTCTGCCAGTTCGGGCGCGTCCAGCCAGTCCTGGCGCAGCGCTTCCAGCCGGGCGCTGGTGGGCCAGCCGAACCAGGCCTTGTCGCCGTTGGCGCGCAGGGCATGGCCGGCCGGGCTGGACAGGTCGAGGCCGGACAGGTTGGTCACGATCATGCTCCAGCCGCCGTCGGCCACCGCGGAGCGCTTGTCCCGCCGTTGCACCAGCGTGCCCCAATCCATCGACTGGTAGTCCACGTTGAGCCCGGACTGCTGCATCATGTCGGCGGCGACGTCCGCCAACGCCTTGCGGAACGGGAAGTCGGTCGCCGACAGGATCGCCGCCTTCTCGCCGTGATACCCCGCCGCCGCGATCGCCTTGCGCACCCGGCCCAGGTCGCGCGGCGAGGTGAGGATGTCCATGCCGGCGTCGCTGGCCATCGGCGTGCCCGGGCAGAACATGCCGACGCCGTCCCGCCACATCTTGGCGTCCGTCCCGGCCACCGCGGTCATGAAGTCGCTCTGCGCCACGGCGCCCAGGAGGGCGCGGCGGATGGCCGGGTTGTCGAACGGCGGGTGCAAATGGTTGATCCGCGCGACGCACAAATTGCCCGTCGGGTCCGGCACGCGCACGCGGATGGCCGGGTCGCGGGCGAGCAGCGGCAGCAGGTCGACGCTCGGGTACTCCCACCAATCCGCCTCGTTGCGCTGCAGCGCGGCGGCGGCGGTCGCCTCGTCGGGGATGATCGACCACTCGACGCGGTCGAAATGCGCCACCTTCGGCCCGGCGGTCCATTGGGGGACGCCGTCCGCGCGCGGCTGGTAAGCGGCGTTGCGCTCGTAGACCACGCGGGCCCCGACCACCCGCTCGTCGGCCTTGAAGCGGTACGGGCCGCTGCCGACCATCTCCGGCACTTGCTTGAAGGGGTCGGTGCGGGCCAGGCGCTCGGGCATTATGGCGGGCATCAGGGTCGGCGTCTTGCCGAGCGCCTGGGGCAGCATCGGGAACGGCTTGCGCAGGCGGAACACGATGGTGCGGTCGTCGGCCGCCGCCACCTCGTCGGTGACCGCCAGCAGAGCGCCGCCGAATGCGTCCCGCGCCATCCAGCGCTGCAGGCTGACCACGCAGTCGCGCGCCAGCACGGGGGCGCCGTCGTGGAACGCGAGGCCGGGCCGCAGCCGCAGCCGCCACACCCGGCCGTCGCTCTCGGTCCCGGCCGCCTCCAGCATCTGCAGGGTCGGCTGGTAGGCGGCGTCCTGCCCGAACAGCGTGTCGAACACCAGGTAGCCGTGGTTGCGCGTGACGTAGGCGGTGGTGAACACGGGGTCGAGGATGGTGAGGTCGGACTGCGGGATGAACCGCAGCGTGCTGGCCGCGGCGGCGCGCCCGATCGCCGGCATCGCCAGCACGCCGGCGGCGGCCAGCAAGGCGCGGCGCCTCATCGGGTTACTCCCGCCAGCTGCTGTCCTTCATGTCCAGCGACCGCAGCAGCGCCGCCCACTCGAGCTTGCCATACGGCCGGATCGTCCCCGGGTCGTAGGCGGCGACCGCCTTGTCCACCACGGATTGCGGCAGGATGTTCAGCGGCGTGTTGCACGCCATGGCCGCCAGTTGGGCCCGGCACGAGCGCTCCAGCCCGTACATGTAGTTGAACGCCTCCGCGACGCTCGGCCCCGTGGTGAGCAGCCCGTGGTTGCGCAGCATCATGCAGTTGAACTGGCCGAGGTGCTCGGCGAGCTGCGCGCGTTCCGCCGGATCGCGCTCCGGGCCGTTGAAGTCGTGGTAGGCCATGCGGGTGATGAACCGCGTCGCCGTCTGAGTCAGCGGCAGCAGGCCGCATTGCAGGGCGGACACGGCCATCCCCGCGGTGGTGTGGGTGTGCATCGCCGCCATCGCGTCCGGCCGGGCGCGGTAGATGGCGCTGTGGATGACGAAGCCAGCCTGCTGCAGGCCGTAGCCGATGTCGGGCTGGGTGATCACGTTGCCGTCCAGGTCGACGGTGAGCAGGCTGGAGGCGGTCACCTCGCCGAACAGCATGCCGTGCGCGATCAGCAGGAAGTGGTCCGGCGCGTCCGGCACGCGGGCGCTGATGTGGGTGTAGATCATGTCCGACATGCCGTACTCCTCGCAGAGCCGGTAGGCCGCGGCGAGGTCGATGCGGGCCTGCCACTCGGCGGGGGTGACCCGGCTGCGGAGGGATGGGATCCGGAGTGCGCCGATCGACGGCAGCCCAGTCGCCTGCATGTTGGTGTCCATAGGTCGCTCCCTGGTTTGGCGGGGAGTTTAGACCTACGCTCGCCGAAAATGCACCAGGGACCGTTCATGACCGCCACCATCGCCGGGCCGGACCCTCACCCGGAGCCGATCCGCGGTTCCCTCCCCGCCGGCGCGTGCGACTGCCACGCCCATATTTTCGGCCCGGCTGACCGGTTCCCCTACGCCGAGGGACGCGGCTACACGCCCCCGGACGCGCCCGTGGAGGCTTACCTCGGCATGCTCGACCGGCTCGGCTGCGAGCGCGGCGTCGTCGTCCAGGGCAACGCGCACGGCTACGACAACCGCGCCATCCTCGATGCCCTGCAGCGCCACCCGCACCGGTTGCGCGGCGTCGCCATCACCGATGAGCGGGCGAGCGCCGCCGATCTCGCGGCATGGAACGAGCTCGGCATGCGCGGCTTGCGATTCCACCTGTTCGCCCCCGGCAAGGCGCCCGGCTACGTGCGCGGCGTCGGGCTGGACACGTTGCGGCACTTCGAGCCGGTGATGCGGGAGCTCGGCTGGCACGCGCAGATCTGGCTCGATTGGCGCCTGCTGCCGGACGTCGAACCGACCCTGCGCACGATCGCCGCCACGATGCCGGTCGTGCTGGACCACCTGGCCGAGTTCAACGCCACGCTTGGCGCCGAGCACCCGAGCTTCCAATCCCTGCTGCGGCTGGTCGGCGACGGCGTTTGCTGGGCCAAGCTGTCAGCGCCGTACCGCGGGTCCCACGCTGGCCCCGGCTACGACGACATGCGCCCGCTGCACCAGGCGCTGGTGCAGGCGAACCCGGAGCGCCTGGTTTGGGGCACGGACTGGCCCCACCCCTCCATCCCGGCCGAGCGGATGCCGAACGATGGGCGGCTGCTCAACTTGCTGCTCGACTGGGTTCCGGACCCGGCCACGCGCGAGCGCATCCTGGCCCGCAATCCGGCGCGGCTCTACGGGTTCGACTAGATGAGCGCCGTCCTGGACGCGCCGACGCTGGAAGCGCTGCAGGCCAGCGCGCTGCGCAAGAACATGCGGCGGCTGGCGCCGGTGCTGACCTTGGCGTCGGAGTTCAACGACCTTGAGGGCGACGCAGTTCGGCTGGGCGCCGGGGCGCTGTTCGCCGGCTACTGCCTGTTCGAGATCCCGATAGTCAGCGAGCCTGGTTCTGGCGGCCGGCATCGACAAGCCGTAACCTGCCGGCATGGACGTGGAGCGGAGCGCGATGCGGGTTTGGGCCGGCCGGTTCGTGTTGATGGCGCTGCTCGCTTTGCCGCTCGCCGGGTGCGGCCTGTTTGCGGCGCCATGCCGCGTGGGCTCGGCCGCGCTGAAGATCGTGCCGCTGGTCGGCGACGTGGCGGCCGCGCCGACCGACGGCTGCGCCAACGTCATCGACCCGACGCCAACGAGGAGCTAGATCAACGGGCCATGGAGCACGAACAAGCACGGCGCGAGATCATCGAGGCATGCCGCAGCATGAACCGGCTCGGCATCAACCAGGGCACGTCCGGCAACATCAGCGTGCGCACCGAGAGCGGCTTGCTGATCTCCCCCACGGGGATGGACTACGACGCGTTGGAGCCGCAGCACATCGTGCCGATGCGATGGGACGGCTCGTTCACCGGCGACGTGACGCCGTCGAGCGAATGGCGCTTCCACCGCGACATCCTGCAGGCCCGCACCGACCTGAACGCCGTGGTCCACACCCACGCGAAATACGCGACTGCCGTCAGCGTTCTCGAGCGGGACATCCCGGCCATCCACTATATGATCGCCGCGGCTGGCGGGCATGACATCCGGTGCGCCCCTTACGAGACGTTCGGCACGCCCGAACTCGCGGCTGGCGTGGTCCGGGCGATTGATGGTCGGCGGGCCTGCTTGCTGGCCCATCACGGCGTGATCACCGCCGAAGCGACGTTGGCCAAGGCGATGGCGCTGGCGATGACCGTGGAGGAGTTGGCGCAACAATACCTGCTGGCGCTGCCCATGGGCGAGCCGCCCGTCCTCTCGCAGGAGGAGATGACGCGGGTGGTGGAAAGGTTCAGGACCTACGGCCAGCAGCCCGGCTGATCGTGCTGCCCGGGCTTACGCCAACGACCGAAGACAACCCCCGTCATCGCGAGCCGCTGCTTGGCGGCGCGGCGATCCAGGCGGCGCGTATGGTGCTGGCGGCTGGATTGCTTCGTCGCCGAGCGCTCCTCGCAATGACGAGGTTGTTGCAGCGAGAAAGTCAGCGTTTCCGGCTGCTGATATCATGACATGGGCGTCCGGCATCCGTCATGGCCGGACTTGACCCGGCCATCCACGCCGCGCCCTCGGCGCCATAACGCCGGCACTCGCACCGCCTTTTGGCGCGTATCGCGTGGGAGCCCAAGTCAAGCGGGCATGACAAATTGGACTTGCCGCTCACTCCATGATCGCGGAATGATCCACAGCCACCGGGGTCGCGGACCGGCGCAGCAGGAACACCAGCGGCATGACCGCCAGGCAGGTCACCATCATCAGCTTGAAGTCGTCCATGTAGCTGATCATGGTCGCCTGCGACGTGATCAAGGCGTCGAGCGGCCCCCGTCCCGCGGCGGTCGACGGGTTCATGTACTGCTCCATCATCGGCAGCCGCAGCACCGGGTTGAACGGCGTGATGTAGGCTCCGATGATCGAATGGTTGACCTGCACGTTCTCCGCCAGCAACGCGGTCACGACGGAGATGCCGACGCTGGAGCCGATGTTGCGCGACAGATTGTAGAGACCGGCGGCGTCGCCGCGGTCGGTCGCGGGAAGCGTCGAGAACGTCACCACGGACAATGGCACGAACAGGAAGCCGAGGCCGGCGCCCTGGATGAACCCTGTCACCACGATCGTCGTCTGCGACACGTCGCGGGTCCAGCCCGTCATGTCGAACATCGCCCAGGCGGTGAGGCCTAGCCCGACCAGCAGCAACCAGCGGATCTCCACCTTGCCGATCAGCTTGCCAACCGTGAACATGCAGACCATCGTGCCGATCCCGCGCGGCCCCATCACCAGCCCGGCGGTCACGACCGGGTAGCCCATCAGCGTCTGCAGGAACGGCGTCATCAGCGCCATGGAGGCGAGATAGGTGATGCCCACGATGAAGATGAAGACCATTCCCAGACTGAAATTGCGGTCCAGGAACAAACGCGGGTTCACGAACGGCTTGGCGCCTGTGAAGGTGTGCGCCAGGAACACGTAGAATGCGCTCGCGGCCACCAGCGCCTCGATCATGATCTCCCCGGACGAGAACCAGTCGAGCTGCTCGCCCCGGTCCAGGAAGATCTGCAGCGAGGCGATCGCGATGCTGAGCGCGCCGAAACCGAGCCAGTCGAGCCGGGCGCGGATGTCGGCCTTGGTCTCGGTCACGAAGGCGCTCACGCCGGCGAAGGCCACCGCGCCGATGCCGACGTTGATGTAGAACACCCAGCGCCAACTTATGTTGTCCGTCAGCCAGCCGCCGATCACCGGGCCCAGCACGGGGCCGACCATGA
>CAXTBW010000082.1:0-19857 GCA_964242925.1 uncultured Acetobacteraceae bacterium
GCGGTCCACAGCGGTGCCGAGCGAGACGGCCGAGACCGCGCCCACGCAGCGCGACCGCCACCTGCAGGCCATCGCCGAGCATGGACGGGTCGCCTGGCAGAGGACCTCCGGCTACACGAAGCAGTCTCGGGTCGAGGCGGCCATGAGCCGGTTCAAGCAGGTGATCGGTGATGGGCTGCGCTCGCGCACGGACCGGTGTCGCGCGACCGAGGTGGACGTCGCCGTCCATGCGTTCAACCGCATGCTGGAGCTGGGACGCCCGATCTCTGTCCGCATTGCCTGAACCACAGCCGGGGCTGGGGCAACTGAGGCCGCGTCCCTAGTCCGTGCAACATGGCTGCGCGAGCGCCAACAGCGTGCCGAGGACGAAGCCGCCCACCGTGCCAAGGGCGGTCAGCAAAAGCGTCCGCCCGAATCCGACGAGAACGGGCGTGGCAAAGAACCACTGCGCGAACACGCCCCAACCCCAGCGCGGATTGGTGAACGTTGAGTAGGCGATCAGCGCGAGCAGGACCCCGGCACAGACGCTGCCGGCCCCGCGCAAAGGGCGCCGTGCCGGAACGACCCGGCGGATGCGAGGCACCAGCAAGGACGGCGCCGGGCCAAGCGGCGGCGCCGCCTCAAGTTGCGTTGCCGACATCAGCCGGTTTTCCGCAATGGGACCGACGCGACCGGGAGTTCTTTTTCGAACGGCAGCGTGAACCGCGCGGCCAGGTCCTCGTCCTCGCGGAACAGCGCCCGGTAGCCCGAGGTGAGATAGAGGTTCTTGGCCTCCGGCTGGCGGAAACCCGTGGTCAGGAACAGCCGTCGGTAGCCCTGTCGCACCGCCTGCGCCTCAAGCTCCCCCAGTACAAGGCGCGCGATGCCTTGTTGGCGCAGGCTTGGCTCGGTCCAGACCCGCTTGAGCTCGGCGGTTGTTTCGTCGCAGCGCATGAACGCGCCGCCGGCGATCACCCGGTCGTCGCGCAGCAGGAGCAGGAAACTGCCGTCGGGCGGCGCGAAGCGGGAAGGCGGATAGCGGTTCAGTTCGACAGCCGCCGAGTCGCGCCCGGGGATGTCGCCGTAGCGGCTGTCGTATTCGCGGATCAGATCCTCGACCAGCGGCCTGGCGAGCGGGTCGGTGGGTGTCGTGTAGAGAAATCGGTCTGGCATGGCCGTCACTCCGCGGCGGGAGAGCATCAGGGGCGGGAGAGCATCAGGACAGAAAGGTCTCCGCCAGCCGGACCCAGTAGGTGGCGGCGGGACGGATCAGCGCGTCGTTGAAGTCGTAGGAGGCGCTGTGCAGCGAGGGGCCATCGCCGCTGCCAAGGAAGAGGAAGCATCCAGGCCGGGCTTGCAGGTAGAAGGCGAAATCCTCGCTCGCGGTGCGCGGGCGCAGGTCCGGCAGCAGGCTGTCGTCGCCGAAGGCGGTGGCGGCGACGGAACGCGCGATTTCGGTCTCCGCCGGGGCGTTCTGCACGGCGGGGTAGCCCCGGTTATACTGCAGGTCGAGCCGGGCGCCGAAGCTTTCCGCCTGGGCGTGCAGGAGCTTGGGGATGCGCGCCTCCAGCAAATCGCGCACCGACGTGCCGAAGCAGCGCACCGTCGCGCGCAGATCGACGGTCTCGGGGATGATGTTGGACGCCGATCCGCCGTGGATCGAGCCGACGGTGACCACGGCGGCGTCCAGCGGATCGACGTTGCGGGAGACGACGGTCTGCAACGCCGTGATAAGGTGCGCCGCGGCGACCACCGGATCGACCGTCTCGTGGGGCGCCGCGCCATGGCCGCCGCGGCCGTGGATCGTGACGAGCAACTGATCGACCGCGGCCATCGCCGGGCCTTCGACGAAGCCGAACCGGCCCTCCGGCAAACCCGGCCAATTGTGCAGGCCGAAGATCGCATCGCAGGGAAACCGCTCGAACAGCCCGGCCGCGAGCAGGCGCTCGGCGCCGCCACCGGTTTCTTCCGCTGGCTGGAAGATGACGTGCAGCGTGCCATCGAACTGACCGGCCTCGGCCAGGGTACGCGCGGCCGCCAGCAGGATGGTGGTGTGCCCGTCATGGCCGCAGGCGTGCATGACCCCGGCGTTTTCGCTTGCGTAGTCGCGCCCGGTGGCTTCGCGGACCGGCAACGCGTCCATGTCGGCACGCAAGCCGAGGCTGCGGGACGAGCTGCCACGCCGCAAGCTCCCGACAACACCCGTGCCGGCCAGGCCGGTGGTGACCTGGTAGCCCCATGAAGCAAGGTGCTCGGCGACCACACCGGCGGTGCGCCGCTCCTGGAACGCCAACTCCGGGTGCTGATGCAGGTCGCGCCGCAGGTCGATGAAGCGGCCGATTGCCAAGTCGATATGGGCGGCGACTTGCTGCGCCCGCGCCTCCGGCGGAGCGGGATGGATGATGGCGTTCATTCCGCGGCGAGGGACTGGTTGACCGTGTAGCGACTGGTCTTAAAGGGTAGGCCGAGGTGGTCGCGCAACGTGCGCCCCGCCAGAACGCGGTCGTAGCGCCCGCGCGCTTCCAGCTCCGGGACCACGAGGGTGAGGAAATCGTCGAGCCCCTCCGCGGTCACCGGAAATCCGAGGATGAAGCCGTCGGCAGCACCGTCATCGACCCAGCGGATGATCTCGTCGGCGACCGTCTTGGCAGTGCCGATGAACTGCGGCTTCGGCGTGACGGCGTCGAGGGCTGCCTGGCGCAAGGTCAGGCCTTGCTCGCGCGCTTGCTGCTTGATCCGGTCGGTCGTGGAGCGGAAGCTGTTTGCGCCGATATCGCCGAGATCGGGGAACTGCGCGTCCAACTCGTACCGGCTGAAATCGTGGTGGTCGAAGAAGCGGCCAAGATAGGCAAGAGCCTCGTCGATGTTGACGAGCCGGCGGATGCGATCGAACTTCGCCTCCGCTGCTTCCTGCGTCGCGCCCACGATCGGGCCGATGCCCGGGAAGATTTTTACCTCGTCCGCGCCTCGCCCATGCCCGACCGCGCTAGCCCGCACGCGCGCCCGGAAGCTGGCGGTCGTCTCCTGCGACGGCGAATTGGCAAACACGGCGTCGGCATATTTGCCGGCCAAGTCGATCCCAGGCTCGGACGAACCGGCTTGGAAGATCACCGGTTGACCCTGGGGCGACCGCTGGATGTTCAACGGCCCTTCGACTTCGAAGAACTGTCCCTTGTGCGCAAGCCGATGCAGCTTCTGCGGATCGAAGAACGCGCCACGCTCGCGGTCACGCACGAAGGCGCCTTCTTCCCAGGAGTCCCAGAGTCCCTGCGCGACCGCCAGATACTCGTCGGCAATGCGGTAGCGCTTGGCATGCTCCGGATGCGGCCGGCTATAGTTTCGGCCGGACCCTTCGAGCGGCGAAGTCACGACATTCCAGCCGGCGCGGCCACCGCTGATGAGGTCGAGCGAGGCAAACTGGCGGGCGATTGTAAACGGGTCGCTGTAAGAGGTGGACACCGTGCCGGCCAGACCGATCTTCGATGTCACCGTCGCCAACGCCGACAAGATCGTCAGCGGTTCAAAACGATTGAGGAAGTGCGGAATCGACTTCTCGTTGATGTAGAGGCCGTCGGCCACGAAGGCGAACGCGAAACCCGCTGCTTCCGCCTTGCGTGCCGTATCGATGTAGAATTGCAGGTTGACGCTCGCATCAGCAGGTCCGGCCGGGTGCTTCCACGAGTTCATGTGGCCACCCGCACCGTGCAGCATGATCCCGAAGGGAATGCGTTGACTGCCCATTCTGCTCTCCTGCCGCTCGGCGGCGCATCAGCGAAGCCGTTCCCCCTAAAGTAGGCGATAGCCTCCGCATGGTCTACGGGCGATACATCTCAAAATTATCAACGGTCCAAGCACCGCATTCTTCAAACAGCGACCGATATAGAATGGCTTGTCGTCAGCGCATGCTCTGGAATCGACATCGTCTTCCTATTGACATGCCGAATTATCGGATCACTCTTACGCACCCTATGCACGTGAAGGCATTCGACCAGAGGTCGCAGCTCGGCTGCGCCCACACCGATCGGTTGAACAGGAGCAGGAATGGCGGGCAAGATATACCAGGAACTGTCGGAACTGATCGGCAATACTCCCCTGTTGGAGCTGCACCGGATCAAGGCCAAGCGGCAGGTCGGAGCTCGCCTGCTCGCCAAGATCGAATACCTGAGTCCCGCCGGCAGCATCAAGGATCGGGCAGCTTGGGGCATCATCCGGGACGCGGAAAAAAGCGGCCGGTTGAAGCCCGGTGACCTGCTGGTGGACGTGACCAGCGGCAACACCGGGATCGGGTTCGCCGCCGTCGCCGCGTCGCGCGGCTACCGGACTAAATTCTATCTGCGCAACGTCATCAGCAAGGAGAAGCTGGCCATCCTCGCGCATTACGGCGCCGAGGTCGTGCTGATTGACAGCAGCGAGTTCATCGGACCCGGCGCCATCGACGCCATTTTGGACCGGATACAACGAGAGAACCCTGACGCCTTCTTCACTGACCAGCGTGGCAACCCAGCCAATCCAAGCGTTCACGAGGCAACCACCGGCCCAGAAATCTGGCGGGACACCGACGGTGCGGTCGATGTCCTGGTCGCTGCGGTCGGCACCGGCGGCACGATCTCCGGAACCGGCCGATACCTCAAGTCGCAGAAGCCGGGCGTGAAGGTGGTCGTGGCCGAGCCGACACCGGATGCGCTTCCATCCGCGGAATTTCCGTATGCGGAGAACATCGAAGGTGTCCACAAAGTGACGGACATCGAACGAGGCGTGCTTCCGGCAAATTTCCACGGGGACGTCGTCGATGAAGTGATCGCGGTGAATGTGGCCGAGGCGAAGGAGGCTGCTCTTGCGTTGGCCCGGGAAGAAGGCATCCTCGCAGGGACCTCGGGAGGAGCGGTGCTGTTTGCCGCGCTTGCCCTGGCCCGGCGACCTGATTACGCGGGCAAGACCATTGTCACCATCATTCCTGATAGCGGCGAGCGGTATCTCTCGCCCCCGACCCTTGCAGGACTGAGCGCGGCCTGAACAACGAAGTTTCGCAGCGCTTCAAGCCAAGCCCAAATGGCCTCGCAACGTGGTTTCCTCATAGTCTCGGCGGAAGACGCCGCGATCCTGGAGAACCGGGACGACCTTCTGAACGAACTCGTCGAAACCGCCGGGGGTCAAATGGGGCGCGAAGACGAAACCATCGGCGGCGTCCGCCTGGACGTAGTCCTCGATCTCGCAAGCGACCGACTCTGGGGTGCCGACGAATTGCTTGCGCCCAGTCACCTTGATGACGAGCTGCCGGATCGACAGTCCCCCGCGCCCGGCGATCTCCCGCCATTCCGTCGCGGTTTGCAGTCGATCATCGAATCGCCGTGCGCGCCCGAGCGACAGCGCATCGACCGTGACGTCTGGATCGATGTCAGGCAGCGGTCCGTCAGGGTCGTAGGCGGAGAGATCGCGGTTCCACACCTGCTCGATGAAGTTGATCGCGGTTTTCGGGCTGACTTGCTTGAGCCGGATCTCGGCCGCGTTGGCTTGCGCCTCTTCCTGCGTGTCGCCGAGTGCGAATGCGGCGCCGGGCAGGATCTTCAGGTCCTCCGGCCGGCGCCCGTATTTCGTCAGGCGGCCTTTAACGTCGGCGAAGAAGGCCCGCCCGGCTTCGAGTTCGCTGTAACGCGAATAGACAACATCGGCGTGGCTCGCGGCCAGTTCTCGCCCGCTATTTGACTCACCGGCCTGCACGAGGACTGGCGCGCCTTGCGGTAGGGGGGACAGGCTGGTCTGCCCGGCAATATCCAGGTGCTTGGACCGCACGGCGAACTCGCCGCCGTGCCAGATTTGACAGGCCGCATCGACGAATTCTCGTGCCCGCTCGTAGCGTTCCCCGTGCGGCAAGTGATCGCCGCGGCGGAAGTTGGCGCCGGTGAAGGCGCCAGGCGAGGTGACGAAGTTCCAGCCGGCTCGACCGCCCGACAGGATGTCCAGCGTCGCGAGTTGACGCGCCAACGGATAGGGCTCGTTGAAGGTGGTCGTCAGCGTGCCGACGAGCCCGACATGGGTGGTGATCGAGGCGAGCGCGCTCAGGATCGCGAGCGTGTTGGGCCGGCCAACCACGTCGAGTTCATGGAAGCGGCCCTTCTGCTCGCGCACCCGCAGGCCCTCGGCGAGGAAGATGAAGTCGAACTTGCCACGCTCCACGGTCTCGGCGAAGTGCCGAAAAGACGAGAACGCGACTTGGCTTCCGGCCGCGGGATCGCTCCAGACGGTGAAGTTGTTGACCCCCGGAAACTGCGCGCCGAGGATGACTTGCTTCTTGGGCATCCAACGTCTCCTGGCCGATCAGGCGGCGACGGCTGTTCGCGCAGCGTGGCGGTTCGGCGCAGGCGGGACGCCAAGGCGTTCGCGCAAGGTGCCCTGCCGCTTTGGCTCGCCGGCCCGGAGCGCCGGGAGCACGTTCGCCAGCAGCGGCCCGAGGTCATAGTCGGGAGATGCTGGGATGAAACGCAGGCCAGCGAGCCCAAGCCCCCTGCCCCACTCGCGCGCCTGGGCTGGCAAATCCTCCGGACTGCCGGTCCAGCGAAGGGCCGGCCGGCCCGTTTCGACCTGCCGTGCAAAGGAGAGCAGGACATCGGCAAAAAGCATCGGATGGCGGCCCGCGTCGTGCAGGCTTGCGATCAGCGTCGCCACCGCCTCCTCATCCGTCGCGCCGAGGAACACGATGTCGGACCCGGCGCAGGCGACCGGATGCTGGCCCTGCTCGAAACTGGCGGCGACGACCGGCTGGCCCTGCGGTGGCCGGGGCGTGATCGAGGGGCCGAGCACGTTGAACCGGGTTCCCTTGAAGTCGATGTAATGCAGCTTGTCGCCATCGACGAAGCGCTGGCTGACCAGGTCGCGAATGACCGCATCATCCTCCCAACTGTCCCACAGCCGCCTTATGACCTCGATCGCTTCTTCCTGGTCCTTGGCTAGCGCGTCGGGCTCGGGTTCCGGAAAGCCCGCCAGCGGACCGATCGCGCGCCGGGCGCGCGTGATGCGCTCGCCGTGCAGGGGCTGCGCGAGCAGTCCGGCGCGGCCTTCGGTCACGTAATCCAGCGTGGCGATCGCGGTCGAGACATGGAACGGCTCGAGGAAGTTCACCGCGGCACCGGCAACGAGGCCAACCCGGCTGGTGCGCGCGCCCAGCCAATTGGCCAGCAGCAGCGCATCCAAGCCATCGCCTTCGGCGGCGGCGAAGCCGTCCTCGATGGTCAGGAGTTCCGCAGCCTGGTCGATCCGGCTGACGAGGTCGCCGTCAAAACCGCCGCGGTGCGCGGGAGTCCCCCGGGTTTGCAGACCGACGGCGGCGTGGAGCGTCATACCAGCTCTCGCCGGCCGACATGCTCAGCCAGGCGGGCCAAGATCTTCGCTTCCTGGGCCTTCTTGATGGCGTCCACTTCGGCGGCTGCGTCGGCCGGCGAGGCCGATGGCTTGCGCAGCGGTGACCGGCCGGGCTGGCCAGCTTTGGCGCCGAGATGCTTCTCGAACGGCAGCGAGCGGTAGGATGCCGGATCGGCGCCCACTTCGAACAGCGGGCGGTAGCCCATGGAGAGATACAGCCCAACGGCCTCCGGCTGGCGGAAACCGGTGGTCAGATAGGCGCGCGTGTAGCCGAGATTGGCAGCGCGCCGTTCCAACGCCGCACCGATGCGGCGGGCGAGGCCTTGGCGGCGCCGGTCCGGATGGGTCCAGACGCGCTTGATTTCGACGGTCTTGTCGTCATGGCTCATGAACGCGCCGCCAGCGACCGGCTTGCCGTCGTCGAGGAGAATGAGAAAGTCGCCCAATGGCGGCACGAACGCCTCCGCCGGATAGCGGTCGATGTCGCCGCGCGCGCCGCCGGGCCGCGCCGTGCCATAGCGCTGGCCGTATTCGGCCTCCAGCGCATCCAGCACGGTTTGCACCTCGGCGGTGGACAGCGAACGGTGAACGAGGGTTTCGGTCATGGTCGATGCTCTCTTCTCAGGCGGCGGCACGCTGGCGGGCGCTGGCGATCAGTTCGATGGAGCGCAGGCGCGCCTGCCGGTCGGCAACCGGCGAGTCGAGGAGGAACTCCTCCACCCCGTGCCGCCTTGCCAGCTCGCCGAGCTTGGCGTGGACGTCGTCGGGCGTGCCGGCCACGATCTCCGGGCGGCGCTCCTCCACCTTGACCGGCGCCACGCCAAGCTGGCGGGCATGTTCCTCGACCGCTGCGAGGCTGCCATGATTGACCGAGCAGCCGTCCGGGAACGTGGCCTTGAACACCAGGCGGCCGGCGACTTCGCCCGCCTCCTCGCGGCTGCGCGCGGCAAAGGCGGCTAGGGCGAGGATCGGCCGCGGGCCGGCATCGCCATAGGCCGCCATGCTGCGGTCGATGGCGGCGGCCTCGCCGTCGTGGTGGCCGGCATGGACGAATCCCCATCCCAGGCTCGCCGCGAAGGCGGCGCTGCTCTCGCTCGACCCGAGCAGGTAGCGCTCCGGCAGAACGGCGGGAAGCGGATGGATCGCAGCGCCAGCCATCTTGTGGCCCTCCGGCGCGGGTCCACGGAGGAACAGGTCGAGGTCGTGCATCTTGTCCGCGAACGCAGCCCGCGGCATGGCGAGTTCGGCTTGCAGTGCCTTGGTGCCAAGCGGCAGGCCACCCGGCGCCCGGCCAATCCCGAGATCGACCCGGCCAGGCGCCAGTGTCGCAAGCACGCCGAACAGCTCGGCCACCTTGTACGGGCTATAATGCTGCAGCAGGATGCCGCCGGTGCCGACGCGGATGCGCTTCGTGCGCGCCAGAAGGTGGGACATGAGGATTTCCGGCGCCGCGCTGGCCAGCGCTGTCACCCCGTGATGCTCCGCCAGCCAGAAGCGGTGGTAGCCCAGCCGTTCCGCAAATTCGGCATAGGCCAGGGTGGTCGCCAGGGCCTCGGCCGCCGAAGTGTTCGCGGCGACGGGACTCTTGTCGAGGATGCTGAGTCGGTAGCTCATGTTCGTTCTCCGGATCGGCCGCTGGAGGGTGCCGTCGTGGTTGCGGTGGGTTCAGACGGGATTGGCCGCGCGCTCATCCGGGCGTCGGGTCCAGCGCCCGTGCCGGCCGTTCGGACCGTGCATGCCGCGGTTCGAGCGGCGGCAGCTCCAGGTTCGAACGGAAGTCGTCGCCGACGTAGCCGTCGTCGATGAGGGAGCGCTTGCGCAGCTCCGGCAGCAGCCCGTTCAGCAACAGGTCTTCTTGGCTCGGCTGCCCCAGCCCATGGAGCGAGACCACATCGAGCACGCCGGCGCGGACGCGTTCCTCGATGGCGTCGGCGAGGTTCTCCGGGGTGCCGGCGACGAACCAGTGCCCGGTCTCCTCCGCGCGGATGATAAGCTCGCGCAGGCTGAGGCCCTGGAGCGCGTAGTTGCGGAAAATCTCGGCGCGTCCGCGCCGTCGGTGGATACCCTGGATGTCCGGCAGCAACCGCTCCGGAAGCGGCTTGTCGAGCGGCAGGTCGGCGAGGTCGACAGTGCCCCCCAGCATGTCGGCAACCTTGAGGCGGCCGCGGCGCTCGTCGATCCGGTCGTGCTTCTCGCTCAACCGCCGGGCCACGTCGGTTTTCGACTCGCCGATGACGGAATGCAGCGAGTTCATGATCCGCGGCAGCGACTCGGTGCGGCCCGACGCACGGGCTTGGCGCCGCAGCTCACGCACGAAGGCGACGGCGCCCTCAAGCGTGGGTTGCGAGGTGTAGACCACCTCGGCATAGCGGGCGCCGAGCGCGACGCCCTGCTCCGACTGGCCGGCCTGGAACTGCACCGGCCGCCGCTGCGGCAGCGGCGCCACGTTGAGCGGTCCCTGCACCAGGAAATGGCGGCCGTGATGGTCGATGCGGTGGAGCTTGGCGAAATTGATCTTGACCGCGCCGGCCGGGCTACGCTGCACGGCGTCGGGTTCGTTGGCATCGAACAGGGCGTTCATGACCTCGATGAACTCGGCCGCGCGCTCGTAGCGCGCCTCCGGATGCGGCAGGTCGCCGCCACAGAAATTCTCCTCGCCGACTGACGAAGTCACCGCGTTCCAGGCGGCGCGGCCACCGCTGACATGATCCAGCGTGCCGATCAGGCGTGCGAGGTTGTATGGATCGAGGAACGTGGTGGAGACCGTCGCGACCAGCCCGATTCGGGATGTCACCTGGCTGAGCGCGGCCAGGGTGACGATCGGTTCCTGCGACCCGGTGATGCCGCCGAGGCCTTCTGGATCGACCTGCAACAGGTCGGCGGTGAACAGGCCGGTTATCCCTGCTGCCTCCGCCCTGCGCGCGAGTGCAATGGCCCGTTGCGGCCCGGTCTGCGGGCTTGGATCGTTCGCCGCATAGGCGAAGCTGCCGGCGCCGACCAAGGTTTTTAAGCGTCTCATGTCAAACCTCCTTCCAGCGCCTTCTCGCAAGGAGACGATCGTTCCAGCGCGAAACTCGGGGTGGCGTTAAGCAGGGCGCGCGTGTGGCTGTGGGTGGGCGCGGAGAAGAGCGTCTCAACATTGCCCGACTCTACGACGCGGCCCTCTTTTACCACGGGTCAGCTCGCCGGTATGGACGGAGGATTCCGGAAGGAAATTCGGAAGCGCCGTAGCTCGCTGACAGCCACGGAACACAGCCGATCGCTGGCGATCCAAAGTATCCACCCTCACGGCGGCAAAGCACCGTGAAGAAAGGTGGGCGCGCCCGACAATCTGGCGCATATACGACCCAGCCTTCCTTAATGATCGACGAGAGCGCAATCATGATGTTTGCCCGAATAGGTGCTCGGCAAGTCGAAAATGGCGCAGATCGACAATATGCATTGCCGTTCTCCGCGGCCGGCACTCGGCGGAAGGTTACTTTCGTCACGGGTGCGGCGGAGAGAAGCGCAGTTTGATGTGCCGCAAGAAGCCGGTCCCATCACTGGAGCCGCGCCCAGCGCGAGACGATCTCGCAACTCACCGTTTCCTGTATGGCGCATGTTCCCACAATCTGAGCGATGGTGGCGCCATGACGCTCCCGGACGGGAACATTCAAAATCCTGGGGGCGACTGCAGTCAGGCTGCCGCTGGCACCACCTGATCATCATTCGCGGGCGGGGGGGCTGGGTGGCGATGGCGGAAGGCGTCCTCGAACGCCTTGTTCAGCACGGCGGTGCGCACGTCGAGGAAGGAATGCACGGTGGCCCGGTTCGAGCGCATCTGCTGCTTCTTGTTCATGTGCTTGGCCACGATCTCTGACCACGCTTTCCAGGAAGGCAGTTGACATCGGCCCGCCAGGCCGATGCCGGGCAGCGTCATGCACCAGGGCGTCCTCGTTGCGCTCAAGGTAGACCAGAAGTTGACCCGCGCCGCCGTCCTAACCCGGTGTCATGCTGCCGGATGATGGCGGAGATTGGCCGTGCAGTCGAAGCGGATCTCGTCGAGCAGCATGGTCACGTGAGGCGATGGCGGTGGAGGGCGGTGAAACCGCGCTCGAGATCGGCGATCAGGTCGGGCGGGTCCTCAAGGCCGATATGGATGCGAACGCCGAGGCCGCCAAACTTGCCGCTGCCGGCGGTGCGGGTGATGGTGCCGTAGGTGGGGATGGCGAGGCTCTCGAACCCTCCCCAACTCGAGCCGATGCCGAACAGGTCGAGCGCGTCGATGAAAGCGTTGACGGTGGAAGCGGTCCATTCGGGTTCGAAGACGATACCAAAGAGGGAGCAGGCGCCGGTGAAGTCGCGCTTCCAGAGCTCATGGCCGGGAGCGCCGGGGAGGGCGGGGTAGAGAACCTGCTTGATCTCGGGACGGTCCTGAAACCAGGCGGCGATCTGGAGAGCGGATTTGGATTGCTGCTGAAGGCGAATGCCGAGGGTGCGCATGCCGCGCAGGCAGAGCCAGCAATCGTCGGGGCTGGCGTATTGACCGAGGGCGAGGGCGGCTCTGCGCAGGCGGTTCCACTCGGCATCGTCGTTGACGATGATGGCGCCGAGCAAGACGTCGGAATGGCCGGCTGGATATTTGGTGAGGGCCTGAATGGAGACATCGACGCCGTGGCGGAAGGGTTGGAAGTGGTGGATGCCCCAAGTGTTGTCCAACAGCACCTTTGCGCCGAAGTCGTGGGCGAGGGCGGCCAGGGCGGGGACGTCCTGGACCTCGAAGGTGTGACTGCCGGGGCTTTCGAGGTAGAGGACCGTGGTGTTGGGGCGGAACAGGGGGGCTAGGCCGGCGGCGTCGAGCGCCGGGTCGTAGAACTGGGTCGTGACACCGAATTTGCTGAGCAGGTCGTCGATGAATTCGCGGGTAGAGCCGTAAACGCTGTCGGGCACGAGGCAGTGGTCGCCGGCCTTGAGGTAGGCGAGCAGCGCGGTGGTAACGGCGGATATGCCAGAGGGCGTGATCTGGCAGCGGGTGCCGCCCTCGATCTCGGCGACGAGGTTCTCGAGCGCGTGGTGGGTGGCGTTGCCGTAGACGCCGTAGGTGTCGGACTGCTGGTAGAGGCGGCTGCCATCATGGAGCCGGTCGGCGATGTCGACGTGGAGCATGGTCGAGCCGCGATGGACGGGCGGGTTGACAAAGGCGCGAACCTTGGTGCCGGGGCGGCCGCCATGCGAGAGGCCGGTGGCGAAGTGCCGGCGGGGGGGCGTCTGATCGTCGGGCATTCAATCGGTTTCCTTTGGCGTGTCGGGGCGGGAGCGGGCGGCGGTGCGAGCATCGAAGACGACGCGGCCTGAGCCGGCGTCGATCATGCTGCTGAGGCCGCGGGGGCGCTCGGCACGGAGGGTGACGTGGGACTGGGTGGGGATGACGGGGCCGGACTCAGGCAGCGCGGCCTTCGCGGATCCACCTGAGGCAGGCCGCCACTGAGGACCGCGGCGTCGCTGTGGCCGAGAAGGCCCGTAAGCACCAGCCGCGGAGGAAGGAGGTGATGCCTTTCTGGTCATGGACGACGATGCGGGTGCGCTTGGAGAAGCCGAACGTTGAAATGAGTTTTTCGAAGCGGCCGATGAATGGGAGTGGTTGGACGGCCAACGTGTCGTGGTCACCGGTGCAGATAATGCTGAATTTGCTGGTCGCACCACCAGTCTCGGACACGGCGACGCGCTGGCAACGCTCGCGAAAAGCAGTCGGGAGGGTGGTTGCACCGAGCAAGCCGATTTACAGGAAGCTTTGCAGCGGAGTACGATGCGCTTGAAGTGCTTGAGCTTGCCCATGGTCGGCTCGATGCGCGCCCGTTCTTTGTAGAGGGTCTTGGGAGATTCGCATCAGCATGGTCGGTCACCTCTCGAGCTGACCCGCTATTGATCACCGATGGTTCTTTCACCAGCAAGGTCAAAAGGTGCAGGAGGAACCAATTTGCAATCTGCGTCTCTGAACGCGCCTCGCGAGAGCACATCGTTCGTAATCGCTCACCTTGGATAGGTGAGGGTCTTTGCGACTGAGAGCATTCAGGATCGTGGGGTGCTGGTGTGACTGGGCTAGGATGTGGGTTCACGGGAAGAGGGTGGGCTAGTTGTCCAGTCCGGCGAGATAGCCCCGCGGGCCGCCGCAGTCCTCAAGCGGGCAGGCGCCGTCGCCAGCGACGCAGGTTGGGTACGCCTTGCCCGGCACCGCATCCGAGCGGCTCTCCTCAATCGTAACCTCGTGCCGCCAGAGGATGTTCAGGTCGTACTCGTAGTCGAACCGAACGCGCTGCCGCAGCTTCAGCGCCGCCAGGGTCACATCAAGTGAGGAAGCCAAAACCTCCCAGGAGCCGTAGCGGCGGAAGTGGGGGCAGCACTGATATAGATGGATGGCATCCCTAGCCCATCGCGACCTGGATCACGCCGTGCAGCTCGCGCGAGGTGCAGATGCCCGGCACCAACACGCGCCGCCACACCATCGGGCTGATCCCAAGCAGCCACATCTTGACCTGCACGACGCTGGCTGCGTCCGGGACAGACGGTGCGGGATCGAGATCAGCGCCGGGTTTGAGCTGCTTCGAAGGTCGGGACATGAGCCAGCCATATCGCGCCTGTCCTTACTTCGTCCCGGACACCACACTGTAAACAAGCGCTCAACTGGGACCCCTCTCAAATTGGGCCTACCACGTTGAACATACGCAAAAGTCGCCGCAAGGTGGGGTCCCGGTCGGCGCCAACCGGGACCCCACCTGCCAGCCACTTATCGTTGCAAGGTCAGCAGGTTGAGTCCGCTTTCCGGCAGCGTCCCGGTTTGGCGCTTGTTCACACGGGAGAACCCAAAACTCGATAGCAGAGCCATCCGGCTACACGATGCAGGCGCGAGCCGAGGCAGCGATCAGCCGGCTCAAGCAGGTGACCGGGGACGGGCTGCGGTCGCACACGGATGATCGTCACGCAACCGAAGTGGACATCGCCGTCCATGCGCTCAACCGCATGACGGAGCTTGGACGCGCAAACCACATTCGCACCGCCTGACCCCAGACGGGGTTGAGGTTACTGCGTTCGCTCTCCAGACCTGTGCAACTCGCTGTATAGACGGACCATCCCGCTAGTTTCGGCCAGCCTTGCCCTGGTCAGAACCCGGCTTATCCTGCTGCACCTGCACATGTTCATTATCGGCCAAGTCCACCGGAGGGCTGAGGGCGACGCGCTCGCCGCCTTGCAGGCCGTCGCGCAGTTCCACCGTGGTGCCGAAGTCGCGTGCGATCCTGATATCTTGCATATGCACTACGTCATCTGGCCCAATGACTGCGGTGCGCAGGCCCTGGCCGTTGAACAAGACGGCCTCATCGGGGATGACGACGCCGGGGTGGTCCCGGGGAATCTGGAACACCACGGTCACATAAAGGCCCGGCCGCAGGCGGTGGTCCGCATTGGGCAGGTCCACCTCGACCAGGACCGCGCGGGAGGCCGGGTCTATGGCCACGGCATTGCGCGCCACCGTCCCGGTGAAGTCCTGGCCCGGTAGCTCCTGCACCTGCACCTTGGCCTGCAGCCCATCGCGCAGCGGCACCGCGCCGCTTTGCGGCACCTGCACCTGCACGCGCAACACGTCGTCGCGCTGCAAGGAGAACAGGGCCGTGCCGCCGCTGGCGTCGGCCGTCACCAAGTCGCCGGTATCCACGCCGCGCGCCGTCACTACGCCATCGAAGGGTGCAGTCACGTCCAGGTAGCCCACCAGGGATTGCAGCCGCTGCACCGCGGCAAGCTGGGCGGCGACGTTGGCCTCGGCGACCGTGACCGCGGCCTGGGCGGCGTCCACGGCCGCTGTACCGCTTTGCAGGCCGGCCTTGGTGTTGTCGGCGTTCTGCCGGGTTTCCCACCCCTGCGCGGCGAGCGTGCTGGTGCGGGAGTTGGTGACTTGCGCAAGCTGCACGTTGCTCTGCGCCGACACGACGTTGGCACGCGACTGCACCAGCGCCGCCTGGGTCTGGCCCAACTGCGCCGCCGCCTGGGCCAGTTGCGCGTTCAGGTCCGGGGCAGCGATCCGCAGCAGCAGGTCTCCCTTCTTGACGCGCGAGCCGATATCCACCCGGCGCTCGGCAATGAACCCGCTGGCGCGGGCGTAAAGCCGGGCCATGTCGAACGGCGCGGTGGTGCCGGGCAGGGTGAGGGCCACCGGGCCGTCCTCCCGCTTGGCGATGACGGTGCGGAGCGTCGGGGCGAAGCTTACGGCCTGCTGCTGCGTTTCAGCAGCGCGTTGGCTGATGCTCCAGTGCGTCCAGGCGCCCCATCCCACCAGGCCCAGAACCAGCACGGCGGGGACGGCGTAAACTAGGCGGGACACGCGCCGGGGCGGCTCGCTGCTGCCTGGCTTGTCTCCCGGCGACACATCGGGGTGGCCTGGCTGAGGCTGCCGCAGGGCGTCCGGCGGCGCAGGGGATGCCGCATCCACGGCCTCCCCCTCTGGATTTTGGCCTGACGCGGGCACCCGGTTGCGCGTCGCCAGCCGGCGCATCTCATCGATCGCGGTGTTCTGGTCCATGCTGGGCCTCAAACGTAGTCCGCGGGGGCCTTGGCCTCACCGCGGCGCAGGGTTGCGTACAGGAAAGGCACGAACAGCAGGGTCGAGCATGTCGCGAAGGCCACGCCGCCCATCACCGCCCGCGCCAGCGCCGCGTTCTGCTCGGAGCCGTCGCCAAGGCCAAGCGCCATCGGGATCAGGCCGACGAACATCGCCAGCGCCGTCATCAGCACCGGGCGCAGCCGCTCGCGGCCGGCCTCCATCGCCGCATCCGGGGCGCTGGCCCCGGTCTCCTCCCGGTGCTCGCGCGCAAACGTCACGAGTAGGATGGAGTTGGCCGAGGCGACGCCGACGGACATGATCGCGCCCATCAGCGAGGGGATGCTGAGCGCCGTGCCGGTGGCGAACAGGCTGACCATGATGCCGCAGAACGCGATGGGCAGCGCGGCCAGGATGACGAACGGGTCGCCCCAGCTTTGGAAGTTCACCGCCATGAGCAGGTAGACGAAGACCACCGCGGCAGCCAGGCCAAGGCCGATGTTCTGGAATGCCGAGTTCATGCTGGCGATCTGTCCCAGCACCCGGATGGTGTTGCCCGGCTTAAGGCCCTTGGAAGCGTCGCCCACGATGCCCTGGATGTCGGCTGCGACCGAGGCGAGGTCGCGGTCCTGGACGTTGGCGAGGATGTCGTAGGTCGGCTGGGTGTTGCTGTGCGTGATGACGGTCTGCGTGCCCTGGCGCTTTAGGGTGCCGACGTTGGACAGCGGCTGCGTGCTGCCAGGGCCGGTCAGCGCGAGCGGCGTGTTCTCCAGGTCGCCGATGGAGGCGATGCGGTATTCCGGCGTCTGCACGGCCACCGGGTACGGGATGCCGGTCGCCGGATCGGCCCAGAAGTTGGGCGTGACCTGGGTGCTGGACGACAGGGAGATGTTGAGGTTGTTGGCCACTTGCTGCTCCGAAAGGCCCAGTTCCAGTGCGCGCGCCCTGTCCACCGTCAGGGTGTACTCCGGGGCATCGACGATCTGCTGCATGTGCGCGTCCACCACTCCGCGCACGCCCTTCAGCTTGGCAAGCAACGCCTGTGCCGCTTCACGGTTCTTGGCGTCGTCCCGCCCGGCCACCTGCACGTCGATGGGGGCAGGCAGGCCGAAGTTAAGCACTTGCGTGATGATGTCGGCGGGCTGGAAGTAGAAGATGCCATCCGGGAAGCGCTCCCGCAGCACGGTGCGCAGGGTCCGCATGTATCCGGCGGTGGGTGCGTGGCCGGGTTTGAGGGACACCAGCACCTGGCCGTCGTAGTAGGCGACGGTGGAGCCGTCGGAGAAGGCCAGGTTGTAGTTGTTGTTGGGCAGGCCGATGTTGTCGAGGATGCTGGAGCGCTCGCGCTCGGGCACGACCTCGCGGATCGTATCCTCGACTTTTTGGAAGAACATCTCCGCCTCCTCGATCCGCAGGCCCGAGTGGGCGCGGACGTGCAACTGCATCTGCCCGGCGTCGATCTGCGGGAAGTAGTCGCGCCCGACGAACAGGAACAGCACGCCGCCCACCGCCACGGTGCCCGCGGCCACTCCCAGGGTCACCCAGGAGTGGCGCAGGATGGCGGCGAGCAGCGTGAGATAGCCGCCCTGGAACTGGCGGAACCGCCGCTCGAACCCGGCGTGGAAGCGGCCGAACACGCCCTTGGGCGGCCCTTCCGGCTCCCCGTGCTTTTCTCCGGCAATCAGCACATCCGCCAGGATCGGCACCAGCGTGCGGGACAGCCCGTATGACGCCAGCATCGCAAACACCACGGCCAGGGCCTGCGGCGTGAAGATGTATTTGGCCGAGTCGGTCAGGAACAACACAGACACAAAGGCCGTGCAGATCGCCAGCGTCGAGATCAGCGCGGGCTTGGCGATCCCGGCCGCCCCCTCGACCACCGCGTTGCGGAAGTCCTTGCCGCTTTCCAGCAGGCGGTAGGTGTTCTCGATGGCGACCGTCGCGTCGTCCACCAGAATGCCGACCGCCAGCGCCAGGCCGCCCAGGGTCATGACGTTGATGGTGTAGCCAAGCACCGTCAGCACCGCCAGCGAGGTCAGGATCGCCAGCGGGATGGACACCAGCACGATCAACGTCGAACGCCAGGACCCCAGGAACAGCAGGATCATCAAGCCCGTGAGTCCGGCGGCAATCGCACCCTCCCGCGCCACGTCGCTGATGGCGCCGGACACGAACACCGACTGGTCGAACAGCGGCGTGATCTTCAAGCCCGGCGGCGCCGCGGCCTGGATGCCGCCCAGCAGGCGCTTGACGTTGTTCACCACCGTCAGCGTGGAGGCATTGCCGTTCTTGAGGATCGTCAACAGGACCGACCGCTTGCCATCAGACCGGACGATGTTCTGCTGCACCTGGCTGCCGTCGCGCACCTGCGCCACGTCGCGCATCAATACCGGCACGCCGTTCACCACCTTGAGGGGGATGGTGTTCAGCGCGTCCATCGAGGTCGGGGAGCCATTCGGCTGGATCACGTATTGCAGGTTGCCGAACTTCGCCAGGCCGGACGGGACCGTGACGTTCTGCGCCACCACGGCGTTGGTGACATCCTGCGGGGTCAGGCCGTAGCCCTGCAGCGCCTTCAGGTCCAGGTCCACCATGACCTGCCGGCTTTTGCCGCCGAACGGGGCCGGCAGGGTGGCGCCGGGCGCCGTCACCAGCGCCTGGCGCACGCGGTACTGGCCGTAGTCATAGAGCTGCTGCTCGTTCAGTTGGTCTGACGACAGCGCAAGCTGGATGACCGGAACCGACGACGCGCTGTAGCGCACGACGATGGGCGGGTTGATGCCCGGCGGCAGCACTGCCCGGATGCTGTTGGTGGCGGACACCACCTGGGCGATGGCCAGGTCTATGTTCACATCAGGCTGGAACAGGATCTTCTCGACCGAGACGCCCTGCAGCGTCGTGCTCTGGATATCCTTGATGCCGTTGACGTTGTTGCTGATCGAGAACTCGGAGTAGGTGGTGATGCGGCTGGCCGTCTCGGTGGTGGACAGGCCGGTGTAGGTCCAGATCACGCTGACGACGGGGATGTTGACGTCTGGCAGCACGTCCTTGGGCGCAGCGACGATGGCTGCGCCGCCCAGGGCCAGGATCAGGATCGCCAGCACGTAGAACGTGACGCGGAATTTCAGCGCGTATTTGACAAGCTCCATCGCAGCACATCCTTCGGCAAAGCCAGATCAGCGGCACGAGGCGGAGCCTCCGGCCTATGTGGAAAAACATCCGGGGGTAGCCAGTTCGGAGACATGGCCCAGGACGAACGGTACACCAGGCGTCCCATGCAAAGCGTGAACTGGCGACGCGCCAGCAGAACGGACCAGGGCACAAACCTTGGATGCCCGTCTTGCCCTTCAAGCTGAACCAGGACCGGCGTCACCACATCCCACGGCAGCGGCGCCGGGTGACGAACTGGCCAGCCTACGAGGCCGGCCTGCGTCAACGTGGCAGCCTGACGGTGTGGTTCACCGACGAGGCGGTCGCGGCGTGGGCGGCCGGGCCGCGCACGACGCGCGGCGGTGGGCAGCCCTGGTATTCGCCGCTTGCTATCCTGACGGCACTCACGTTGCGCGCGGTGTTCCGCCTCGCCTACCGGCAAGCCGAGGGGCTGATCGGCTCCATCGTCGGCCTGCGCGGCCCCGTACCGGACCACACGACGTTGAGCCGGCGTGCGGCGACGCTGGATGTGCTGCGGCCGGGGCGCTGGGGCTGGCAGCGAGCCCATGCACCTGCTGGTGGACAGCACGGGCCTGAAGCTGTGCGGCGAGGGCGAGTAGCTGCTGGAGAAGCACGGCACCACAACACGCCGGTCGTGGCGCATGAGCAAGCGGACCGCCACGCCGGCGGCCGGGGCTGCCGCGACCGTCTGACCCGATCGCAGGTGCCGGGGTGCAAACAACGCTGCAGGAGATGATGATCGGTCGATCCGACGGACAGGGAACCCCGCTTGGTGCACAGGCATC
>CAXTBW010000083.1:0-19740 GCA_964242925.1 uncultured Acetobacteraceae bacterium
TGGACGACCCGGAGCGGGTGTTCGCCGCCGGCGGCGCGCTGGAGGCGGTGCTGCGTGCGAAGGAGCAGGGCAAGGTGCGCTATATCGGCTTCACCGGGCACAAGAGCCCGGCGATCCACAAGCACATGTTTTACGTGGCCGACCAGCACGGCTTCCACTTCGACACCGTGCAGATGCCGCTCAATGTGATGGACGCGCATTTCGACAGCTTCGAGCAAGGCGTGCTGCCGGTGGCGCTGGCGCACGGCACGGCGGTGATGGGCATGAAGGCGTTCGGCGACACGTTCATCGTGGACACCAAGGCCGCCACGCCGATCGAGATGCTGCACTACCCGATGAGCCTGCCGGTCAGCATCCAGATCACCGGCATCGACAGCCTACCGATCCTGAACCAGGCATTGGAGGCGGTCCGCAGCTTCAAGCCGTTCACCCCGCAGCAGCGCGCCGATCTGCTGGCGAAGACGGCCGAGGCGGCGAAGGACGGCAAGGTGGAGCGCTACAAGACCACGCACCACTTCGACGGCACGATCCACAACCCGCAATGGCTGGGGTGATCGGCGTGGCCAGGACTGCATTGGTTGTAGGCGTAAGCGGCATCGTCGGCAGCGCTACGGCGGCGCTGCTGGTCGAGCAAGGCTGGCAGGTGCACGGGCTGGCGCGACGGCCCACGCTGCAGCCGGGCATACACCCGGTCACGGCGGATCTGCAGGACCCGGCGGCAACGATGGCGGCCCTGGCCGATGTGCGGCCAGATGCCGTGTTCATAACAACCTGGCTGCGCCAGGACACCGAGGCCGAGAACATCCGGGTCAACTCGGCGATGGTCCGGAACCTGCTCGACGGATTGCGACCGGGCGCCAGCACGCGCCACGTCGCGCTGGTGACCGGGCTCAAGCATTACCTCGGGCCATTCGAGTCGTATGGCAAAGGCGCGCTGCCGCAGACGCCGTTCCGCGAGGAGCAGGGCCGTCTCGACGTCGAGAACTTCTACTACGCCCAGGAGGACGAGATCTTCGCCGCCGCCGCACGCGACGGCTTCAGCTGGAGCGTGCACCGCCCGCACACCGTGATCGGCAAGGCCGTCGGCAACGCGATGAACATGGGCACGACGCTGGCCGTCTACGCCTCGCTGTGCCGGCAGACCGGGCGGCCGTTCTATTTCCCCGGGTCGGCCGCGCAGTGGAACGGGCTGACGGACATGACCGATGCGCGGCTGCTCGCGCATCACCTGCTTTGGGCCGCGACCACCCCGCAAGCGGCGAACGAGGCGTTCAACGTCGTGAACGGCGACATCTTCCGTTGGCAGTGGATGTGGGGGCGCATCGCCAACTGGTTCGGGCTTGAGCCGGCTCCGTTCGACGGCGGCGTCCATCCGTTGCAGGAGCAGATGGCTTCGGACGGTCCGCTCTGGCGCCAGATCGCGGAACGGGAAGGGCTTGCCGAGCCAAATCTCGATCGTCTCGCGTCCCCTTGGCACACCGACGCCGACCTCGGCCGCCCGATCGAGGTGGTGACCGACATGTCCAAGAGCCGCCGTCTTGGCTTCCGGGAATACCAACCAACCGACGACGCGTTCTTCGACCTGTTTACGCAGTTGCGCGCCGACCGCCTGATCCCCTGAGGTAGAAGCCGAAACTCAAGCCCCGTCATCGCGAGCCGCGCTTGGCGGCGTGGCGATCCAGGGCGGCGCATACGGCGCTGGCGGCTGGATCGCTTCGTCGCGAGCGCTCCTCGCGATGACGGGAGTGGCCTTATCAAACCGCTCGTCGCCGTCGTGTTGCTGGGGGCGCTGCGGCGAGGGCTGCGACCGTTCTGGCGAAGAGCGCCGCCCGCGCGCGGCGCTGGTCCGGTTGCTCGATGCCGGACTCGATGCACAACGTGGCGTAGCCGTGCACCAGCGACCAGGCGACGAGGCTCATGTCGTCGACGCATTCTGCAGGCGCCATGCCCTGCACGATCGCCACGAGTTCCGCGCAACTGGCGGATGCCGCCTGCTGAGCCAATGGGTGGTGCGACGGATCGACGAGCTCTTTCGAGAACATCAGGCGGAACAGCGCCGGAGATTGTTGGGCAAACCCGATATAGCTTTCCGCCGCGTCGGTGAGCCGGGCCAGAGGCGAGCGGGCGTCGCCGTCGCCAGCCCGTATCGTCCGGCCGAGGCGTTCGAAACCCTCGCGCACCAGTTCGGCCAGCAGCGCTTCCTTGTCGGCGAAGTGGTTGTATGGCGCCTGGCGGGACAGCCCGGCCCGCTCCGCCAACTGCCGGAGCGATAGGCCCGCGGCGCCCGCTGTTTCCAGAAGGTCCATGGCCGCATGCAGGAGCGCATTGCGGGCGTCTCCGTGATGATAGCTCGCGCGCGCCGCTGTTTCCGATGACATGATTTTTTCTCGCACATTGATGTTGACGCCGTCAATAATCCAGCGATATGTTGACACCGTCAATACGACGTCAAGGGAGTGCCAGATGATCACCGCCAACCGTCTGCATGCCGTCTTGCATTGGAGCGCCGCCACGATCGGGGGCGTGCTCGTCAGCTTCGTCGCGTCGCGCTTCCACGGCGGCTACCCGGTCCTGACGGACGTCGCCCAATACGGCGCCATTCCCGCGTTGCGCCTTGGCGCAGCCCGCCTTGGCGGCGCCTGGCTGCCGCGGCTCGGTCTGGGCTGCGCCCTGCGTCAGGCGGCGGTCTGATGTACCACTCGATCGTCAAGCGCATCGCGCGCAAGAACTTCCTCCGGGTCAACGACAAGGACTTCGCCGCGCTGCTGCGGGACTGCGCGCCCGACATCCACCACCGGTTCGGCGGCGCCCACGCGCTGGGCGGCGAGCGACACGACCGGGAAGCCCTGCGGCAATGGTTTGGCCGCCTGGGGCGGCTTGGCAGGCGCCTCACGCTGACCGTGGAGGATGTCTGGGTGAAAGGCCTGCCTAACGACACCACCATCATCGTCCGCTGGTCCGCGACCGACGTCTTGCCGGATAACGCCCCCTACCGGAACCGGGGCGTTCACATTGTGAAAATGCGGTGGGGCAAGATCGTCGACATCGACGCCCACGAGGATTCGCAGGCGGTCGCCGAGAACCTCGGAAAGCAAGCCGCCCTGGGTGTCGCGGAAGCGGCGGCGCCGCCGATCGTCAGCTGAGCCAGCGGCTGGTCGAGTTGCTGAGCGTCGAAGCTGCAGGTCCCAGCATCTGGTAGGCGTCCGGCAGTGCGCTTGACCGCATGAGATCGGGCATGGTGTATCAATTTCAGATCGGCGCCTCACGACCGATGACTAACACGCCAGTGTCACCGGCCCCCGCCAAACGCGACGGAGGCAGATTGTGGAGCAGAACCAAAGCGGCGGAGCCGTAGGCGCGCGCGTCGATAATGCCTCGGCCGAGGTCGGGTCGGCGCGGTTGGGCGGCGTGCTGGCGGTGATCCTGGCGATACCGGTAGCCGTGTTCTTCTGGTTTGCGGCGTACAGCCCGGCCAGCCTCGCCGGGCCGGTCGGCGCGAGCGGCCCGGCCTCCATCTGGATCGTCTACGGCGTTGGGCTGATCGCCTACGCCACCTTGCTGAACGGCCTCTATGTGCTGCTCACCAGCTGGCAGTTGGCGCGCCGGGCCGCCGCGATCGCCATTGCCGGCATTGCCGTGTTCGCAGCCGTTCCGGCGCGTGCGGCGACGGAGGGGAGCGCCGGCCCCAACTGGGAAGCGTTGTCGTTCTTCCTCGTGCTGGTGGCGGCGACGCTCGTCATCACCTACTGGGCCGCGCGCCGGACACGCTCCACGAAGGACTTCTACGCGGCGGGGGGCCAGCTCAGCGCCATGCAGAACGGGCTGGCGGTGGCCGGCGACACCATCTCCGCGGGCGCCTTCCTGGGCCTGTCCGGATTGGTGTTCGGCAGCGGGTTCGACGGGCTGCTGTATGCGGCGGGATACGCCGTGGCCTACCCGCTCATCGGCATCCTGTTCGCCGACCGCATGCGCAACATCGGCAAGTTCACCTTCGCGGACGTGATCTCGTTCCGCCTGTCGCCCACGCCGATCCGAGCGTTCGCCGCCACCAGCACGCTGGTCATCGCGATCTTCTTCCTCATCGCGCAGATGGTGGGCGCCGGCCAGTTGGTGCAGCTGCTGTTCGGGATCGACTACGTCTATGCCGAGATCGCGGTCGGCGTGCTGATGGTCTGCTACGTCCTGTTCGGCGGCATGATGGCCACGACGTGGGTGCAGATCGTCAAGGCCGTGCTGATGCTGCTGACCGGGACGACCATCGCGCTGTTGATCCTCGCCCAGTTCGGCTGGAGCTACAACGCGCTGCTGTCCCAGGCCGTGGCGCTGCATCCGAAGCACACCGACATGCTGGCGCCGACCAGCTTCGCAGCCTCGCCGCTTTCCACGCTGTCGCTCGGGCTGGGCATGTTCGTCGGCAGCGCCGGGCTGCCGCACCTGATCATGCGCGTGTTCACGGTTCCCGACGCCCGCACGGCGCGCAAGTCGATGTTCTTCGGCGTGTGCTGCATCAGCTATTTCTTCGCGCTGATCACCATCATCGGGGTCGGCGGCGTGGCGCTTGTGATGGGCAACCCCGAGTACGTGCTGCCCAGCGGCGCGTTGCGTGGCGGCGGCAACATGGCCGCGGTCCACCTGGCGCACGCGGTCGGCGGCAACCTGATGCTCGGCTTCGTCGCGGCGGTTGCTTTCGCCACCATCATCGCCGTCGTGGCCGGGCTGACTTTGTCGGGGGCGGCGGCGGTGTCGCACGACATCTACGCCAGCATCCTCCGCCGCGGCCGGGTGAACGAGCGCACCGAGGTCCGCATCTCCCGCGCGGCGACGCTGGTGCTGGGCCTGCTGGCCGTAGTGTTGGGCATCGCCTTCCGCACGCAGAACATCGCCTACATCATCGGACTGGTGGTCGGGATCGCCGCCGCCTCCAACTTCCCGCTGCTGCTGCTGTCGCTCTACTGGAAGGGGCTGACCACGCTCGGCGCGGTGCTGGGCGGCAGCACCGGGCTGGTGCTGTCGGTGGTGCTGACGGTGCTCGGGCCGTCGGTCTGGGTGAAGGTGCTCGGCAACCCGGCGCCGATCTTCCCGCTCGATCCGCCAACCCTGGTGGCGCTGCCCGCGGCGTTCATCGTCTGCGTCGGGGTGTCGCTGCTCGACCGCAGCAGCCGCGCCGCCACCGACCGGGCCGGCTACGTCGAGCAGAGCCGCCGCATGCAAGGAGGCGCCGTGGCAGCCGCGGCGGCCGAGTGATGTTGAAGCTCATCAGCGCCACGCCCAGCCCCTACGCCCGCAAGGTGCGCATCACGCTGGCGGAGAAAGCCATCCCCTTCGAACTGGTGACGGAGGTGCCGTGGGACAGCACCACCGCCACGCCCAAGCACAACCCGCTCGAGAAGCTGCCGGTGCTGCTGCTGGAGGACGGCGGCAGCGTCTACGAGTCGCGCTTCATCCTCGAGTGGATCGAGGCGAAACACCCCACGCCCGCGATGCTGCCGGAGGACGTCGACGCAAGGCTGTTCGCGCGCAAAATCGAGGTGGTGGTGGACGGCGTGTGCGACGCGTTGGTGGCGCTGTTCTGGGAGCGCCACCGCGACCCCGACAAGCAGAGTGCCGAGTGGAAGGCGCGGCAGATGCGCAAGGTGGATGGCGGCATGCGCGCGCTGGCGGACTGGACCGGGGCGAAGGAATTCATCGTCGGCGACCGGTTCGGCCTGGCCGACGTCGCCACGGGCACGGTGTGCCGCTACCTCGATGTGCGGTTCCCGGAATACCCCTGGCGGCAGACCCACCCGGCGCTGTCCGACTACAGCGACCGCATGGAGCAGCGGCCCTCCTTCGCCGGCAGCGTGCCTGTCGCGCAGGTGATCAGCGACAAGGTGGTGTAGGAATGCCCGATCTGTTCACCGAGTTCCGCCTGAAGGACGTCACCCTGCGCAACCGCATCGCGGTCTCGCCGATGACGATGTACTCGTGCGACGGCCGCGATGGCGTGCTGACCGACTGGCACCTGATGCATCTCGGCGCCCGGGCGGCGGGCGGCGCCGGGCTGGTGGTGATGGAGCAGCTGGCCGTGTCGCCGGAGGGCCGCATGACCCCGACCTGCGCGGGCATCTGGTCGGACGAGCAGATTCCGATGCTCCGCCGCGTGGCCAGCTTCATCAAGTCGATGGGCGCCGTGCCCGGCGTGCAGCTGGGGCATACCGGGCGCAAGGGCGGCATGACCACGCCGTGGGAAGGCTACGTCCAGCTGCCCGACGATCATCCCGACACCTGGGAGGCGGTTGGGCCCACCGACACGCCCTATGGCGGCAAGCGATTTCCCCGCGGCGCCAGGTACGCGACGAAGCAGGACATCGCGCGCTTGGTGGGGGACTTCGCGCGCGGCGCCGAGCGGGCGTTGGAGGCCGGCTTCGAGTGGGCGGAGATGCACTACGCCCACGGCTTCCTGGGCGCGAGCTTCCTGTCGCCGGTGGCCAACACGCGCGACGACGAGTACGGCGGCAGCCTGGAGAACCGCGCGCGTTTCCTGGTCGAGGCGTTCGATGCGGTGCGCGCGGTCTGGCCGGAACGGCTGCCGCTGACCATGCGGGTCGGCGCCATCGATTACGGCATGGAGAGCCATTCGGTCGATGACACGGTGTGGCTGGTGCGCACCATGGCGGAGCATGGGTTGGACTTGGTGGATATCAGCATGGGCATGAACACGGACGCCGGCGACGCCGTGCCGTGGACCGACCGCGGCTTCATGGTGCCCACCGCCACGCGCATCCGCGCCGAGACGGGCGTGCCCACCGCCGTCAGCTGGAACGTCGGTGACCCGGCCTTCGCCGACAGCATCATCCGCGACGAGAAGGCCGACGTGCTGATGGTCGGCCGGCCCACGATCGCGAACCCGCATTGGCCGCTGTATGCTGCGCTGGCGCTCGGCCGCAACGCGCCGTACGAGGTGCTGCCCAACCAATACAGTCACGCGTTGCAGCGCAGCCGCGACGCGGAAAACTGCAGTGGCTTTGGCCCGATCGCCCGCTGATCCGTCGGGGACAAACCCGACGTTCCCATTGTCGGCGTAAAAAAATGGCGGCATCTTTCGATGCCGCCAAAGTTTAGGGAGGAAACGTCCAAGACTGCGACACGCGAACGCGCCGCAAAGTGAGTAAGCCACCCTGCCGCGATGTTGGCAAGCGAATTTTGTGCGCCGCACCATTTCTCGCGGGCTCGGCCTGTCCGGCTGCGGCAAGAGCGCATTGCGCGGCATGTTGGCCGAAGAATAGCGTGGTGAGCTCGGGTCGGACTCAGCCGCTCCACTGCGAGCCTGGTGAACGCCGGACGCGTCGGTCGCTAAAGGCGCCGTTCCTGCCAGCCCTGGGTGACGAACGACGATGTCCGTCGGAACGTCAATAGCCGTCAAATCTCGCGATCTAAAGCTGCAAGCTGCTGTTTGGCGAACCATGGGAGCGCTGCGGCATTAGGGTCGGACTCCGGTTGACCCGGTGCAGCGCCACGTTGGGAGTGTCAGATGAGAAGCATGTCGTTGATGTTGATCGCAGTCGCGTTGATGGTTGGAACGCTATGCGTCTCCGCGAACGCTCAACCCTTGATTGAAAGAGGTCCAGGATATCGCCCGCCGCCGCGCCACTACTACCATCACCCGATCTACCGTCGCCCGCCGCCTCGCTTCCACGAGGAATACCGCCGCTGACGTTCCTGTTCAGCAAGTCTCAACAGACGCGCTGATCCGCGAAAGCCGCCTTGCCTTGACGGGCTGGGCGGCTCGAGCCTCGGCGTTCGGTATAGCCGAACGTCTCCCTGAGCGCTGAAGAAGGTGGGCTAGCTCTAGTGCTGCAAGCCGAGATATGAGTCGGAGACGTGGCGGCGGCGAAGCGTGCCGCGCCTGTTCGGGATGGGATTGTCGCAATGGCGAAGCCGCTTGACGCGCTGACTAGAGCAGCAATTCGCTATGGCTCCGACAAGTATGGCGGCCATCTCTACACGCCGATTTATAATCGCCTCTTCGCCCATCGGCGCGAGGAGCCTCTTAAGCTGTTGGAGATCGGCGTTGGCGGCTACGCGGTGGAGCGGGCCGGCGGCCTCGGCCTGAAGATGTGGGCCGAGTACTTCCCGATGGCATCGATCACCGGCCTGGACGTGCAGCCCAAGAACCTCATCCTCTCTCCGCGGATCCGTGTCGTGCAAGGTTCGCAAACGGATCGGAGCGTGTTGGAGGCCATGTCTGCCGACAGGGGGCCATTCGATATCGTGATCGACGACGGCAGCCACCACGTCGAGCACATGATGTCGACATTCATGTTTCTCTACCCGAAGATGGCCGCAGACGGCGTCTACGCGATCGAAGATACGCAAACGAGCTTCATGCCCGGGATGGGCGGCCGTTCAGACGGCGCCGACACTGTCTTCGACATGGCGCATAAGGTCTCGCTCGCCATGCATCGGCTGGAAGGCTACGTGGATCCCGCTGCGGACGCGGCCGTCGCGGCGATCGCAGCCATGACGGAGAGCGTCTCGGTCTATCGCAACATCGTGGTGTTCCAACGTGGTCGGAATACGTACCCGTCCAACCACGGCTTGGATCTCTCCAATCCGGAGGTCCGAGACGTGTTCGAGGGCATCGCCGCGCAGGATGCAAGCGATCCCTCGCCCACCGGTGTCTTGTCGCGCGTCGACATGCTGATTTGGGCAGGACGCATGGAAGAGGCCGGCGCGTTGGCCATCAGGGCAGCCCATGCTTACCCAAGGGAGAAGCCGCTCCTGTTCGAACTCTCTCGCATGATGGAATGGGCCAGGCTCGACCAGCAGCAGAACGACATCAATAGGCTGCTCATCAATCTCGTAGGCTGATCCTATTCGGAGCCATACTTTCGGGTTCCAGCGTATCCCAGAACGCTTTCCCCCCGTCGACAGAGCCAAGGATGGCGTCCGAACTGCGAAACATCGACACGATCGTTGGCATTCGCTCGACAAAGTCTCGCTTAAGCATCGCCACCGCTTGCGCCACGCCGGGCAACGCGAGAAGTCTCTCTCGTTCAGCCGCGAACTCCGGGGCGCATGCGTCCAGGGTGGGCCACTTCGGTCCCGTCTTGTGGAACTGCTGGACGAAGCCGTCGACAAAGAGTTTGGTTAGGGCGCCAGTCGAGCGCTGGCGTTCAGCTGGGCCGCCCGAGCGGCCGCGCGACCACTTCCATAGGAACTCTTCGGTCGACTTGTAGAAGTAATGATAGATGCAGGCGCACTCGGCCGATGGGTTGACCGAGATTGCGGGATGCAACGGGTCGGCGGCCTCGTGCGGCCGGCCGGACCCGTTGTTGGTTCGAAAAGGCGCCTTGCGCCAGCTCACCGGGTGGTGCGGATATGAGTAGGCGAAGAGGCGTGGGCGACAGAGGCTCTTTACATGGGCGTCGACGCCCATGGGCGCTTCAGGGAAGCGTCGGGCGATGAAGTCGTCCCGCCACTTGGACTGGCCGGACGGGCCGCACATGACCCAGTTCAGTGATATGGCGTCGCATGCGGTCGCATCCTGCCATCGCAGGTAGTCAGGCGCGGAACGAAACAGCGTTGTGTCGAAAACGAAGAACTCGTCCAAGTCGATGAGCATGGCCCACTCGAAATCGAGCAGGCCCGGCTGGATGCCCAGCGCATGGCCATAAGCCTTGAGCTGCACGCTGCCCTCAGTGGGAGACAAATTGCGGGTTAGATGCACAACTCCTGCGGAAGCGAGCGCATCGAGCAGGATGTCAGATCCATCGTCGTTGTCGTTGGTGTAGAGAAAGAACGCCGTGACCCCGATTGCGCGGTGGTAGGCGATCCAGTCCAGCAGGTAGATGCCCTCGTTTCGTGCCGTGGCGATGATGCAAACGGACCGGGTCGGCTCGACCGCCTGCCGGGCCAGCACATTCAGGCTGTTCGGCAGCGAGACTTGCGGACCGAGTTTATCGAGCAATGCCAGCCTGTCGAAAGCCGGCCCCAGAGTCTCTGGGGCATGAGCCGCAGGCAGGGAGCGGCGTCGCTGGAACAGAGCGCGCCAGCCTGAGGGACGGCTCGGCGAAACGGCCGAACGCGCCGCCATCCATCGCGCCAGTTCGTTGAGGCCCGGCTGGACGCCCAGGTCGCCCGGGAACAGGGCGGCTAAAGCAGCGCGATGAACGTCGGATCGGACGACCCGCTGCGCCATCCGGTTCAACTCGAACCTTGATAGGAACCGTGACAGCGCTTCCACCAGCGGTCCATCGCTGGGCTGCGCCGTAAGCAGGATTTCAGCGTCGAATGGCCGCGCCAGCAGGTGATCCACCCTCGCCGCCGTGTCGGCCACATGCGGCGGAACGTTAGCGGCGGCCACTGTCTCAACGGTGAAACGCTCGTAGCTGGAAACCCTCTTGACTGCGAAAGAGAGCCCGCCGCGAGATGGTGTCTGGTCGTTTCCGGGCGCTGCGCAGGCCCACAGGCCATTGCCGGGATCGTAGAGCGCCACCCCGTCTGCTGCGTCCCGCGCCACTCCCACGGCGATCACGCCGGCCCCTTCCAGCGTCGGCTTTACCCATAGCCGGCTCCCAGTGGCGGAGATCAAGAAGCCCACTTCCGGCCGCGTCTCGGCACTATAAAGCAACAGAACGGGACGCTCGGTTCCGATGTCCGCCTCGGCGAAACTCGAAACCTCGCCGCAGGTCAGATCCTCGGCAAGCAGCCCGCCATGATGGGTTCGAAGCCTATAAAACATGCGACATCGAGGAGCGCCGGGAAGATCTGATATGACTGGTGCCCCGTACGGGATTCGAACCCGTGTTACAGCCTTGAAAGGGCCGTGTCCTAGGCCTCTAGACGAACGGGACCGCAGGCAGCGTCATGTGCCTCCGGTCACCCCTGAGGTCAAGCGGGCGCGGCGTCGCTGATCATGAAGCAGGCGCTGGTCGAACCGTTCCACTCCTCGGCTCGCAGGTTCCCGGCTACGTGCAGCGGGGCGCCTGGGCGGGCCAGCGCATCCCCCAGCGGGGTGCCGGCGGCGCGGAACGCCATGGCCTTCACCCGGCCGCCGCCCTCGCCCTCCAGCATCACGCGCAGCGTTGCGCCGTCGCGGCCGATCCAGTCGGCGCGGGCGACGCGGGCGCGCTGCAGGGCGATCACGGGTTCCTCGTTGCCGGCGCCGAATGGGGCTAGCCGGGCGACCTGCTCGGCCAGGGTCACCGTCGCGCCGGCCACCGACGTCACGGCCTCGACCAGCAGGTCCGGCGTGCGGGGCAGGGCGGCGGCGTGGGCCAGGCGGTCCTCCAGGAACGCATGAAATTCCTGCAGCCTTTCCATCCCGAGGCTGAAACCGGCCGCCATCGCGTGGCCCCCGCCGGTGGTCAACAGGCCGTCGCGGCGCGCCTCCAGCACGGCGGCGCCAAGGTTCACGCCGGGCACGGAGCGGCCCGAGCCCTTCACCACGCCGTCCGTCAGGGCGCCGGCCAGCGCCGGGCGGTTCTGCCGCTGCTTGATGCGGCCAGCGATAATGCCGACCACGCCCGGATGCCAGCCGGCGCCGTGCACCAGCAGCACCGGGCGGCCCAATTCAGCCTGGTCGTGCGCGGCGGCGTGGGCGGCGTCCAGCACCGCGGCCTCGATCTCCTGACGCTGGCGGTTGACCAGGTCCAGCCGGGCGGCGAGCGCGCGCGCCTCCACCGGGTCGTCGGTCAGCAGCAGGCGCAGGCCGAGGTCCGCCTCGTCGATGCGGCCGGCGGCGTTGATCCGCGGACCGAGCGCCCAGCCGAGCGTGGCCGCCGTCACGGTGTCGCGCGCGGCGGCGGCCTCCAGCAGGGCGGCCAGGCCCGGGCGTGCGCGGCGGCCCATGATCTTGAGGCCCTGCGTCACCAGGGCGCGGTTGACGCCCACCAGCGGCATCACGTCGCACACGGTGGCGAGGGCGACCAGGTCCAGCAGGGTGCGCAAATCCGGCTCCGCCCGCGCGGCAAACCAGCCGGCGCCACGCAGCGTGCGCAGGGTGGCCACGGCGGCCAGGAACGCGACGGCGGCGGCGCACAGGCCGCGCAAGCCGGAGGTGTCGTCAAGCCGGTTCGGGTTGACGGTGGCCAGCACGGGCGGCGGTGGGCCTTCAAGCGCGTGGTGGTCCAGCACCAGCACGTCGGCCAGCCCGGCCAGGGCCGCGAGCGGTTCGGGCGCGGCGGCGCCGCAGTCCACGCACACGACCAGCGTGGCGCCTTGCCGGGCCAGCGCGCGCAAGGCGGGCGCGTTGGGGCCGTAGCCCTCGAGGATGCGGTCGGGGACGTGGGTCAGCACCCTGCACCCCAGGCCGCGCAGGAACAGCGTGATCAGCGCGGCGGAGCAGGCGCCGTCCACGTCGTAGTCGCCGAACACCCCCACCGTCTCGCCGGCCTGCACGGCGCGGGCCAGGCGGTCGGCGGCAACGTCCATGTCCAGCAACACGGAAGGGTCCGGCAGCAGCGCGCGCAGGGTGGGGGCCAGGAAATCCGCCACCGCGTCCGCCGGGATGTCGCGCGCGGCCAGCAGGCTGCCGACCACCTCGGGGATGCCGGCGCGTTGGGCGAGCATCAGGCCGTCGCGTTCGGCGCCGCCGCGCCATGCCCAGCGTCGGCCGGTGATGCTACGGGTCACGCCGAGCGCTGGCGGGGTGGGGGGGATGGCGTTCATGGGGCGCCCTCACCCCGGCCCTCTCCCGTAGGCGGGAGAGGGGGCAGCAAGGGAGGGGTCAGTTCGGCTGCCACGTCTTGGTCGCGAAGTTGTGGTGCGCCTCGACGTAACGCACTGTGCCGGACTTGGACCGCATCACCAGCGAGTGCGTCACCGCCCCCGTGCCGAACCGCCGCACGCCCCGGAGCATCGGCCCGGTCGTGACACCGGTGGCGGCGAACATCACGTCGCCCTTCGCCATCTCCTCCAACGCGTATTTGCGCTTCGGGTCCGCCACGCCCATGCCGAGCGCGCGCTGCACCTGGGCGTCGTCCTCGAACAGCAGCCGGCCCTGCATCTGGCCGCCCAGGCAGCGCAGAGCGGCCGCAGCCAGCACGCCCTCCGGTGCGCCGCCGGAGCCGACGAAGATGTCCACGCCGCTGTCCATCTGCGCGGCCATGATCACGCCGGACACGTCGCCGTCGCCGATCAGCATGATGCGGCAGCCGGCCTCGCGCGCCTTGGCGATCATTTCGGCGTGGCGGTCGCGGTCCAGCGTGCACAGCACCAGCTCGCCGATGTCGGTCTTCTTGGCGGCGGCCAGGTTGCGCAGGTTCTCCGCGATCCCTGCGTCCAGATCCACCACGCCCGGCGGCAGGCCGGCGCCCACGGCGATCTTATCCATGTAGATGTCGGGCGCGTGCAGGAAATTGCCGGCCTCGGCCAGCGCTACGGTCGCCATCGCGTTAGGCCCGCCCTTAGCGGTGATGGTGGTGCCCTCCAGCGGGTCCACCGCGATGTCCATGGCCGGGCCGCCGGCGCCGACCTTCTCGCCGATGTAGAGCATGGGCGCCTCGTCCATCTCGCCCTCGCCGATCACCACGGTGCCGTCGATGGCGACGCTGTCGAACGCGCGCCGCATCGCCTCCACGGCGGCGCCGTCGGCCTCGTTCTTCTTGCCGCGGCCCATCCATCGGCTAGCGGCCAGCGCGCCGGCCTCGCTGACGCGGACCAGCTCGAGCGCCAGGTTGCGGTCGTAATTCGTCTCGGGGCGGAGTGTCATAGGCTTTGGTCCTTCTCAGGCGGGCTCGATTCGGATCAAGGCGGGCGGCTCCAGGACGGCCTCGAGCGCGCCGATGCGGGCCAACGCGTCCTGCATCGCGCGCTCGCGCACCTCGTGGGTGACGAGCACGACCGGGACCGACTCGCCCGGGCTGCGGCCGTGCTGCAAGAGCGATTCCAGCGACACGCCGTCGTCGCGCAGGATGGCGGCGACATCGGCGATCACGCCGGGCCGGTCGATCACCATCAGGCGAAGATAATAGGCGCCGAGGTGCTCGCCGATCGGCACGGCCGGGCTGTTGTCCAGCGTCTCCTGCCCCCAGGTCGGCGCTGTGTGGCCGCGCGCCAGGTCGATCAGGTCGGCGACCACCGCCGAGGCAGTCGGCCCAGCGCCGGCGCCGCGACCCTCCAGCATGACGCGCCCGGCCGCGTCGCCTTCCACGACCACCGCGTTGAACACGCCGTCCACCCGAGCGATGGGGGAGCTCGCCGGCGTCAGGCAGGGGTGCACCCGCGCCTCGATTCCGGCCGGGGTGCGTTGCGCGATGCCCAGCAGCTTGATGCGGTAGCCCAGCTCGTCGGCGAACGCGATGTCCAGCGCGCTGACCCGGCGGATGCCCTCCACGTGCACCGCGCCGAAGCGGACCGGGTGGCCGAACGCCAGCGCGGACAGGATTGCGAGCTTGTGCGCCGCGTCCACGCCGTCGATGTCGGTGGCCGGGTCGGCCTCCGCGTAGCCGAGCGCCTGCGCTTCGGCCAGCACGTCGGCGAACTCGCGGCGTTGCTCGCGCATGGCGGTGAGGATGTAGTTGCAGGTGCCGTTCAGGATGCCCGCGACGCGGGTGATTTGGTTGGCGGCGAGGCCTTCGCGCAGGGCCTTGATGATGGGAATGCCGCCTGCGACGGCTGCCTCGAACAGGAGCGGCGCGGTGGTGGGGAGGGTGGCGCCGTGGATGGCGAGCAGGGCTTTGTTGGCGGTGACCACGGGGCGGCCGGCGGCAAGCGCCGCGGCGACGAGGTCGTAGGCTGGACCTTCGGCGCCGCCGATCAGCTCGACGACCGCGTCGATGCTGGGGAGGGTGGCGAGGTCGCGCGGGTCCGTCGCCCACTCGACGCCGTCGAGCGGCAGGAAGCGGTCACGGGTGCGGTCGCGGGCGGAGACGGCGGCGACGGTGATGGGCTGGCCTGCGCGGGCGGTGATGAGGGCGGCGTTGTCGCGCAATAGGCGGATGACGCCGGCGCCGACGGTGCCTAGGCCGGCGACGGCTATGCGCATGGGTGGGCCCCCTCACCCCGACCCTCTCCCGCAGGCGGGAGAGGGAGCAGGAGCAAGGAAAAGCCCTCTCCCGCTTGCGGGAGAGGGTTGGGTGAGGGGAGCCGCCCGGTTGGACTGGGACGATGCGACCAATCAGCCCGCATGCGCGGCAGTTGCGGCGGGACATGACAGCCGCCGAACGCGCGATTTGGTTCGCGATCCGCGACCGTCGGTTGGACGGGCATCAGTTCAAACGGCAGATGACGGTTGGACGGTATATTGTGGACTTCGCCTGCATGGAGCGTCGGCTCGTGGTTGAGATCGATGGTGGGCAGCATACGCCTGAGATCGATACAGCACGCACTCCCGCAATCGAAGCGGCAGGGTTCACCATTCTCCGGTTCTGGAACAATGAGGTGATTGGCGATCTCGATGGCGTGCTTGCGACGTTGCTGGATCGGTTGCCCGCAAGATCCCTCACCCAACCCTCTCCCGCAAGTGGGAGAGGGCTTTGAAGAGGAGCCGGTGGGGGTCAAACGACGGTTTCCACAACGCCTGCATTCGTCCGCTCGCCCAGGAAGCTCCTAATGCTGCGCACCGCCTGGCGGAGCCGTTGCGTGTTCTCCACCAGCGCGACCCGCACGTGCCCATCGCCCTGCTCGCCGAAGCCGATGCCGGGGGCGACCGCCACCTTCGCGCGGGCTAGCAGCAGCTTGCTGAACTCCACGCTGCCCAGATGGGCGTAGGCGGGCGGGATGGGCGCCCAGGCGAACATCGACGCCTCGGGAGTGGGAACGGCCCAGCCGGCGGCGTTCAGGCCGCGCACCAGCACGTCGCGGCGTTCCTTGTACAATGCGCGCATCTCGGTTACGCAGTCCTGCGAACCGTTCAGCGCAGCGGTGGCGGCGACCTGGATGGGGGTGAACGCGCCGTAGTCGAGATACGACTTCATGCGCGCGAGCGCGGCAATCAGCCTCGCATTGCCGGCGGCGAAGCCCATGCGCCAGCCAGGCATGGAATACGTCTTGGACATCGAAGTGAACTCCACCGTGATGTCCTTGGCGCCCGGCACCTGCAGCATCGACGGCGGCGGCTCGTCGCCGAAATACACCTCGGCATAGGCCAGGTCCGACAGGATCCAGATCTCGTGCTTGCGGCAGAACGCGACCACCTCGCGGTAGAAATCCAGCGAGGCGACGTAGGCGGTCGGGTTGGACGGGAAGTTCACGATCAGCGCGGTGGGCTTCGGCACCGAGTGGCGCACCGCCTGGTCCAGCGCGCGCAGCATGCCGGGGCCGGGCTCGGCGGGGATGGAGCGCACCGAGGCGCCGGCGATGATGAAGCCGAACTGGTGGATCGGGTAGGACGGGTTGGGCACCAGGATGGTGTCGCCCGGGCTGGCGATGGCGGCGGCGAGGTTGGCCAGGCCCTCCTTGCTGCCGAGCGTGGCCACCACTTCAGTGTCCGGATCGAGCCGCACGTCGAAGCGGCGGGCGTAGTACCCGGCCAGGGCGCGGCGCAGGCCGGGGATGCCCTTGCTGCTGCTGTAGCGGTGGGTGCGCGGGTCGGCCACGGCCTCCACCAGCTTGGCGACGATGTGCGGCGGGGTGGCGCCGTCCGGGTTGCCCATGCCCAGGTCGATGATGTCCTCGCCGGCGGCCCGGGCGCTCGCCTTGGCGTCGTTGACGGCGGCGAACACGTAGGGCGGCAGGCGTCGGATGCGGTGGAACTCGGTGGTCATGGCGTCCTCGGTGACGGATGGAGTGGGGTCAAAGCGTGGCGGCGCCGCCCTGCCCGGCAGCGTCGCCACGCAGGCGCAGGTTGGAGGCGGGGATGCCTGCCGTGTTCAGCGAGTCGGCGATGGCTTGCGCCCGTCGCATCGCCAGATCCAGCGCGCGGGCCTGGGCGTCGGCGCCCGGCAGCACGTCGCCGCCGTGGCCGGTGATGGTGACGGGCACCCCCTTATGCGCCAGGGCGAAGCGTCGCAGGTTCAGCGGCGCGGACGGCGGCAGGGTGGCCGATCCGGGGCTGAACACCACGAGCACCGTGTTGGCCGGCGCAGCTGGCGGCGCAGCGGCGATGGGCAGGGTGGGCGCCGGCCCAGGGTTGGGAATGTCGATCCCGACGGAACCGGGAGAGGCGGGGGGCCCTGCGGCCAAGGTTGGGACCGGCCCGGAGATCACCGCTGCTGGCACGGCCGGGACCGAGCCGAAGTTGGGCACGGGCGGAATCTCGTTCACCGCCGGGGCAGGCGCCGCCGGAGCCGGAGCCGGAGCCGGAGCCGGGGCCAGCGCTGGCGCAGGGGCGGCGTCCACCACCACGCGGTTGGCGTTCGGGTCGGGTGGCGCGGGCGGCTTGGCGGCGGGCGGCGGACGCGGCGGGGCCGCGGCCGCCACCAGCGGGTCGCGGGCCGCATCGGCCTCCGCCGCGTCGCGCTGCGTCGCGAGCCGGTCGGCGATGCGTTGCTGGGCGGGCACGTCCGGCGCCGCGGGCCGTGGCGGGACGCTGCCCAGATTGGGGTAGGGGTCGTCGATGCCTGGCGCGGGCGGCCGCTGCTGCGCGATCGCGCCGCCCTGCAGCCCGTGATACATGTCGACGGCGGGGGTGAAGAGATGGCCGTCGCCGCAACCCGCCAGCCCAGCCAGCAGCGAACAGACGGCCAACCGGCCCGCCGCTTGCCGTCGACGCGCCTCGCGCCTAGCTTCGGGAAAATAAACCGCACGCATAAGTCGGTGACGAGCCTCTCGCACAACGGTCCCTATCTTGCGGGGATTCCTGTCTAGCGGGCTGCGGACCCGACGGGAAGGACGCCCATGCCGGACCACGGCTCGAACACCCCGACCAACGCTTTCCAGAAGCCTGCGCTGACCGCCAAGCCGGGCATCGCGGCGCCGAGCGAGCGGAGCTTCGCCGATCCGCTCACGCTCAGCCGGTCCATGGCGGACGTGGCCGAGCGGTCCCAGCGCATCGTCGGCGACTGGCTCAAGCGGCAGACCGAGGACGGGGCTGCAGGCGCGCCCACTGCCGATCCGCTCAACATCGGCACCGCGTTCTTCGAGATGACGGCCAAGCTGATGAGCAATCCGGCTGGGCTGATGCAGGCGCAGATCGGCTTCTGGCAGGACTACATGACGCTTTGGCAGAATACCGCGCGGCGGATGATCGGCGGCGTTGGCGATGCCGCGGCTGCCCCGCCGGTCATCCAGGCGGACCCCAAGGACAAGCGCTTCAAGGACAGCGCCTGGAAGGAGAGCGAGGTCTTCGACTTCATCAAGCAGTCCTACCTGCTGTCCGCCCGGTTCGTGCAGGACGTGGTTGGGCAGGCGGAGGGGCTGGACGCCAAGACGGCGCAGAAGGTCGATTTCTACTCCCGCCAGTTCATCGACGCGATGAGCCCGTCCAACTTCCTGCTCACCAACCCGGAGGTGCTGCGCAAGACGGCGGAGACCGGCGGCGAGAACCTGCTGCGCGGCCTGAACAACCTGCTGGGCGACCTCGAGCGCGGCAAGGGCAAGCTCGCGATCAAGATGACCGACCCGGACGCGTTCAAGCTGGGGGAGAACATCGGCGTCTCGCCCGGCAAGGTGGTGTTCCAGAACGAGTTGATGCAGCTGATCCAATACGCGCCGGCGACCGACCGGGTGGTGCGCCGCCCGCTGCTGATCCTGCCGCCATGGATCAACAAGTTCTACATCCTTGACCTGCGGCCGAAGAACAGTTTCGTGCGCTGGGCGGTCAGCCAGGGGCACACCGTGTTCATGGTGAGCTGGGTCAACCCGGACGAGCGGCTGGCCGAAAAAGGGTTCGAGGACTACATGATCCAGGGCGTGCTCGCCGCGCTGGGCGCCATCGAGCAGGCCACCGGAGAGCGCGAGGTGGACGCGATCGGCTATTGCCTGGGCGGCACTCTGCTGGCCTGCAGCCTGCCGTGGATGAAGGCGCACGGCGACAACCGCATCCGCAGCGCCACCTTCTTCGTGACCATGACCGATTTCGCCGAGTCCGGCGAGTTGGGCGTATTCATCGACGAGGAGCAATTGTCCCAGTTGGAAGCCCGGATGGAGAAGCGCGGCGTGCTGGAAGGCGCCGAGATGGCGACCACCTTCAACATGCTGCGCGCCAACGACCTGATCTGGTCGTTCGTGGTGAACAACTACCTGCTGGGCAACGAGCCGTTCCAGTTCGACCTGCTGTACTGGAACAGCGATGCCACGCGCATGCCGGCGCGGATGCACAGCTACTACCTGCGCAATATGTACCACTCCAACCGCCTAGCCGTCGGCGAGTTGGAGCTGGCCGGGCAGAAGATCGATCTCGGCGCTATCGACATACCAGCCTATTTCGTGTCGACGCGCGAGGATCATATCGCGCCGTGGCGCAGCACCTATCGCGGGACGCAGCTGCTGGGCGCCTCCGACGCCCGGCAGACCCGGTTTGTGCTGGCGGCCAGCGGGCATATCGCCGGCGTGGTGAACCCGCCGGAAGGTGGCAAGTATAGCCATTGGACAAACGACGCCCTGCCGCCGACCCCGGATGAATGGTTTGCCGGCGCGCAGGAGATGGCCGGGTCATGGTGGCCGGATTGGCAGCGCTGGGTGAGCGCGCTCGACGGCGACGACCAGGTGCCGGCACGGATCCCGGGCGAGGGCGGCCTGCCGGCGATCGAGGACGCGCCGGGCAGCTACGTGCTGGTGAAGGCGTAGCGTCCGGCGGCAAGCGGCCGGTCAGGCGGCCTTCGCGTCGAGCAGCATCGCGTGCCGTGGCGAAACCCGCAGGTCCCGCCGCGACGCCGC
>CAXTBW010000084.1:0-19578 GCA_964242925.1 uncultured Acetobacteraceae bacterium
CGGCGCGGAGGCGGCCGATTGGGGCACGCGCGCCGCCGGCCCCGCCGACCGCCTGACCGATCTGCGCGCCCGCGCCGGGGAGGCCGCCGCCGAGCATGAGCGCGTGCGGGATGGCCCGGCCGCCGCCACGACCGCCGCGGCCGCGATGACCGAGGCGCTGGACGCGGCCGAGAGCACCCATCGTCGCGCCGCGGCCGCGTTATCTGCCGCCACCGCCGCTGAAACCGCAGCGACAGCCGCCGCCCGCGCCGCCGAGGCCGCGTTGTCCGCCGCGCGGGAGGCGGTCGTGCGCGCCGAATCCATCGCAGCGCAGGCCGACCACGCCTGGGGGACGCTTGCCGAGCGAATCCTGGATCGGCTGGGCGCCGACCCGGCCTTGCCGCCGCCGCCCGCCGACCTGTCGCCCGAGGCGGAGGAACGCGCCCGCCGCAAGCTGGACCGGCTGACGCGGGAGCGCGAGGAGATGGGCCCGGTCAACCTGCGCGCCGCCGTGGAGGCCGATGAGGTGGGCGCCCGCATCGCCGGGATCGCGACGGAGCGCGCCGAGATCGACACCGCCATCGCCAAGCTGCGGGGCAGCATCGGGCGCATCAACCGCGAGGGCCGCGAGCGCCTGGCGCAGGTGTTCGCCGAGGTGGACCGCCACTTCCAGGCGCTGTTCGCCCGCATGTTCGGTGGCGGCAAGGCGCATCTGGCGATGGTGGGCTCGGACGACCCGTTGCAGGCCGGGTTGGAGATCTACGCCCAGCCGCCGGGGAAGAAGCTGTCGACCCTGTCGCTGCTGTCGGGCGGCGAGCAGGCATTGACCGCGCTGTCGCTGATCTTCGCGGTGTTCCGCTGCAACCCGGCGCCGGTGTGCGTGCTGGACGAGGTGGACGCCCCGCTGGACGACGCCAACGTGGGGCGGTTCTGCAGTTTGTTGGGGGAGATGGTGAAGGAGACGGGGACGCGGTTCCTGGTGGTCACCCACCATCACCTGACGATGGCGCGGATGGACCGGCTGTACGGGGTGACGATGCAGGAACGGGGGGTGTCGCGGCTACTGTCGGTGGATTTGGCGCGCGCCGCCGCAATGGTGGAGCAGCCGCGGGCCGCGGCGGAGTGATCGCCATCCACTCGTTTTCCCACGGAATAGGTCGGCGCCGCTCGAACGCCGTGGGCCGCCCGAGCATGCACTTACACGTCCGCTCAACCCGGCTCTACGCCTGACGGTTCGAACGCGAGGCCCGCGTAGATCTCCGCGAGCGAAACATCCAGGTCGATCTCCGGCATGTGCAGCGCCGCGTCGGCGCCGGTCAGCAGATCCGTCACCCAGTCGTCGCCCTTGCGCGAGAAGACCACGGCGGCCGGCTTGGCCTGCTGCAGGACGATGTAACGCTGGACCGAGGGCGTACCCCGGTACTCCGCGTTCTTGGTAACGAAATCCTCCGTGGCGCTGCTCTCGCTCAGCACCTCGAAGATCACCACGGGGTCGGACACGAGCGTGGCGCGCGGCGGGATCGGCGTGCAGACGACGAAGGCGTCCGGGTAGCGGATCGCGCCGCCAGCAACCGCGATCTTCAACTCGCTGCCGTGCGGCTCGCATCGTTTGCCCCGCAGGCCTACCCCCAGGGCAACGATCAGGTTGCGCTGGATGGCCGAGTGCGCGGCGGTTCCCCCGGCCATGCCCACCGGCTGGGCGCCATCGAACTCGTAGCGCAGCGCCTGCTGCTCTTCCCAGGCTAGGAAGGCCTCGGTCGTCCAAGGCTTGTGAAGGGCGACCGTCATCCGACCGCCTTCACGCCCCAGGTTCCCGTCGCATACTCCCCGATCGTCCGGTCGCTGCTGAACCAGCCCATGTGCGCGGTGTTCAGCACCGCCGAGCGCCACCACGCGTCCGGGTCGCGCCACTTCGCGTCCACCGCATCCTGCGCCTTGTCATACGCGGCGAAATCCGCGCACACGAAGAACGGGTCGGCGTGCTCCAGCCGGTCGGCCAGGCCGATGTAGCGGCCGGGCTCCTCCGGGCTGAACACGCCGCCGCGCAACGCGCCCATCAGATCGCCCAGGGCCGGGCAGGCGTTGATCACGCCGGTCGCGTCCAGCCCGGCGGCGTTGCGGCGGGCCTCCACCTCGTCGGTGGTCATGCCGAAGATGAACATGTTGTCGGCGCCGACCCGCTCGCAGATTTCCACGTTGGCTCCGTCCATGGTGCCGATGGTCAGCGCGCCGTTCAGCGCCAGCTTCATGTTGCCGGTGCCGCTCGCCTCCATGCCCGCGGTGCTGATCTGCTCCGACAAATCGGCGGCGGGGATCAGCAACTCGGCCAGGCTCACGTTGTAGTTCGGCATGAACACCACCTGCAGCAGGCCGCGCACGGTGGGGTCGCCGTTCACCACCCGCGCCACGTCGTGCGCCAGGCGGATGATCTGCTTGGCGAGCGTGTAGGACGGCGCCGCCTTGCCGGCGAAGATTTTTACTCGCGGCCGCCAGTCGCGTGTCGGCTGCGCGCGGATCGCGTTGTACAGGCTGATCGCGTGCAGGATGTTCAACAGTTGCCGCTTGTACTCGTGGATGCGTTTGATCTGCACGTCGAACAGCGCGTCCGGATCCACCGCGACGCCGACCTGCGCCATCATGACCCGCACCAAGGCATGCTTGCGCGGCGCGCGCTGGGCGCGGAACGCGGCGCGGAACGCCGGGTCGTCGGCGTAGGGCGCCAGGTCCTGCAGCGCCTCGGGGTCGCGCAGCACGCGGTCGCCCAGCGTGTCGACCAACAGCCGGGTCAGCCCCGGGTTCGCCTCGTGCAGCCAGCGGCGGAAGGTGATGCCGTTGGTGCGGTTGACGATGCGGCCGCCGACCGCCGCATCCAGGTCGCGGAACGTGGTGGCCCGCATCAGCTCGGTGTGCAGCGCCGACACGCCGTTCACCGAGTGGCTGCCGAGGAACGCCAGGTGGCCCATCCGCACCCGCCGGCCGCTGGACTCGTCGATCAGGCTCAGCGCGGCCAGCAAGCGGCCGTCCAGGCCGCGGGCGCGCTGCGTGTCCAGGTGGCGCGCGTTCAGCAGGTAGATGATCTGCATGTGCCGCGGCAGCAGCCGCTCCAGCAGCAGCACCGGCCACATCTCCAGCGCCTCGGGCAGCAGCGTGTGGTTGGTGTAGCTGACCGCGCCCTGCGTGATGGCCCAGGCCTCGTCCCACTCCAGTTCGTGCACGTCCATCAGCAGGCGCATCAGCTCGGCGATGCCGATGGCCGGGTGGGTGTCGTTCAGCTGGATGGCGACGTGGTGGTGCAGCGACGTGACGGCGCCGTGCTCCACCATCTCGCGCCGCAGCATGTCCTGCAGGCTGGCGGAGGCGAAGAAATACTCCTGCCGCAGCCGCAGCTCCTGCCCGGCGCTGCTGTCGTCGCCCGGGTAAAGCACGCGGCTGACCGCCTCGGCGCGGACCCGGTCCGACATGGCGCCGACGTGGTCGCCCCGGTTGAACGCGTCGAGCGCCATCGGATCGGCGGCGCGGGCGGACCATAGGCGCAACGCGTTGGCGTGCTGGCCGCCGTAGCCGACCATGGGGGTGTCGAACGCGACGGCGAACAGCGTTTCCGCCGGGTTCCAGCTGTAGGCGGTGCGCCCGCCCTCGGTCACCGCCGACACGCCGCCGCCGAACGCCACCCGGTAGGTCAGCTCCGGCCGTTGGAACTCCCACGGGTTGCCGGCGGACAGCCAATCCTCCGGCTGCTCGCGCTGCCAGCCATCCACGATGGTCTGCCGGAACAGGCCGTGGTCGTAGCGGATGCCGTAGCCGAAGGCGGGGATGGCGAGCGTGGCCATGCTGTCCATGAAGCAGGCGGCCAGGCGGCCCAGCCCGCCGTTGCCGAGGGCGGCGTCCGGCTCCATCGTGCGGATGTGGTCCAGGTCGACGCCCTCGCGCAGCAGCGCGGCGCGCAGGTCTTCCAGCAGGCCGAGGTTGCCGGCGGCGTCGAACAGCAGCCGCCCGATCAGGAACTCGAGCGAGAAATAGTGCACCCGCTTGGCGCCTTGCGCGCGCGCGCGAGCCGCGCTGGTGGTCCAGATGTCGACCACCCGGTCGCGCACGGTCATCGCGGTGGCGCTGTACCAGTCCCGCTGGCTGGCGCGGTTGGGCGTCTTGCCGATGCTGTAGAGCAGCTTGGCCGTGATCGCCTGGCGCAACGCCTCGACGGCGTCCCCGGAACCGGGGGATGGGGGCGCCAGGGATGGCGGCGCGGCAGGCTCGGCTGGCATGTCCATCGTGGCGTCTCCGGCGTTGAGCGTCGCCACCATGACACAGGTCGAGCGCCCGGTCAGGCGGCGACGGGTCGCCATTAGGCATTCGCGCATCCTGCCGCTAGTTTCGTCCGATGCGGTCTGGCAACAGCCCTGGCTATTGCCCAGCCGTCGCACCATATGCCTGCGCGCCATCGGAGTTGACCTCATGCCCCGCCTGTCGCTTCCCCTCGCCGCCGCACTTGCCGTCGCCATCGCCCTGGCGCCGGGACTGGCCTTCGCGCGCGTTGGGGGCGGCGCGTCGATGGGCAGCCGCGGCGGCAACACCTTCAGCGCGCCGCCGTCCACCAGCACGGCGCCGTATGCCGCGCCGATGCAGCGCAGCATGACGCCGCAGCCCTCGCCCGGCTTCCAGGCGCCGGGCGGCGGATACTCTCCCGGCTACAGCCCGGGCCGCGGCGCCTTCACGTCGGGGTTGCTCGGCGGCCTGGTCGGGGCCGGGATCGGCGGCATGCTGTTTGGCCATGGCATGTTCGGCGGCATCGACGGCGGCGGCAGCATCTTCGGCCTGCTGATCCAGCTCGCGCTAATTTTCTTCATCGGGCGCTGGATCTTCCGCCTGGTGATGGCGCGGCAGCCGATGTTCGCGGGCGGCGTGCGCAGCGGGGGCGGCGGACTGGGCGGCGCGGCGCTGACCGGCGGCTCGCGGGCGCAGCAAAGCCTGCCGCCTGTCGCCATCGTGCCGGCGGACTACCAGGCGTTCGAGCAGTTGCTCAAGGCGATGCAGACGGCGTGGAGCGCCGAGGACCTGAACGGCCTGCGCGCGATCGCGACCCCGGAGATGGCGGGCTATTTCAGCGAGCAGATGGCGGAATTGCGCAGCCGCGGCCTGCGCAACATGGTCAGCGACGTCCGGCTGGATAAGGGCGACCTGGCGCAGGCTTGGTCCGAGGGCTCGCGCGAGTACGCGACGGTCGCGATGCGGTTCAACATGCTCGACGTGACCCGCGACGGCCAGGGGCGCGTGGTCGACGGCAGCGCGACCGAGCGGCAGACCGCCACCGAGGTGTGGACGTTCGTCCGCAGCCCGGGTGGGCGGTGGATCCTGTCCGCGATCCAACAGACCCGCTGATTCCTCTCCTTCTCCCTCTCCCGCCTGCGGGAGAGGGTCGGGGTGAGGGTGGGGCACGCGGGTATGTGCGAAGTCCCCTCCCCCAACCCTCTCCCAGAGGGAGCGGGCTCCTGATTTAGGCCAGGCCGAGGTTCTCGCGTAGCGTGCGGCCCTCGTATTCGGTGCGGAATAAGCCGCGTCGCTGCAACTCCGGTATGACGGTCGCCACGAACGTCTCGGCGGACTCGGGCAGGTAGGGCGGCTGCACCATGAACCCGTCCGCAGCCCCCGTGGTGAACCACTCCTCCATCGTGTCCGCCACCAGCGCCGGCGTGCCCACCAGACCGAAATGCCAGAACCCGCGGGAGATCACGTCGAACACCTGGCGGATGCTCAGCTTCTCCCGGCGCGCACGGTCCATCAGCGCGAGGGTGTGTTCCGGCTCCCGCCCGGCCGTCTCGTGCGCGCGATTCATCGTCACTTCCGGCATCGGCGCGTCGACGTCGCAGCCGCGCAGGTCGGGGAAGTGGTTGATCGCCAGCATGCCGAGCCCGACCGCCGGGTCCAACAGCTCCTGCAGGCGCCCGAAGATATCGTCCGCCTCGCCCTGCGTGCGGCCGATCACGGGCATGATCCCGGGCATCATCAGCAGGCTGTCCGCGCTGCGGCCGAAGCGGGGCAGGCGGCCCTTCACCGAAGCGTAGTAAGCGCGCGCGCCCTCCAGCGTCGGCTGGCCGCCGTACACGATGTCGGCGACCTCGGCCGCCAGGTCCTGCGCGTTCTCCGACGCCCCCGCGGTCACGATCGGCAGCGTGCCCTGCGGCGGACGCGCCACGTCCATCGGCCCGCGCACCTTGAAGTGCCGGCCCTTGTGGTTCAGCCGGCGCATCTTGTCGCGGTCCAGGTACACGCCGCTCTCGCGGTCGCGCGGGAAGGCGTCGGCGTCCCAGCCGGTCCACAGGCCCCGCACCACTTCCAGGCACTCGCGCGCTCGCTCGTGCCGCGTGTTGGAATCCGCTGCGGCGGCCTGACCGTAGTTGCGCGCCTCGTCCGGGCTGGTGCTGGTGACCAGGTTCCACCCGGCGCGGCCCTCGCTCAGGTGGTCGATGGAGGCCAGCTTGCGCGCCAGGTGGAACGGGTGCTGGAAGCTGGTGGACGCGGTGGCGACTAGGCCGATCCGGCTGGTGACGGCGGCCAGCCCGGCCAGCAGGGTCAGCGGCTCGAGCTTGACGTGCCCCTGCTCGCGGTGGCGCGCGATGGCCGGGTCATCCAGGTTGCGCACGGCGGCCACGTCGGCGAAGAACGCGAAGTCGAACTTGCCCGCCTCCCCGATGCGCGCGCATCGCGCCATGTGGTCGAAGTCCATGTCGCCATCCGCCGGCACGCCGGGGTAGCGCCACGCCGCGTAATGGTAGCCGACGCTGGCCAGCGACAGGCCAAGCCGCATCTTGCGCGTCATGCCGGCGCCAGCTCCCGCAGGCCGAGCCGTTCCTGCAGCGTCTCGCCACTGTAGTCGCGGCGGAACAGGCCGCGGCGTTGCAGCTCGGGCACCACCAGGTCGACGAAGTCCTCCGCGCAGCCGGGCAGGTAGGGGGACTGGATGTTGAACCCGTCCGCCGCCTCCGTGGTGAACCACTCCTCCATCGCGTCCGCGATCGTGACGGGGGTGCCGACGCAGCCGAACTGCCAGAACCCGGCGGCGACGATCTCGTATAGCTGGCGGATGGTCGGCTTCTCGCGCCGCACGCGCTCCAGCAGCCCGGCGGACAGCGCGGCGTAGCGGCCGGCGGTCACCTCCACGTCGGGGACCGGGCCGTCGAGGTCGTAGCCGCGCAGGTCGGGGAAGTTCCACAGCGCGAGCATGCCGACGCCGACGGCCGGGTCGATCAACGCCTGCAGCCGGGCGAACTTGTCCTCTGCCTCCATCATGGTGCGGCCGATGAACGGCATGATGCCCGGCAACACCTTCAGCTCGTGGCGGGCGCGGCCGTGGCGGGCCAGGCGGCCCTTCAGGTCGGCGTAGTACTCCCGCGCCAAGGCAATGGTGGGCGCCGCGGCGTATACGGCGTCCGCCACCTCGGAGGTGAACTCGTTCGCCTCCTCCGAATACCCGGCGGTGACGATCGGCATGCGCTGCTGCGGCGGGCGCGCCACGTCCAGCGGGCCGCGCACGTCGAAGAACGCGCCGTGGTGCTCCAGCCGGTGCATGCGCGCGCGGTCGAACATGATGCCGCTCGCCTTGTCGCGCACGAAGGCGTCTTCGTCCCAGCTGTTCATCAGGCCGCGCAGCACGTGCACGAACTCGCGCGCCCTGGCATGCCGCTCCGCCGAGGGCGCGATGGCTTCCAGGCCGAAATTGCGCGCCTCGTCGAGCGCGAACCCGGTGACCAGGTTCCAGCCCGCCCGCCCCTTGCTGATGTGGTCCAGCGAGGCCAGCGCGCGGGCCAAGTTGTACGGGTCGTTGTAGGTGGTGGACGCGGTGCCCACGAGCCCGATGTCGCGCGTGGCGGTCGCCAGCGCGGCTAGCAGGGTGAGCGGCTCGAACTTCACGTGCTCGTGGTCCCGGTGCTTGGAGATGGCGGGGTTGTCGAGCTGGCGCACGCTGGCGGTGTCGGCGAGGAACACGAAGTCGAGCTTGCCGCGCTCGGCGATGCGAGCGCAGTTGACGGCGTGGCGCAGGTTGATGGCGCCGTCGGGCGGCACCCCGTCCAGCAGCCAGCACGCCGGGTGGTAGCCGATGGCGTGGATGGGCATGCCGAGGATCATGTGGCGGTCAGTCATGCGGTCCCTCCAAACGCCGCCATGCAAGACCCGTGCGCCGGCTCTGGCAAGGTTATTGCGTCTTGCGGCCTGTTCGTCATCCGAGCGGTCAACAAGGGGGCTTTGGTCATGAATTTCAGCAAGGGGCTGCCCCGGCGCAGGCTGCTGCAGGCCGGGGTCGCCGCGACGACGCTGGCCATGCCGGCCATCGCGCGCGCCAAGACGGACCACATCGTGGTGGCCTCGCCCGGCGGCCCGATGGATGACGCGTTCGAGCGCGCCTACATTCAGCCGTTCACCGCCAAGACCGGCATCAGCGTGATGAAGACCACCAACCAGTACGCCAAGCTGAAGGCGATGGTGGAGGCCGGCGCCGTCGAGTGGGACGTGATGGACAGCGCGGGCGACCAGGCGGCGCTGTTCACCAAGCAGAACCTGACCGAGCCGCTCGACCTGTCGGCGATCGACCCGAAGGGATTGCTGCCGGGCACGCTGAACCCGAATTACGTGCTGATCGACGTGGTCGGCGCCTGCATCTCGTGGAACACGCAGCGCGTGAAAGGCGCCGCGGCGCCCTCGACCTGGGCGGAGGTGTGGGACCTCAAGCGCTTCGCCGGCGACCGCATGTTCTGGAAGAAGCCGAGCGAGACGCTGGAGGTCGCACTGCTGGCCGACGGCGTTCCGGCAGACAAGCTGTATCCGCTGGACGTGCCGCGGGCGCTGCGCAGCCTCGACAAGATCAAGTCCCACATCAGCTGGTGGGAGAGCGGCGCGCAGTCCGCCCAGCTGCTGATCGACGGCGAGGCGGCCGCCGGGATGGCTTGGAACGGTCGTTTGGCGGGGCCTAAGTCGACAGGCGCGCCGGTCGACTTCACGTTCAATCAGGCGGTGCTGATCACCGACGCGCTCATCATCCCGCGCGGCTGCAAGAACAAGGCGGAAGCGATGGCGTTCATCGCCTTCGTGCTGGAGCCGGACAGCCAGGCGCGGTTCGCCAACATCATGCCGTACGGCCCGGTGCGCACGTCCGCCATGGAGCAGCTGACGCCGGAGCGCCGGGCGATCATGCCGACCGCGCCGGAGAATTACGCCAAGGGCGTGGCGATCAACGGCGATTGGTGGACCGAGCACGGCGGCGACGCGGTGGAGCAATTCAACACCTGGATGCTCGCTTGAGCAGTGCGGCGATCGGCGCGGGCCTGAGCCGGCCGGCGCCGCAACGCTTCCGCGCCTGGTCGCAACGGCCGATGCATTACGGCCTGGCCGCGGCGCCCGCGCTGTTCCTCGCCGCGTTGTTCCTGTTCCCGCTGGCGCGCGTGGTGGTGCAGGGCTTCGCGGCGCCTGCCTCGGGGCCGGGCAACTACGCGCGCATCGTCTTCGGCGGGCCGTACCTGACCGTGCTGCTGGGCACGGTGAAGACGGCGTGCATCGTTACCGCGTGCTGCCTGGTGCTGGCCTACCCGATGGCGTTCGTCGGCTCCCGCCTGCACGGGCGGGCCTACACGCTGTTCATGGGCGCGATCCTCGTTCCGCTGTTCACCAGCGTGGTGATCCGCAGCTACGCGTGGATGGTGATGTTCCAGCGCAACGGCCCGATCAACCAGACCATGGTCGGGCTGGGCTGGATCGACGAGCCCATGCGCCTGTTGCAGACGCCGTTTGCGGTGGACGTCGGGATGATCCACATCCTGCTGCCGTTCATGATGCTGCCGATCCTGACCAGCATGCGCAGCCTGGACCACACCATGCTGCAGGCCGGCGAGATCATGGGCGCCGCGCCGCTGCGCGTGTTCCTGCGCGTGTTCGTGCCGCTGACCCTGCCAGGCGCCAGCGCCGGGGTGATCCTGGTGTTCATCAGCGCGCTCGGCTTCTTCATCACCCCCGCGCTGCTGGGCGGCGCGCGCAGCACCACTATCGCCGTGCTGATCGAGCAGCAGGCGGTGGACCTGCTGAACTGGCCGATGGCCTCCGCCCTGGCCACCGTGCTGCTGGTGATCTCGGTGCTGATCTACGTCGCCTACAACCGGCTGACCCGGCGTTTCAACGAGGTGCGCGGGTGACGGAGCGCCGCCTAAACCCCATCCTGCGCCTGTCGCTCGGCGCGTTCGCCACGCTCGTGGTGGCTTTCCTGTTCCTGCCGATGCTGGTGGTGGTGGTGCTGTCGTTCAGCTCGCTGACCTACCTTGCGTTCCCGCCGCCCAGTTGGTCGCTGCGCTGGTACGAGGGGCTGCCGGCCAGCCAGGAGTGGTTGCACGCGCTTTGGTCCAGCCTGAAGGTCGGCGTGCCGGTTGCGCTGTTGTCGGTCGTGTTCGGCGTGTGCGCGGCGCTGGTGGCGGCGCGGGCGAGGGTGATTTGGCGCGGCGCGTTCGCGGCCCTGGTGGCGGCGCCGATGATGGTGCCGCACATCATCCTGGCGATCGGCGTCTACCCGACCATGGTCGACGTCGGGCTGTCCGGCACCTTCGCCGCGATCGTGCTGGCGCATACCGTGATCGCCATGCCGTTCGTGTTCATCACCGTGCGCGCCTCGCTGCAGGGCTACAGCCCGTCGCTGGAATTGGCAGCCATGACACTCGGCGCGGATGGCTGGACCTGCTTTCGCCGGGTGACGCTGCCGATGATACTGCCCGGCGTGGTGGTCGGCGCCGTGTTCGCGTTCACCGCCTCGTTCGACGAACTTATGCTGTCCCTATTCCTCACCACGCCGGCAACCAACACGCTGCCGCGGGTGATCTGGGCGCACCTGGCCTACCAGTTGTCGCCGGACATCGCGGCGGTGGCGACGCTCGTGTTGGTGTTCAGCTGCCTGCTGATGGCGGCGCCGCTGCTGCTGCGCAAGCGGGCTGCGCTCGGATGAAGGGCGCCCGGATCGAATTCGCCGGCGTGACCGGCAGCTACGGCGCATTCGTGGCGTTGCGCGAGACCAATCTCGTGATCGAGCCCGGCGAGTTCTTCGCGCTGTTGGGGCCGAGCGGGTCGGGCAAGTCCACCCTGCTGGGCGCCGTCACCGGGTTCAACGCGCCCACCGCCGGCCGGGTGCTGATCAACGGCGCCGACGTGACCGGCGTGCCGCCGTACCGGCGCAACATCGGCATGGTGTTCCAGAACTACGCGCTGTTCCCGTTCATGACGGTGGCTCAAAATGTCGCCTTCCCATTGCAGACCCGCAAGGTGCCGCGCGCCGAGCTGCGCCAACGGGTGGACCGCGCGCTGGCGATGGTGCGCATGTCCGAGCTGGCCGGCCGGCTGCCGCGGCAGCTCTCGGGCGGCCAGCAGCAGCGCGTGGCGCTGGCCCGCGCATCCGTCTACGACCCGCCGGTGTTGCTGATGGACGAGCCGTTGGGGGCGCTCGACAAGAACCTGCGGGAGGAGCTGCAGGACGAGATCCGCCAGTTCCATCGCCAGGTCGGCGCCACCATCATCTACGTCACCCACGACCAAGCGGAGGCCGCCGCGTTGGCGGACCGCGTGGCGATCCTGAACCACGGCCGGCTGGAGCAGATCGACACGCCCCGCCGCTTGTACGAGCAGCCGTGCAATGCGTTCGTGGCCGGCTTCCTGGGCGAGGCGAACCGCTTCGCCGTGACGGCTGCCGCGCCCGAACCCGGCGGTGTGCGGCTGAGCACGCAGGAGGGCGTGACCCTCTGCGCGGACCGCGCGGTTGCTGGCGAGAGCATCGTGTGCGTGCGGCCCGAGCGCATCGCGATCACCGCGTCTGCCGGCGCGCAGGCCAACAGCTTTGCGGGTACGGTGATGGACGCGGTGTTCTCGACCGGGTCGATCCGTTACCGCATCGCGGTTGGCGACTACGCGATGCTGGTCCGCGCTGGCAGTGGCCGCGATCGCGCCCCGTTCGGGGTCGGCGACGCGGTGCATGTCGGCTGGGACCGCGAGGACACGCTGGTGCTGCCCGCGTAGCCGCGCTGGCGCATTGCCGGGTTGAGCCGAATCGTCATCGCGAGCTGCCGCTTGGCGGCGTGACCATCCAGGGCGGCGTGCGCGGTGCTGCTCGCTGGATCGCCGCGTCGCAAGCGCTCCTCGCAACGACGTTTCTACTTGGGAAGCGCCACTCCTCAGTCGTTGGAGAGCCGCTGGAGGTAGAACGGGCCGACGAGGTGCTGGGTCGTCGTGATGAGCGGGTATCCGCCGAGCCCCGTAGGATCGACCTTCTCGCGGCCGACTAGCGCCGCGGTGGCGCTGGTCGGGTCATACACAAGCTGCCTCGCCTTGAAACCGTCCAGGATCAAGATGGCCGAATCTCCCCAATCGAAAATGACCGGTCCGCCCGCGTCCGAGCCAATGGCGGCCCGGTAGAACGGATACATCAGCGCAAGATGAACGTAGTCGCCGGCCTCCGAGCCGGAAAGCAGGCACGCCGGCGTAGCAAGCAACACGGTCAGCCGCAGGCTCGCCCGCCGCCACTGGCGCCGCCACGCAGACAGTCCTGCCAGGAATGCCAGCACCGGAAGCCAGACTGCGGCGGCAAGGAGCAAAGCTAGCACGCAGAGCGCGCCGGTCAGCCCGGGGAAGAACGAGTCCAGCGTAAAAGCGCCGACCCAGATCACCACGAAGACGCAGCCCGTTCGCACCACGGCGCTGCCCAGCGCCGGGTTGCGAGTTCTTACTGAAACCTCAGCGGGCGCAGAAGTGGCGTGGCGTCGGACATACCAGCATGCTGTTGGGGCAGCAGCTCGTGTCGCCGGGCGCGGCCTGCCAGGCGGGATTGTAGCTCTGGCTGCCTCTGGCGGCCGGGCCCGATCTTACGGGCGAGGTGCAGAAGCGCCGCCCGGCTGGACAGACCAGCATGTTGTTCGGGCAGCAATCCGGACTGTCCGCAATCCTCTGGCTGAACGCATCGACCGGAGACAAGGGATAGGGGGAGGCTACGGCTGGCGAGGTGAAGCATAGCGCCGTTGCGACGATGCAGATGGCGTGGAACCTGAACATCGAACCCTCAAGGTTGATCCGTGCAAACCGGCGGGACCCTGTCATGGTCCTCTTTGTTGCGCAACAGTAATAGTGCGTGGCCGTGCTACGCGAAGTGGCTCCACCCCCGCTTGGCGATGTCGAGCGGTCGGCCATCCGTCCCCAGCACCGTCACGCCCTCACCGGCGGCGAAGTGGCCGATCCGCGTCGCCGCAACGCCGGCGGGCAGTCCGCCCGCGCCCGCCAGCAGCAGCTCGTAGTCGTCCCCGCCAATCCACGCCGTCTCGCGCCACCGCTCGCCCGTTGCTGCCGCTTGGGGTGACAGCGGGATTCGCGCCGTCTCGACCACGGCCGAAACGCCGCTCGCCCGACAGATGTGGCCTAGATCCTGGAACAGCCCGTCCGACACGTCCGCCGCCGCGTGCGCCCAGCCGGCGAGCGGCAGGCCCAGCCGCGGCGTGGGCAGGTCGTAGCGGCCGCGCAGCCAACCGTCCGGATCCGCCAACTCGCCGCGCGCCGCGTGCAGGCCAAGCGCGCCGTCGCCGATCGTGCCCGTCACCCACAGGCCGTCGCCGGGCCGCGCGCCGGAGCGCAGGATCGCGGCGCCGGGCGCCAGGTGGCCGACCGCGGTCAGGGTGAGGCTGAGTGGGCCGGGGGTCTGCGTCGTGTCGCCGCCCAGCAGGGTGATGGCGAACTCCGCCTGGTCCAGCGCCAGCCCGGCGGCGAACCCGGCGTACCAATCGTCGCCGAAATCGCGCGGCACGGAGGTCGCCAGCAGGTAGCCGAGCGGGGTGGCTCCCATGGCGGCCAGGTCCGACAGGTTCACCCGCAGCAGCTTGCGCGCTACCAGGCCGGGGGCGGTTCCCGGCAGGAAGTGGACCGTCTCCACCATCGTGTCCAAGGTCATCACCAACTCGCGGCCCGGTGGCGGCGCGAACACGGCGGCGTCGTCGGTCAGGCCTAGCGAGCCCGGCCCCGCCAGCGGGCGGAAATGCCGCGCGATGCGGTCGAACTCGAGCGGGAGGCTCAACCGGCTTCCTGGAAGTCGCCCGCCCGCAACGCCCGCGCCAAATGGTCCAACAGCCCGTTGGCCATCCGCGGCTCCTCCCCGGTGAAGAAGCCGTGCGCCACGTCGAGGTACTCGTTGATCACCACCCGCGCCGGCGGCCCGTCCGCCATGTCCAGCTCGGCGCCCGCGGCCCGCAGCAGCGCGCGCAGCACCGGGTCGAGCCTCGCGTAGGGCCACTCCGGCGGCAGCGCGTCGGCGACCAGGCGGTCCAGCTTGTCCTGCTCGCGCACGGCGGACCGCACGATGCGGCCGAACAACGCGACGTCGGCGTCGGGCGCGCGGCCTTCCTCGAACCCGCCGGAGCCGGGCAGCTCGCCCAGCCGATGGCGCACGAACTGGTCCACGATCGTCTCCACCGTCTCGCCGGTCTGTTCGGACTGGAACAGCGCCTGCACGGCGGCCACGCGGCTGGCGGTGCGCGGGCGGGACTTGGGCGCCTTGGCCATCAGGCCGCCCCGAACCGCCGCGCCGCGTCCACCTGGCGCAAAGCGGCCACGGCGGCCTCGGCGCCCTTGTTGTGGCCGTCGGGCCCAGACCGCGCGACGGCCTGCGCCAGCGTGTCCACGGTCAGCAGCCCGGTGCCCAGCGCGATGCCGTATTGCAGCGCCACGTCCATCATCCCGGTCATGGTCGCGGCGCAGATGAACTCGTAATGGTCGGTCTCGCCGCGCACCACGCAGCCGAGCGCGATGAACCCTTCGAAGCGTTCCCGCCCGCGCAACGCTATGCGGATCGCCTGCGGCAGTTCGAACGCGCCGGCGACATCGAGCACCTCATGGCTGACGCCGGCCTCGGCCAGGATGCGCAGCGCCCCGTCCGTCATGCCGTCCACCACCGCCTGGTAGTACGGCGCGCGCACCAGCAGCATGCGCGGCGGCGGGCCGGCCACCGCGGGGGCAGCCGGCAAGGGGGCGTCCTGCGTGCTCATTCGACGATGCCGTCGATCGGCCGCCGCTCGACGATGTTCAAGCCGTAGGCCTCCAGCCCGATGACGGTGCGGTGCGTGTTGGACAGCAGCACCATGTCGCGCACGCCGAGGTCGACCAGGATCTGCGCGCCCACGCCGTAGTCGCGCAGGGACTGCGGCTGCCGCGGGCTGGCGCCCAGGCGGCGCACCCGGTCGGACAGCGAGGTGCGGATCGCCTCGCGGATCAGCACCACGGCGCCGCGGCCCTCCGCGGCGATCATCCGCATCGCGCCGGCCAGCGCGCCCGGGTGCGGCCCGCCGATCATGTCGCCCAGCAGGTCGGCGGCGTGCACCCGCACCAGCGGCGGCGGGCCGTTGGACAGGTCGCCCTTGATCAGCACCAGGTGCTCCGCGTACTCGACCGTGTTGGCGTAGACGATCAGCGACCAGCGGCCGCCCTCCGCCTGGATCGAGGCGCCTTCGGCCACGCGGCGCACCAGCTTCTCGGTGCGGCGGCGGTGGCCGATCAGGTTCTCGATGGTGCCGAGCTTCAGGTTGTGGTGCTGCGCGAACGCGACCAGGTCGGGCAGCCGCGCCATCGACCCGTCGTCGTTCATGATCTCGCAGATCACCGCCGCCGGGTTCAGCCCGGCCAGCCGCGCGATGTCCACCGTCGCCTCGGTGTGCCCGGCGCGGATCAGCGAGCCGCCCTCCCGCGCCACCAGCGGGAACACGTGGCCCGGCGTGGTGATGGCGTCGCGGCCCATCTCCGGGTTGATCGCCACCGCCACGGTGTGCGCCCGGTCGGCGGCGGAGATGCCCGTGGTGACGCCTTCGCGCGCCTCGATCGACACGGTGAAGGCGGTCTGGTGGCGGGTGCCGTTGGCCTGCGCCATCAGCGGCAGGCCGAGCTGCTCCACGCGATGCCGGGTCATCGCCAGGCAGATCAGGCCGCGGGCGAAGCGGGCCATGAAGTTGATCGCGTCCGGGGTCGCGAACTGGGCGGGAATGACCAGGTCGCCCTCGTTCTCGCGGTCCTCGTCGTCGACCAGGATGAACATCCGGCCGGCGCGCGCCTCCTCGATGATGTCGGCGGCGCCCGTGATGTAATCGTGCAGGCTGGCCCGCTTCAGGTCGTCGGCTGGGGTCAGGTCGCTCATGCCGGGGAGCCTACGCCGTCTCGGCCAGGCGCGCCACGTAGCGGGCGAGCGTGTCGATCTCGATGTTGACGCTGCTGCCCGGTTGCAACGCGCCGAGGTCGGTGTTCTCGAGCGTGTGCGGGATGATGTTGACGCCGAAGCTGTCGGGCGCCGTCTCGTTCACGGTCAGCGAGATGCCGTTCACCGCCACGCTGCCCTTGGTCGCGATGAAGCGGGCGAGGGCGGCCGGGACCTGGAAGCGGAACCGGGTCGAGCCGTTCTCCGGCGTGCGCGACAGCACCGTGCCCACGCCGTCGACGTGGCCGGACACGATGTGGCCGCCCAATTCGTCGCCCATGCGCAACGCTCGCTCCAGGTTCACCCGCGTGCCCGGCGTCCAACGGCCGAGCACGGTGTGCGCCAGCGTCTCCGCCGAGGCGTCGACGGCGAACCAGTCGGGGCCGAGCGCCACCGCGGTGAGGCAGCAGCCGGAGCAGGCGATGGACGCGCCGATCGCGGGCGGCTGCTCCCAGGCTTGTTCGATGACCAGGCGCATGTCCTGCCCGGCGGCGATCGGGTCCACGCTGCGCACGCGGCCGACGGCGGAGATGATGCCGGTGAACATTCAGGCGGCCCTGCGGAATTCAGTGAGCATGTCGTCCCCTATCGGCCGCGCGCCGGTCCGGATGAAGCGCGGCATGTCGGCCAGCCGCACGATGCCGAAAGCCTGCGCCGCCGGCCAGCCGTCGCCGCCGACGATGGCCGGCGCGTGGAACCAGGCGATGCGGTCCACCAGCCCGTCGCGCAGCAGCCCGGCGGCGAGCTTGGCGCCGCCCTCCACCAGCACGCGGGTCAATCCCAAGCCGCCCAGCGCCTGCATCGCGGCGGCCAGGTCGACGCCGCGCTCGCCGCCGCCAGCGTCGATCAGTCGCACGCCGGCGTCGGTGAAGGCGTGACGGCGGTCGGACGGCACGCCGTCGCGGTGGACGATCCAGGTCGGGTCGGCCGATGCGGTGGCGACCAGCTTGGCGGTCAGCCGGGTGCGGAGATGGCTGTCCACCACGATGCGGACGATCGGCGTGTTGCGGAAACCGGGGATGCGGCAGGTCAGCATCGGGTTGTCCGCGGTGACGGTGCCGATCCCCGCCATCACCGCGTCGCTGCGGCCGCGCATGGCGTGGGCCGCCTCGCGCGCCGAGGCGCCGGTGATCCACTGGCTCTCGCCGTTGTGGGCGCCGATGCGGCCGTCCAGCGTGGTGGCGAGCTTCAGGGTGACCAGCGGGCGGCCGTGGCGGATGCGGTGCAGGAAGCCGGCCTGCAGCTCGTCCGCCTCCTCCGCCAGCACGCCGGTTTCCACCGTGACGCCCGCGGCGCGCAGCCGGGCAATGCCGGCGCCGTCGACGCGGGGGTCCGGGTCGGCGCCGGCAATCACGACGCGGGCGACCCCGGCCGCAATGAGCGCCTCCGTGCAGGGAGGGGTCTGTCCGGTGTGGTTGCACGGCTCGAGCGTCACGTAGGCGTCGGCGCCGCGTGCGGCATCGCCCGCCATGGCCAGCGCCTGCGTTTCCGCATGGGGACGGCCGCCCGGCTGGGTGCGGCCGCGGCCGACCACCAGGCCGTCGCGCACGATGACGCAGCCAACCGAGGGGTTCGGCCAGGTCGTTCCGAGCCCGCGCCGGGCCAGCGCCAAGGCGGCGCGCATGTGGGCGGCGCGCATGTGGGTTGGGTCGGTCACAAGAGGGACTTGGGTTCGTCCAGCGATCCCAGGAAGGCCTCGAAGTCCTTCGCCTCGCGGAAATTGCGGTAGACGCTGGCGAAGCGGACGTAGGCCACCGCGTCAACGTCCTTCAGCGTCTCCATCACCATCTCGCCGACCTGCTTGGAGGGGATGTCGTTCTCGCCGGACGCTTCCAGTTGGCGGACCATCCCGGTGATGATGCGCTCGATCCGTTCCTCGTCCACCGGGCGCTTGCGCAGCGCGATGCGGACGGAGCGGGCGAGCTTGTCGCGGTCGAACGCGACGCGGCGGCCGTCGGATTTCAGCACCGTCAGCTCGCGGAGCTGGACGCGTTCGACGGTGGTGAAGCGTTGCCCGCAGCCGATGCAGGAACGGCGGCGCCGGATGGCGGACGCGTCGTCGGTGGGACGGCTGTCCTTCACCTGCGTGTCGTCATGTCCGCAGAAGGGGCACCTCATGCGAGCGCTTCACGGTCACGCCACATAGCGACACAGTGCCTTACCGTCTTGGCCGGACTTGATCCGGCCACCCACGCCGCGCCATCCGCACCGTAACGCCAGTACTCGGACCACCTTTTCGCGCGATCCGCGTGGGTGCCCGGGTCAAGCCCGGGCGTGACGGTGCGGGGGGTGGTGGGCTGAAGCGTCAATAGATCGGGAAGCGGGCGCATAGCTCACGCACGCGCGTGGCGACCGACGCCTCCACCGCGTCGTTGGACCCGTCGTTCGAGCGGGACAGGCCTTCCAGCACCTCGTTGATCATCACCGCCGTCTGGCGGAACTCGGCTACGCCGAAGCCGCGGGTGGTGGCGGCGGGGCTGCCCAGGCGGACGCCGCTGGTGATGGCGGGCTTGGCCGGGTCGAACGGGATCGCGTTCTTGTTGGCGGTGATCAGCGCGCGCTCCAGGCTCGCCTCGGCCGCCTTGCCCGTCGTGTTCTTCGGCCGCAAATCCACCAGCACCAGGTGGCAATCGGTGCCGCCGGTCACGATGTCGCAGCCCAACTCGCGCAACGTCTCGCCGAGCGCGCGGGCGTTGTCGAGCACGGCCTGCTGATAAACCCGGAACTCGGGCCGCAGCGCCTCGCCGAACGCGGCCGCCTTGCCGGCAATCACGTGCATCAACGGCCCGCCCTGCAGGCCGGGGAACACGGCGGAGTTGATCTTCTTCGCCAACGCCTCGTCGTTGGTCAGGATCATGCCGCCGCGCGGGCCGCGCAGCGTCTTGTGCGTGGTCGTTGTCACCACGTGCGCGTGCCCGATCGGCGACGGGTAGAGCCCGGCCGCCACCAGCCCGGCGTAATGCGCCATGTCCACCAGGAAGATCGCGCCAACCTCGTCCGCCACCTGCCGGATGCGGGCAAAATCGATGGCGCGCGGGTAGGCGGACCCGCCGGCGATGATCATCTTCGGCCGCTCGGCGCGGGCCAGGCGCTCCAGCTCCTCGTAGTCCAGCAGGCCGTCGTCCCGCCGCACGCCATACTGGATGGCGCGGAACCACTTGCCGGACAGGTTGGGCGCGGCGCCGTGGGTCAGGTGGCCGCCGGCGGCCAGGCTCATGCCCAGCACGGTGTCGCCGGGCTGGATGGTGGCCAGCATCACCGCCTGGTTCGCCTGCGCGCCGGAGTGCGGCTGCACGTTGGCGAAGCCGCAGCCGAAGATCGCCTTCGCCCGCTCGATCGCCAGCGTCTCGGCCACGTCCACCTCG
>CAXTBW010000085.1:0-3602 GCA_964242925.1 uncultured Acetobacteraceae bacterium
GAGGAGGGCATGAAGCTGGAACTGATGACCAAGAACCCGGAGCCCGGCGGCCTGCACCTCAGCCCGACCCAGCTCGACATCAGCTTCGAGAAGGCGTTCGCGACCCGTTACCCCGACGCCTACGAGCGGTTGCTGATGGACAGCGTGCGCGGCAACCCGACGCTGTTCATGCGCCGCGACGAGGTGGAGGCGGCGTGGAGCTGGGTGGAGCCGATCATCGAGGCCTGGGAGGAGCAGCGCGAGCCGCCCCGGCTATATCCGGCCGGCAGTTGGGGGCCGACGTCGGCCATCGCGCTGATCGAGCGGGATGGGCGGACCTGGTACGAGGAGATCGAGTGAGGCGCGCGCTCTTACCGTCATTCCAGGGCTTGACGCACGGCTGTCGGTTTAGTCGTCTTGCTTCCCCGCTTTAACCAACCCTCATGCCCAGGCTTGCCCCGGGCACCCAGGCGATTTGCGCGAGAAGATGGTGCGAGTACTGGCACTGTGGCTCCGGGGCGAAATCCTCAACCGGACAGCCATCGGCTTGACCTTGGCGTCCAGGCGGGCGGCCGAAGACGTAGCGCCCGTGAGTGCTTCGAAGCGCGATCTGGATGCGCCAGCGTGGCTGGAACGCCGTGGATGCCAGGGTCAAGCCCTGGCATGACGGGGTGGGGGGCACTGAGAAGTCGCTGTCACGCGCTCCGCTGTAGCCGTTGCCGAAGCTCCTGCATGACGACATAGACCTGCTCGAGGTCCGTCAGGTCGAAACCGTCGGCCAGGCCCGGGCTGGCGGCGCGCAGGACGTCGCGCAGCCGGCCCGTGTAGCGCGCGCGGGCGCCGTCGATCACCAGGCCGCTCGCCGCCTCGAATTGCGCGTTCCAGCCGATCGCGGCCTCCCGCGACAGCCCGGAAGGCAAGTCCAGCGACAGCGCGCCGTCCTGCCAGCGCACCGGATAACCGCCCGGCAGGCCGCCCGGCCCGGGAACGTGTCCGGCCCAGCCATGGCCCTGCGCCATCGCCAGGATGAACGGCACGCCGGCCGCGCCGGAAATCTCGATCGCCGGCTCCGGCGTGATCTGCACGTCCTGGAACCGCTCGAAGACGTCGGCAACCTCCGCGTTGCCGAGCCAAACCCTCGGAGCGACGCCCTGGCGCGGCCCCGCAAGCCGCCACGGCGCCAGCGTCTGGTAATGCGCGAGCACCTTCACCCCGCCGGCCCCGGGCGCCGCGCCGGCAAAGGCGTTGGCCAGGATCGCCACGTTGCCCGTGCCGCAGGCCACCGGGAGGCCCATAGCGGCCAGCATCCCGTTCACCACGTCAGGAAAGCAGCAGTTCACCAACTGCATCGCCGGGTCGCCGGCACGCTGCACGGCGCCGGCGACCCGGGCGCTCAGCAGGGCCTGGAACACCGCGGTGGCGCTCAGCCCGCCTTGCGCCACCAGCCGGGCCCATCCGTCGCCGGCCGAAATCACCCCACCGGGCTGCAGCGACGCAGCTTGCACCACGACAGCCGGGCGCAGGCTTGCGATCAGTTCGTCCGGCGCGCCAGGCTGCATCAAGTCGGATCGCCGCGTGGCGAACCGCGCCGGCGACCCGAAGATGGCGGCGCGCGCGTTCGCCGCCGTGCGCAGCCAGTCCAGCCGCGCCACGTTGCGTCCGGCGATCGTGACGGCCACCGGGCGCCGCGCCGTCGCCGCCAGGTCGAACGCGATCCGGGCGGCGAACGCGCCCGTGCCTAGTAGGAGGATCATACGGGAGAGCCATCCAGCAATGGGCGGGATTGCGTCACGCCAACCGGCCGCGCACGAGGTCGCCCGCGCCGCTGATGTCTGAGTAGGTTTCCCCCGCGTCGATCCGCGCCAGCGTGGCGCGTTCCGCCTCTTGCATGCCGATGGCGCGGTTCGCGACCGCCTCGATCTGCCCTGCGTCGAGCGCCAGCACGCCGTTCTCGTCCGCGAGAACGGCCATCCCCGGCTGCACCGACAAACCGCCGCACGACACGGGCGCGCACCAGTCGCCGCCCATCCCCAGCATCTTGACGGTGATCGGCGATAGGCCGCGCGCCCAGACCGGGACGCCGTACGTGCGCAGTTCGCCGATGTCGGTCACCATGCCGTCCACCACGATGCCGGCCACGCCGCGCGCGCGGGCGGCGTAGGCCATGGCGCCGCCGATGCAGGCGTGGCGCATGTCGCCGCAGCGGTCCACCACCAGCACGTCGCCGGGCCGCACCAAGCCCATCGCGTATTGCAGCATCGTGCCGTCGGCGCCCGGCGCGCGCACCGTCACCGCGGTGCCGGCGATGCGAATGTCGGGGAACAGGCCGCGGACGCCCGGGTCCATGAAGCCGTCGTGCAGGAAGTGGCCGATGGTGGCCGGCTCGGCCCGGCGCAGCAGGGCGAGCAGCGCGGGATCGACGGCGGCGGGCATTGGATGGACGGCGTACATCGCTGGCTCCGGACTTCTAATGGATGACGTACCCGCCATCGACGACAAGGTCGTGGCCCTGGATAAAGCGGCCCTCGGTGGTGGCCAGGAAGGCGACCACCTCGGCCACCTCCGCCGCCGTGCCAAACCGGCCGAGCGGCACCCGCGCCTCCATGGCGGCTTGGTCGGCGGGCTTGCCGGCGTAGCGATCGAGGTTGAACTGCGTCGCGATCGGCCCGGGACTGACGGAGTTGACCAGGATGTTGTCGCCCGACAGCTCCAGCGCCATAGAGCGCGCCAGGTGGATCAGCGCCGCCTTGGTCAGCCCGTAGACCGCGTTCCCGGCGGCGGCGACCTGCCCCATCTGGCTCGCGACGTGGATGATGCGGCCGCCACCCTGCGCGCGCATCGCCGGCAGCACCGCCTGGCTGGCGAAGAACGCGGCGGCCAGGTTCACCGCGACCACCTGGTCGAACTCGGCTCGGGTGAACTGGCCGAACGGGCGGACGCAGCGAATGCCGGCGTTGTTGACCAGCACGTCGATCCGGCCGAACCGCGCCAGCGCCGCGGCAACCATCTGCTCGGCGGCGCCCGGCTCGGCCAGGTCGAACACGCCGTGCGCGGCGACGCCGGGGCAGGCCGCGGCGATGGCTTGCAGTTCCGCGACTGTCCCGTCCGCGGCCAGGAAGAGGTCGAACCCCTTGGCCGCGAGCGCAACCGCCACGGCATCGCCGATCCCGCGCGAGGCGCCGGTCACCAGGGCGACGGGAGAGGGTCTGGATGACATGGTCGTCAGCTCCGCTTCGTGCGCCGGAACACAGCCGCGACTTGCGCCGCCGCCGTGGAAATCCTAGGAAGCTTCAAGCGTGGGCGCGTAGCTCAGCGGTAGAGCACCGCCTTGACATGGCGGTGGCCACAGGTTCAATCCCTGTCGCGCCCACCACGCTTTCAGCGATTTCAGGCGGTTTGCGCTTACTAGGGTCGGCGCAAATCGGTCGAAATTGGGTGAACAAGGCAAGAACATTAACTCCTAATCTCGGCGTCGATTGGGCAGGCTGCAGGATCACGGTCAAGCCAGCGCTTCCTTTCCCCACTCTGCAAGCGTGCTATCGCGATCAAGGAAGCCCGTCGCACCGATCGCGATCTTTTCCAACGCGGATCGCGCCGCTCGACCGTACGGTGTCGGCGGCTGA
>CAXTBW010000085.1:3702-17339 GCA_964242925.1 uncultured Acetobacteraceae bacterium
CGCGATCTTTTCCAACGCGGATCGCGCCGCTCGACCGTACGGTGTCGGCGGCTGACCCAACGTGCGGTTCTATGGGAGCCAGATTCGGGACGCCTTGGACGACGCCTTGCAGCGGTCTACGCCGCCCAGCTCGCCGCTGATGGATCAGCTGCAGCAGGCCCGCGCGCAGTAGCGGCGTTGAAGACGACCCCCGGTCAAAGAGAAGCCGGACGAAATCCTCGCATCAGTGCGGGAGCGTCGGCGTCACACCGAGGAATACCTTCTGACCCAACTGAACGAGCTGAGTGATGTGCTGACCCGGCGCAATGCCGAGTACCCGGTTGTGCCAGCCATGTATCACGATCCTCGGCAGATGGAGTTGATCGACTGAGGACGTGGCAAGACTGACATTCCTGATGAGGATGACGAAGCCGCCTAGGGATTGAGTGGGCGGCCTTCAGGCCGCCCTTTCTTTCTCGGTTGCCCAACCGCCCCAGTTCGAAGTAGTCTAAGCCTTCAACTCGTAATCCGCCTAGCGCACGGGTTGCCCCTACATCGCGACACTCACGCCTGACCGCCTCGCGCGCGTCGGGTGTTTGTCGTTCGCCCTTCGTCAGCAAGGAGTTTTTAGCATGAGGTCACCGCTTATGGCGGCTATTGGCGTTGCGCTGTTCGCGTGGTCGGCTCAGGCAGCCGATATTGACATTGGCTACAGCGCGCCCGGGAATCTTGGGCGCCTGCCCGGCGTGGTGGAGCTCTGCCCAAGCACGGACGGCAGCCACACGGCTGTGGCGTGTCCAGTGTCCGGCGGCTCAGGTTCCGCCGCTACCATCACACGCTCCACGCCATCGCAGCCCGCCGCGACGCTGCTTCCGGCCACCGCCGGCGTGGTCATCCCCTACACGGCCGGCTGGCCGTCGATACGCTATAGAATCCAGGGCAGCGACGGCGCCAACGGCGCGGGCGGTTGCGTCACGTTCGGCAGCGCGGCGCCGGCGTTCTCCACCAACCCGGGCCTTCCCGGCTGTGCGGTCGGCTTCCCGGTTTACGCCGGCAGTTCCGAGACCCGGCTCGCGTCACGTGATGGGGTCATGCCCACCACGCCGCTGCAAGCCATCCAGCCGCCCGGCGGCGCCCTCACCATCACGTATGAGGTCCAGTAACGTGCGCGCGCTCCTGCTGCCATTGGTTGGCTTCGTGGTCGTCGCATCCGTGAATGCGCAAGTTTACCCCCCAACGCCTGGTTCAGGCTCTTCGACGCCAGTAACGGTCGGCAACTTTCCCGTCACACAACCAGTTCGGAACCAAGGCGGCGCGCCTGCCGACTACAGCGTTAACGCGGCGGCCGTGCCGATGTCCGGTTTCGTGCTGCTGGCGACGATCCCCGCTTCCGCCACGCGCGCGGCGGTCGAGGTCCAGAACCAAAGCGCCGGCGCAATCCAGGTCATTCGCGACGACGGTTCCGCCACCGCCGGGACGGTGTCCTCAATCCTGCTCGCCGGCGGCACTGCGGCCGGAACACAGGGCGGCGGCTGGTCCAGCACGACGTTCAAGGGCCGCGTCCTGATCTACGGCGCTTCTGGCAGCCAAGTCTCGGCGTTCCAGGAGTAGCATGAATGCCTGAAACATTCCCTCCGGCTTCGGCAGCAATCGCCACCCTGCAAACCGCCGCCAACACGGAAGTCGCCCGGGCGACAGCCGGCGAGCAGATCGCCCTGGCCACCGGCGGCCTCCTCCCCCGCACGCACGCAAGCCGGGCCGCCGACACGTTCCACTCGAAGGAGTTCGGGGCGCTCGGCGACGGAAGCGGCGCGACGGTCGGAACCACCTACGGCGCGACGCTCGCAGCAATGGCGGCTTACTCGGTCAACGGCGCGACCCCACTCGCCTGGATGACCGACCAGCGCTACGGCTTGACGTTCAGCATGACGACCTCGGCGGCGGTCGCGTCCGGGGCTACCGTCCTGCCGTTCACGCGCAGCATTTCCAGCTTCCTGGGATGGGCCGCTACGGTTGCTGTTTGGCAGGACCCGACGAACGGCAACTACGCGCCGCGGGCGGGCATGCTTGTGACCAGCACGACGGCAGGCATCCCGGTCGGGACAACGATTGCGGCCGGCGGCGTCAATGGCGCGCCGGGGGCCAAGCAGGGCAACATCACGTTGTCTGCCGCCACCACGGCCGCCATCCCGTCCGGCACCGTTGTGAACTTCAGCTACTCGCCCGTGATGCTCCAAGCGTTGACCAAGGATGAGGTGGGAATTCAGTCAGCAATAGCTGCTGCGGTGGCAAACCCGTCCGGCGGCAAGGTGATGCTGCCGCAAGGCGTCTCCATACTCACGCGCACGCTGATGAACACCAGCGGATGCACCGACCCCAACGCAGGCGAACCGATCCTGACGATTGAGGGCTCGAACCGGTTCGCCAGCCGGTTGGTCCTCGCCAGCGACTTCGGGCCTGATACCGCCGCCATCAAGCAGGTCAATCGCGGTATCGGCTGGTATTCCTGCACCTTTTACCGGGGATTCCGTGTCATCGGGCAGACGAAGACGCGCGTTCTAGGCGCCGCTCCCAACTTGGTGCAGGGCATCGGGCTCAGCGCCAAGGACATCGTGGATGATGTTCGAGTGGACTATTGCAGCGCTGGGTTCAGCCTGCTCAACGACCATATCACCATGCGAAGCTTCGCCGCTCCAAACTGCGGTTACGGCGTGCTGCTGGATGCTTATTCTTTCGTCATCGGCAATCACAGTTTCGCAACTTCGGACATGACTGGACCGACGATAGCGTCGTTTGCCGTGGCCACGACCAACTCTCTCGACCAGCCGCACATGTCGCATCTTCACCTTGGGAATTGTCCTTTCGGCATGCTGGGGCTTGCAAACCCGTCGAACGTCAGCGCGGCTCTTAGCGAGTTCATGAATAATGGGTCTTTGACCGACATTGCTCTGGAGCAGGTTGGTTACAATTTCATTCGCATGGAGTTTCCACGGAGCGTGGATCGCAACGTCATCATTGGAGGTGGTTTTGCTGAGATCGGCGTTACAGCGCAACAGATCAGTGGCGACTCGACGCATAGCGCGCGCCTGGTGGACGGTGCGAGCGAGTTCAATTTCAACACCTTAATTGGGACGGGTTACGGTTACACCAATGTCACGGGTGGGCTTATCTCGGCTGGCGACATTCTCGACAACACCTTCATTGGAGACACGAGTTTTGTTCTAGGCTCGACCACCACCGCCTACCCGTTCGCTTTCACCGATCACGCCATGCGCAACACCTTCTCGCTTGGCTATGGCGACGGAGTGTTCCGTTCTGCCGATGCAGCCCTGACCGCAGGGATGCTGGTGCAAGATGACGGCTGGGGCAACGCGGGCGGCGGTGGAGTAAACGTCTACACCGACGGCCATCCGTTCTTGGGAATCGCCCTGACCAACATGGGCTCAGGCCATATGGGCGCGATCCTTACCCGCGGCGACTGCTTCAGCTTTGCAGACGCCTACTCTGTGGCGGTTCCGAAAGCCGACACGACGCAGGTCATCACGGCTGGACAAGCCGCCTTCGCGACTACGGGCGGCGTGGCCGGTGGTATTGACCAGCGGTGCGCCATCGGGACATTTATCCTAGGTTCGGGCGTCAGCGGTTTGACCAGCGCTTGGATCAGCCTAAACCCGAACGCGGCGGCGGGCGCGCGCGGCGGCGCGTCTCATACAGCAGGCACGGGCACGACGCAGGCGACCGCGGCAGCAACGACCGCTCGCATCGTGATCGTCCCTTCCGGCGGCACGACGAACGCCGGGCTGCTGCTGCCCACCATTCCTGTGGGCGAGGACCAGATCTACATCAACGACGACGCGGTCGCAAAGCAGATTTGGCCGCAGGGCACGAACACGATCGGCCTTTCGGGTGCAGCTGGGGCGGCCTTCACCCTGCCTGCGAGCAGTACTATCACCTTCCGACGCGTGTCTTCGACAGCTTGGCGATAAGCGGCGGTCCCTCAATCGCAGGCGCATGAGGAGGTCCTATGCAATACCTCGCTAGCTCGCAGCGTCAGTGTCGAGGAGCAACAGACTGCTTCCAACACATCGGACCTGCGTCGCGTCGCCGATTCGGAGCAGTCGGCCGCTTCGGGCGGCTCGAACGCCGTAAGCAAGACGGACCGGGAGCAGCTCAACACCCGGCTGCGGAACGTCGAGACCAACATCGCGTCGAGCCTGGCCGAACGGCGCGGGCAGATTGCGGATATCGACGCGCGGCTAATCGAGATCGAGCAGAAATTCCACGCGACCTCGGACATCTCGAACATGCGGTGGGCGGCGCAGAACCGCGAGAACGCGATGACTTTCGAGAAGCTGCACCCGGGCGAACGGTGTCCGACGGAGACGTTCCACCCGACCAGCATCTTCCAGAGCGATCCGACGCCGCTGGGGCATGCGCGATAAGCACGGACCGCGTCCCAGGCGGTTCAACCGACGGCGAGGCGCATCACGTCGTGCACGAGGGCCCGGAACATCTGATCGCAGCGGATGCGAATGGTGGTCGACCTGCCGCCCGCAGGCGACGGGTTCGAGTGATGTTGGTGCACCGCGAGGTGGACCGGCCACAACTGCCGACCGTGCCGCCGCCGCGGTCGGAGCGGCTGCGACGATCCTTTCTGCCACCACACTCCATTTTGGACAGGAACCACGATAGTGCGTATTCGCCACACTCGCCGCTTTGCCGCCGCCCTGATGACCTGTTCGGCGCTCGTGCTGCCCGCTTTGGCGCAGCCTACGGCGCCAGCATTGGGCGCAACCGGGCCGCAGGGCCTTCAAGGCTTGCAGGGTCCGCAAGGCACTCAGGGATTGCAGGGCATCCAGGGTCCCCAAGGCGTTGCCGGGCTGGGGCTGAACAATCGCGGCGCGTGGGTTTCCGGCGCAAGCTACAGCGGTGCGAACGGCGATTACGTGTTCGACTACCTGAACGGCGTGTCGGGGGCGCTTGACCTGTACGTCGCCCTTGGGACTTCGTCCTTCACCAGCACGACGCACCCGACCTCGGACACCGCGCATTGGCAGCTGGGGGTGAGCGGGCCGCCGGGGCCGGTCGGGGCTGCTTCAACTGTCCCAGGGCCGCAAGGCCCTGCGGGAGCTGCCTCAACCATTCCCGGCCCTGCTGGCGCAGCGGGCCCCGCCGGGGCCGGCATTGCTAACGCCGCGATCAACGGTGCTGGGCATCTCATCTTCACGCTGACGAACACCTCCACTATCGATGCCGGGCTGTTGCCTTCGGTCACCGCGGCGGCGACCGTCACGATCCAGCCGATCGAGAACCTCGCCTCGCACGGCGGCGCGAACGTCGCCACCGCGGTCCCGGCCTGGTCGGGCTTCCTGGCCGATTACTCGGACAACTCCAGCGGCAGCTTCGAGGCATTCAACGCTTGGCTGGGGCTGGGCAGCATAGCGGTGCCCGCGTCAGTTCACACCGGTCAAGCGAGCGAGGGCGACTGGACCGATATCAAATACGACTACGGGGAAAACAATTACGGCGGGGTGAAGCTGATCTCCGTCCCGCTCATCTTCACGAACGGCACGGCGGGAGCATTGCTGGCAGCGGAGGCCAGCGGCACCTACGACAGCGATCTCACAACGATGGCCAACAACGTGCTGGCCAAAACTCCCGCTGGTCAAGCGACCCTCTACATCCGGACCGGCTGGGAGTTCAATCAGAACAATCCCGCTTCCGCCCCCTGGTACTCGGGCGACGGCAACCAGCAGAACTTCGTTACGGCGTTCCAGCACTTTGTGACGAAGTTCCGCGCCGCGCGGGCCGCCTACGTCTCGGCCAACCCGGGCGTGTCCGTGCCGGTGTGGAAGTTCGTCTGGTGCTGGAACCGCAGCGGCGACGATCCCTCGCAATCCTACCCCGGCGACAGCTACGTCGATGTCATCGCGTCGGACGACTACCTCAACCAGCAATACGGCGACAGCGCCGATCCAGATACGGCCTTTGGACAGGTGCGGGATGGCTCTTGGGGCCTAACCTATTTGGCCAACTTCGGCGCCCAGCACGGCAAGCCGATCGCATTGCCGGAGGTAGGTGTCGGATACGATGGCTTCGGCCAGTATTGGAAGCTGCTCCAGGCGTGGGCGGCGGCAAACAACCTGCTCTATCTGACCGTTTGGAACAGCAATGGCGGCAACTATGCCGGCAAGATGTCGGACGGGACGTATCCCGAAACCGGCCAAATGTTTCGCCATGTTTTCAACCCGACCGCCTATCCGGTCGGGCCGTTGCCCTACCCGACCAACGTGACGGCGGTGGGAGGCAACGGGACCATCACCATCACGGGCGGCGCAGTCGCGTCAAGCGCGGGCGTGACGGGCTACAACCTCTATGCCGGGACATCGCCCACCACGGTGAACCTCAGCACGCCGGTGGCGACCTCCTCCACGCCGAACTTCACGCAGGCGGTCGCGAACGGCACGGCGATGAGCTACCAAATCGCCAGCTTCAACGCGGCCGGCAACATTGGCCAGGCCTCGCCCGTGACGACCTCGGCGGCGGTCGCGCCCCCGACCAACCAGCCCGCGCATTACGTGTCGATGGGCGGGACCGGGTTCGCGCAGACCGCGGTGGCGAGCAACCAACTGCCGGGCTCGAGCAACTGGTCGCTCACGGTGACGCACTGCCCGTCCAGCGCGGACATCGCCGCCAGCAGCGATCCCATGCTCGCCGGCGTGTGGGGCAGCACGGGATATCTCAGCAGCCTGGGCGAATGGCTGCTGCACCCGAACGCGGGTCTGTATGGCGTGGTCCACGGCTCGAACAACTTGAACGACTACGACGGCTACACGGGCCAGACGAGCTTCGAGTCGGCCGGTCACTGCTACACCGACGCGGTCTTCATGAGCGGCGGCACCGGCCAGATGACCTACTACCACGGGCAGGCCGGCTCGACGCCTGCGCTCCTGGGGGTGGGCAACCAGACGGGCTACGCGGCCACCGTGCCGGGCACGCCGTCAACCGACCCGAACACGCACGTCGTGCCGCATTTCAAGCTGGGCCAGGACAACTCCGGCGCGTCGCAATACGCCGGCGCTATTTCGGAGATGGTCTTCAAGATCGGCGAGAGCGCCTACGGCACGGGCGGGACGGTGATCCTGCATCCCGTGGCGACGGCGAGCGGCTTCACCGATGCGACTGGCGCTTCCTGGGCGATCAACGGCGGGGCTGTGGTGCACTGATGAGGTGTGATGCTGCGGGCGCGTCATCGCGAACGGTCAGGACGGGTGCACTCCGCGACCCTGAGACTTCCGCAATCCATGGCGCCCGCAACACACGGGAGCAACGACGCTGGATCGGTCAAGCCGCCTCTGTGCGCTGCCTGCCCACCGTACCTACACCCTCGCGAATGAGGCGACGCCTATGATCACAGCCATCGCCGCTGACCGCTTCCCCGCGTGTCTCGAGTTCACCTGGCGCACGGACGAGGACGGACAACCGCAGCACGTCACGCCAGGCGATTCGGGCGGCCCGACCGCGTGTGGCGTCACGCTGGAAACCTACGCCGGATACCGCAAGGCGCACCGCTTCCTGCACACCGCCGCCAGCGACCTGAAGGCGGCCACGCAGGCCGGCCGTCCGAGATCATTCGCGCCTACTTCTGAATGCCGGTCGCCGGGCCGCAACTGCCGCCGGGCCTCGATTTGCTGGCTCGCCAGCAAGTCCTCTTGGGGCACGCTCGCCGTCGCAGCCGTCGCATGGGTGTCCGCCCGCTACGGAATCGGCCTGGACGAGACGACGTGCAGCCTGATCGGCGGCGTCGCCGTAATTGTGGGCTCCTACCTCATGCGGCTGCTGACCAAGCAGCCGATCGCGGCCGTGGTCAGCACGCTCCGCGCTTCACCCGCGACCGCCTGCTGTTCATCTTGAAATCTCGCGAGGCGAGTTGGGGCGGCTACAGCGGCAGGATGTCGTCCGGCCTGCGCGACTCGGTCGGCTTCATCGTGGCTATGCTGCAAACGTCGGGGTGAACGCCAGCATGGTCGAGGTCGTCGACAACAACGCCATCGACGCGCGGTGACGGCGGTCCGTCCGACGCACGTCATCATCGAGGCGTTCTGGGTGGTTCCCGACCAGTTCGATTAGCTGATGCCGCTGCACCCCGAAGTGCGCTGGATTGTCCGCAACCACTCCGAGATGCCGTTCCTCGCCAACGAAGGCATCGCCCTCGACTGGATCCCCGGCTACCTGCGCCGCGGCGCCGAGGTGATGTGCGACGCGCCCCGAGCTGTGGAGGACGTGCGCGCGCTGGCGCTGGCGTTCGGGCTGCACGATCGGCTCGTCAGCTATGGGCCTGACTATGACCCCCTCCATGCCGCCGGTCCGATCGCAGCCCGTGCCCGCGGATATGCATTCGACGTATCGTGCTTCGGCGCAGTCAGGCCGCTCAAGAACCACATTGCGCAGGCGCTGGCCGCCATCAGCTTCGCCCGCGCTATGCGGAACGGGTTGCGTTTCCACGTCAGCACCAGCCGTTGAGGGCGGCGGCGATCCGATCCTCAAGAACCTGCGGGCGCTGTTTCCCGCCAACGGCCGATGCGCGTTGATCGAGCACGATTGGTTGCCGCACGACCAGTCCTTAGCGATCACGGCCGGCATGGATAGCGCGCTCCAGGTCAGCTTCTCCGAGACGTTCAACATCGTCGCCGATGCCGCCGCTATGAACGTGCCGGCCGTGGTGTTGCCGGAAGTGCCTTGGCGGCGGTCATGCCCAAGTGGACCCGACCGACGTGTCCGCCATCACCGACGCCATGCTGGCCATCGCTACCGATCCAGCACCAGAGCGCCGACTGCACCAGCAGCGGCGCGATCTCACGAACTACTGCGCTCAGACCGAAGCGATTTGGACCAGTCGGTTCCGACCGGCCGCCATCAGCTACGGCGGGTTTGCAAGCAATTCGCCGGTGCGCGCGCCCGCACCGAGCGGACTTTACGGCGCGTAATCATCATCAACAGGAGCCCACCTTGAACCGCATCCACATCCTCGTCGCAACCGCCGCCATCGCCCTGAGTGGCTGCACCGCCCCCCAGGTCAGCAAGGGCTTGGCCACGGCTCAGGAGGTCGTCGCGGACGGCCAACTCGTTTGCCAGGTCGGCCCGACCGCGCTCGCAATGCTGACGCCCCAGGGCGCGGCCATCCTCGCCAAGGGCGCCGCAAAGTCCGCCGTTGATACGACGTGCGGGCTGATCAACGGCGTCGCCACGGCGCTGCCGAGCGTGACGGTCCAGCCGGCCGGGGCCGTGGTGCAACTTCCGCCGACGGTGACGATCCCGCTTAAGACCTGACGCGTTCGCCCCTAATCGGGCTCGCCTATGCGCTGCCGGTGGGGAAGCCTGCCGGCGGCGTTGTCATGTTCAGAGTGATCGGTGACAATCAACCCGAGCACGGTCACACAGACACGAGCCGATTTAGCTACGGAGCGCTCGGTTCCGACGCGATGGACTGCGGTTTGGTTTGCTCAAATATGCCACGTAGCAGCCGTCGACCGGGCACTTCGATGAATCGGAAAGCCAGATATGCACAAGGGAAGGTCAGAAAGATCGCAGATGCGGCCGCATAGGTCTGCGCGTGCGCAATCCCATGATGCTCGACAATCCCATGCGCCCATTCGACCAGACCACCCATCAAAGCATGGACGAGGTAGATGCTGTATGAAAGCCGGCCCAGCAACTCAAAAGGTCCGAATGAAAGGACACGGCTTGATGCTGTTTGGTTCGAACTTAGGCTTAGAATAAGCAGCGGAAATAGAAGTGTAATCAGGAGGTCTGTCTTTGGAACAGAGAGAAGAAATGCAATCACAATAGCTAGCATCACCGCCGACCACTCACTATTTGCGAACCTTGTGGACCATGCTGTTTGGCAAGCTCGAAATGTTGTCACACCAAGCGTAAACTCCGCGATACATCGAACAACAGGCAGCGCCAAGTCTGGCCGGGTTATATCGAGCAGAGCTTGGGCTTGGCTCGTTGGATCGTGTCCCACCGATTGTGCAATGGTGCAGAGCAGCACCAAGGCGATGACGCTCACAGCAGCCGCCGACAAGGCCCAGATGGCGTTGCGAAAGAGACAGCATGTGAGAACAATGGGAAATACGAGATAAGCAGACCATTCCGCGCTGATCGACCAAGCTGGGGAGTCAAGACTGCCTGCTAGGCCCCAGGATTGGATCATTGTCAAGTTCGCAGCAAGAATTGCCGTCATTGATGACAGGTTAGGCCAGTGAAGCAGATTTAGCTGGATCAAAATGTATGCTGCAGCGGTCGCCGCTACATACAACGGATAGATGCGCGCGACACGACGCCCAAGAAATTTTCTATAAACTGCAAACGACCAACCAGACTCAAACATCTGCCCGTAATTGAGGGCCATGACAAATCCGCTTAAAACGAAGAATAGGTCAACTGCGAGATAGCCATGAGCAATGAAGGTTGTTGCCGGGTTGGATAACGGCACTCCTGGAATATAATGGAAGATCATCACGTAGACCGCAGAAATGCCTCGAATGCTCGTTAGTGATTTGATTTCGGGTACGACGCGAGCAGTCAAGTTAGATCTCCCAGATCGAGACTGCCCGCACGACGCGACTCCGGCCAGGCCTGGTTGCTGCATGAGTGAATGACCCTGCATCGTATTGGCGGTGCGTACGTGCCCGTCAGTCCTGCGGAATTTTCCGGGCTAGGTTACACCGCCATGCCGGGCCGGCAAGCTGTCCGGTTTGGGGTTATTGGACTTGCAGAGTTTCTGTCGCACGAACGCGTCTGGTTGCGATGGCAGTTGCCGAACGCGGACTTCCTCAGTCATCGCCATCTCGCCAATGGCGTCTGACGTCGAAGGCTCTCAACCCTTAGCGCGCCGCATGCTCCGCAGTCACCCCACCGCCGTAACACGCCACCCGGCCAGCTGCATCTCCGCCTGCCGGGTCCGCCATGCGCGTTCGCTGTTGCACCCGCCGACCACCACGCGCCAGGCGGCGGCCTCGGAGGCGAACGTGCGGGTTCAGGCCGTGCCGTCGGGGCGGTGGACGCGGCGGCGGATGTGCCGGGTTTCCGCCGGCTGCGGCCTCTCGGCCTCTGTAAGCTGCGGACCACCTAAGTTCCGCCTGTCGGCTGGCGTCTGGCGGGCCAGCGCCGGGTTCTGGGTCAGCATGAGGCGGATCGGGTGAGGGGTCGCGTCGTTGCAGGCGCAGCGGACGTCCAGCCAGCGCGTGCGGACGGTGTCCAGGGTGCAGGCGAGCGCGACGGTGCGGTTGAAGGGCGGAGGCATGAGGAGGAACGAGGGAAACAAAGCAGCTGTCTAGGGACGGTTTTGACACAATTGGGCAACCGCGCTGCCCGCTCCGAATACGCGCGCCGATCAATGCGTTACGACAGCAACCAACCGCCTTGACATGACGGTGGCCACAGGTTCAGTCCCTGTCGCGCCCACCACGCTTGTCAGCCGCGCAGGAGGCGCGCCGCCGCCACCGCGAAGTAGGTGAGCACCCCTGCCGCCCCTGCCCGCTTGAATGCCAGCAGGCTCTCCATCATGGCGCGCTCGCCATCAATCCAGCCACGTTCCGCCGCACCCGCGATCATCGCGTATTCACCGGACACCTGGTACGCGAAGGTCGGCACGCCGAACGCGTCGTGCACCCGGCGCAGCACGTCGAGGTAGGGCATGCCGGGCTTCACCATCACCATGTCGGCGCCCTCGGCCAAGTCCATCGCCACTTCGCGCAGCGCCTCGTCGGAGTTCGCCGGGTCCATCTGGTAGGTCTTCTTGTCGCCCTTCAGCGTCCCGCCCGACCCCACCGCGTCGCGGAACGGGCCGTAGAACGCGCTGGCGTACTTCACCGCGTAACTCATGAGTCGCGTGTCGATCAGCCCGGCGCCATCCAGCGCGCCGCGGATGGCGTCGATGCGCCCGTCCATCATGTCGGACGGCGCGATCACGTCGATCCCGGCCTGCGCCTGCAGCACCGACTGGCGCACCAGCACCGCGACGCTGTCGTCGTTGTGCACATAGCCGTCGCGCAGCACGCCGTCGTGGCCGTGGCTGGTGTAGCAGTCCAGCGCCACATCGCCGACCAGGCCCATCTGCGGGAACTCCCGCTTCAGCAGCTGCGCCGCGCGGCACATCAGGTTGTCGGGGTTGACCGCCTCGCTGCCCTCGGCGTCCTTCTTTTCCGGGTCGACGCTGGGGAACAGCGCCAGGGCGGGGATGCCGAGCGACGCGGCCGCCTCCACATGGCCGGCCAGGCGGTCCAGCGTCACCCGCTGCACGCCGGGCATCGACGCGACCTCGGTGGTGCGTCCGGCGCCGTCGATCAGGAAGATCGGCCAGATCAAGTCGTCCACCGTCAGCGCGGTTTCGGCGACCAGGCGCCGGGTCCAGGCGTCGCGGCGGTTGCGGCGAAGGCGGGTGGCGGGGAAGGCGCCGTGGGTCGTATGGGTGGTCATGTCAGCTCACTACCCCGTCGGAACCGGAACGGGTAGTGGCGCTCACGTTGCAGTGATATTGTTTCGCGATGCGCGTCCTGGTCCTTCTGATGCTCCTGCTTCCAACGGCCCTGCCCCTCGCAGCCGTGCGCGCCGAGGCGGTCCGCATACCCGGGCCGGACGGCATCGTGCTGAACGCGGAGCTTTGGCCGGCCCAGGGGCGCACCCGCGGCGCCGCCATCGTCGCGCTGCACGGCTGCGGCGGCCCGTTCCCCTCGCGCGACAACGAATGGGCGAGGCATCTGGCGGCGCTAGGCCACACGGTGCTGCTGCCGGACAGCTTCGGCTCGCGCGGGCTCGGTTCGCAGTGCAGCGCGCGATCGCGGCCGGTGACGGCGGCCGGCAAGCGCCGGGAGGACGCGTTGGCGGCGCTGAAATGGCTGGCGGCGCGGCCCGGAACACCGCCGGGCGGCGTGGTGCTGCTGGGTTGGTCGGACGGCGCCAGCACGGTGCTGACGACAGGCCGCGCGATGCCGGACCTGCCCGCCGGCCTCATCCGCGGCCTGGTCGCGTTCTATCCCGGCTGCCGGGTGGCTTCCCAGACGCGCGGATGGGCGCCAGCAGCGCCGTTGCTGCTGCTCATGGGGGAGGCGGACGACTGGACCCCCGCCGCCCCGTGCCACGTGCTGGCCGAGACGGTTGGGCCGAAGCTGACTATCGTGACGTACCCCGGCGCCTACCACGACTTCGACGCGCCAAACCGCCCGGTCCGCGCCCGCAGCGGCCTGGCCACCCCGGTCGGCGGCAACGCCCACACAGGGACCGACCCGGCCGCGCGCGAGGACGCGTTGCGCCGGGTGCCCGCGTTCATTGCTGGGCTGCCGCCGCTCGGCTGACCGGGACCATCTTCAACTCGTCGCCCCCGAAGACTGAACGCCTCATCCGCCTATCATCGTCGTACAGCGTCCGAAAACGCCGACTCTCCCGCCATCATCGTCATTGCGAGGAACGCTTGGGACGCGGCAATCCAGCGGCCAGCACCAGCGCGCCGTTTTAGATCGCCACGCCGCCCAGCGGCGGCTCGCGATGCCAGGTTCTTGTTTTCGACCGCTCGTGCTTTCGGAAGCGCGCCGCTCTGCCTACGTCGCGATCCTCCGCTTCTACGGCGGACTAGGTCATCCCACATTCTGCGCGTC
>CAXTBW010000085.1:17439-19256 GCA_964242925.1 uncultured Acetobacteraceae bacterium
ACGTCGCGATCCTCCGCTTCTACGGCGGACTAGGTCATCCCACATTCTGCGCGTCTGACCGCGCGTCGGACCGGACCGAAGCCGCGCGCCGGTGCGCGTACAGCCAGTAGATCAGCAGCCCCAACGCGAACCAGCCGCCGAGCCGCAGCCAGGTCGATAGCGGCAGCGAGCCCATCAGCAGCAGGCACATGCCGACCCCCAGCACCGGCACGACCGGGCCGCCCGGCGCGCGGAACGGCCGTTCGCGGTCCGGTTCGCGCCAGCGCAGCACCAGCACGCCGCCGCACACGATGGCGAACGCCAGCAGCGTGCCGATCGACGTCATCTTCGCCAGCGCCTCCACCGGAGCGAACGCGGCCAAGCCGCCGGTCAGCAGCATCAGCGTCAGGTTCGCCACCCACGGCGTCTTGCGCGTGCGGTGCAGCCGGCCCAGCACGGTGGGCAACATGCCATCCTGCGCCATCGCGAACACGATGCGGCTCTGCCCCAGCAACCCGACCAGCAGCACCGAGGTGAAGCCGCCGATGATGCCAAGCTTCACCACCCACTGCAGCCACCCGAACGGCGTGTGGTCGATCGCGGTGGCGACGGGCGCGGCGTCCCCCTTCATGTCGGCGTAGGGGACCAGCCCGACCAGCACCAGCGCGAAGGCGACGTACAGCACGGTGCAGATCGTCAGCGAGCCGAGGATGCCGATCGGCATGGTCCGCTGCGGCTTGTTCGCCTCGCCCGCCGTGGTGCTGACGGCGTCGAAACCGAGATAGGCGAAGAACACCACCCCGGCGCCGCGCAGGATGCCGGACCAGCCATACTCGCCGAAATGCCCGGTGTTGTCCGGGATGAACGGATGATAGTTCGCGCCGCGGATGTAGAACGCGCCCACGCCGACCACGGTCAGCACGATGGCGACCTTCAACACCACGATGGCCGCGTTCAGCTTGGCCGACTCGGACGTCCCGAACGCCAGCACCACCGACAGCAGCGCCACGATCCCCGCCGCTGGAATGTTCACGCCGCCGCCCCCCAGCCAGTGCGGCAGCTCCATCCCCCAGCCGTGCAGCAACGAGCCGAGATAGGTCGACCACGACACCGCGACGGTTGCGGCCGCCACCGAATATTCCAGGATCAGGTCCCAGCCGATGATCCACGCCACCAACTCGCCCAACGCCGCGTAGGCGTAGGCGTAGGCCGACCCGGCGCTCGGCAGCATCGCGGCCATCTCGCTGTAGCAAAGCCCGGTCAGCGCGCAGCCGAACGCGGCGATGACGAAGCTGACCACCACCGCGGGCCCCGCATACTGCCCGGCGGCGATCCCCGTCAGCGAGAACAGCCCGGCGCCGATGATCGCGCCGATGCCGAGCATCACCACGCTCGCGGCCCCCAACGTCCGCTTGAGCCCGGCATCCGCCTCCCCGTCGATCGGCTTGCGCGTCAGCAGGTCCATGCAGCCATCCTCTCACGCCAGTTCCACGCGCGCGGCGCGTCGTGATAAGGGACGATGCAGCCCAAACCGGATATGCGCCACCATGAACCAACAGAGCCTGCCCAGCCTGACCCGCCGCTTCTTCGCCGCGCCGCTGGCGGAGACCGACCCGGAACTGGCCGCCGCCATCGGCCGCGAGCTGCACCGGCAGCAGGAAGGCATCGAGCTGATCGCCAGCGAGAACATCGTCTCCGCCGCGGTGCTGGAGGCGCAGGGCTCGGTGCTGACCAACAAATACGCCGAGGGCTACCCGGGCCGGCGCTACTATGGCGGTTGCGCCGAGGTGGACGTGGCCGAGACGCTGGCGATCGAGCGGGCGAAGGCGATCTTCGGC
>CAXTBW010000086.1:0-15537 GCA_964242925.1 uncultured Acetobacteraceae bacterium
GCCGCTGGTACACCGTCGCCTACTGCTTCGAGGGCCGCAACGCGCACCAGACGCTGGGCATGCTGCTCACCCGGCGCATGGAGCGCGCCGGCGCGGCGCCGCTCGGGTTCGTCGCGACCGACTACGTCATCGCGGTGTGGTCGGCCAACGAGCCCGGCGACATGGACGCGCTGTTCCAGCAGGACATGCTGGGCGACGACCTGGAGGCGTGGATGGCGGAGAGCTCGCTGCTGCGCCGGACCTTTCGCAACGTGGCGGTGATCGCCGGGCTGGTGGATCGCGCGCAGCCGGGCGCCGACCGCACCAAGCGCGCGGTCACCGTCAGCACCGACCTGATCTACGACGTGCTGCGCCGCCATCAGCCGGACCACATCCTGCTGCGCGCCACCCGCGCGGACGCGGCGCGCGGGCTGACCGACGTGGGCCGTCTGGCGGAGATGCTGGCCCGGGTGAAGGGCCGCGTGCGCACCGTGCGGCTGAAGCGGGTGTCGCCGCTGGCGGTCCCCGTGCTGCTGGACATCGGGCGCGAGTTCGTCCGCACGTCGGAGGACGAGGACGCGCTGCTGGCCGAGACGGAGGCGCTGGTGGCGGAGGCGACCGGCGCGGCGCCCACCTCGCCCGAGCCGATGCGGGTGCATCCGGTGCATCGCGCCAACCTGACCAAGATGATCCGCCGCGACCGAGCGCCGCCGCCGCCGGTGTCATGGCCGGACCTGGTGCGGCCCGCCACCCCGGCCGACGCGCGCGCCGCCAACCACCGCGGCGGGCCTCGTCGCGTCCGTGGTCCGGCATGACCGCCGCCCCCGTCCACCTGGCCGGGCACCGCGTGATGCTCGACCCGGCCGGCGCGCTCTGGTGGCCGGAGCAGCACTTGCTGGTGGTGGCCGACCTGCACCTGGAGAAAGGCTCCGCCTGCGCCGTGCGCGGCCATCTGGCCCCGCCTTGGGACACGCGGACCACGCTGGACAAGCTGGCCCTGCTGCTGCGCCGATACGCCCCGCGCACGGTGCTGGCGCTGGGGGACAGTTTCCACGACGTCGGGGGCGCCGGCCGGATGATGGCCGCGGACGCCGCCCGGCTGCGCGCGATGGCCACGACGCACGACTTCGTTTGGCTGCTCGGCAACCACGACCCGTTGCCGCCCGCCGACCTGCCCGGGACCGCCGCCGAGTGGTGGGAAGCGGGCGGCATCGTGTTCCGCCACCAGGCCGGGGGGTCCGGCGTGGAGGTCTGCGGCCATCATCACCCGAAGGCCAGCGTCGCCACGCGCGCGCAGACCATCACCCGGCCCTGCTTCGTGTCGTCGCCGCAGCGGCTGATGCTGCCCGCGTTCGGCGCCTACACCGGGGGCCTGGACGTGCGGCATCCCGCCATCGCCCGCCTGTTCCCACGCGGCGCCCGCGCATTCCTGCTCGGCCGCGACCGGCTATTCGCGTTCGCTCTTGGGGAGGGTGCCGCGATGCAGCGGGGCTGACGGCTATGTTGCCGCGACGGCTTTCGCACCACACATTAATGCCATGAAGAATTCCGGCCATTTCAACGACAAGCAGCCCGTTTCGATCGTCTGGTTTCGCCAGGAACTGCGCCTCGCCGACAACCCGGCGATGCGTGCGGCCGCTGCTGACGGGAATGTGTTGCCGCTTTACGTGCTCGACGATGCGGCCGCTGGCGACTGGCGCATGGGCGGCGCGCACCGTTGGTGGCTGCACGGCAGCCTCGAGGCGTTAGGCCGCGACCTGGCGCAGGCTGGGGCGCCGCTCGTGCTGCGCCGGGGGGACGCCGCCGGCATCCTCGCGGAGCTTGCGGCCAGCACCGGCGCCACCGCCGTGCATGCCGGGCAGATGGTGGAACCCTGGGCGCGCGCGCAGGACGAAGCCGTCCGGGCGGCGCTGCCGGACGGCGTGACGCTGCGCCTGCACCGCGCCGGCCTGCTCTACGATCCGGCCGCGGTGAAGACCAAGACCGGCGGCGCCTACGGCATCTACACGCCGTTCGCCAAGGCCGCCCGCCTGCTCGGCCCGCCCGCCAAGCCGGAGCCTGCCCCGCGACGCCTCCAGGGGGTGACGGCGGAGTCCGACGCGCTCGCCGACTGGCGCCTGCTGCCGACCAAGCCCGACTGGGCCGCCGGCTTCCGCGAGACGTGGCAGCCCGGCGAGGCCGGCGCGCATGCCCGCGCCAAGCAGTTCATGGCCACCAAGCTCGCCGGTTACGAGGCGGGGCGCAACACGCCGGGCGAGGACCTCACCTCCATGCTGTCGCCGCACCTGCACTGGGGCGAGGTGTCGCCGGCGCAGCTGTGGCACGCCGCCGCGGAGAAGGGTCCGAGCGAGGGCCTGGATCGTTACCACATGGAACTGCTGTGGCACGAGTTCAGCGCCAACCTGCTGTGGCGCGAGCCCACCATGCCCGAGGCGCCGCAACGCGCCGACTTCGCCCGCCTCGCCTGGCGGGACGACCCGGCGGGCCTGCGCGCCTGGCGGCGCGGCCAGACCGGCGTGCCAATTGTCGATGCCGGGATGCGGCAGCTCTGGCATACCGGGTGGATGCACAACCGGGTGCGGATGATTGCCGCCTCGTTCCTGGTCAAGCATCTGCTGGTGTCGTGGGTCGAGGGCGAGCGCTGGTTTTGGGACACGCTGGTCGACGGCGACCTCGCCGTGAACGCGCAGTCGTGGCAGTGGGTCGCCGGCACCGGCACGGACAGCCAGCCGTTCTTCCGCATCTTTAACCCGGTCACGCAAGGCGAGCGGTTCGACCCCGAGGGCGCCTACGTCCGCCGCTGGGTCCCCGAGCTGGCGGGCGTCCCGTCCCGCCACATCCACGCACCCTGGGACGCGCCCGGCGAAGCGCTCGCTGGCGTGAAGCTCGGCCGCGACTACCCCAGCCCGATCGTGGCGCTCACCGAGGGCCGGGACCGTGCGCTCGCAGCATTCCGGGAGATGCGCGGGGCTGGCCAAGTCGCCGCATGATACCGCCGGGTCGCCCGTTGCGGATCGTTGGCGACGTTCACGGCGACGCCCGCGCCTTCGCGTTCGCCGCGGAGACCGACCGCTTCGTGGTGCAACTGGGCGACTTGACGGATAGCGGGCCCGACAGCGCCGGCGCGCTCGAGATGGCGCTCCGCCTGGTGGACGAGGGGCGCGGCCTGTTCCTGCTGGGCAACCACGACCGCAAGCTGGGTCGCGCGTTGGGCGGGCAACCCGTCCGGATCGACTCGGCGCTCGAGGAGACGCTAACGCAGTTGCCGCCCCGCTTGCGCGAACGCGCGTTGGAGGCCATCGGTCGCGCGCCGGCTTGGATCGTCGACGCCGGCCGGGTGTTCGTGCATGGCGGCTTTCACACCGCGATGCTGGAGAGCGGCCCACCCCCCGGCCTGGGCCGCGTCGACACCGCGCTGTCCCGCGCGCTGTTCGGCCAAACCACGGGCCGCACCCAGCCGGACGGCTACCCGGAGCGGGTGCTGCGCTGGGTGGACCGCATCCCCGACGGGGTGACGGTCTACTGCGGCCACGACCGCCGCAGCACCGATGGGCGGCCCTACGTCCGCGCCGGCAGTGCGGGCGGCACCGCGGTGTTCCTCGACACAGGCGCCGGCAAGGGCGGCCACCTCTCGTGGATCGACCTGCCCGCCAGTCATTAGGCCGTACCTGCCACCGTCTGGTACGCACGCGGAGCCAATGCCTCGGCCGGCTGGGTCGTGACGGCACTGGTGCGAGAACCCGAGATCGATGCCGTCACTGCGAAGAGCGCTTGCGACGAGGCAATCCAGCGGGCAGCACCATACGTGCGGCCCTCGATCGCCGTGCCGCCAAGCAGCGGCTCGCGATGACAAAGCGTTTTCTCGGCCTCTGGTAAGAGTTCGACGCGGTCGGCCAGCGCCTTCGGGCGCCGGGGTCACGTTCAGCATGGGAGCGATGCGTCTACGCCCGCTTCGCCCGCCCGACGATCTGCGTTGGGTTCACGAAGCGCAGCGCCAGCACCAGCCACACCAACGTGGTCGCCATGTAAACCACCGCCATCGCGTCGATCGACTGCACCGCGCGCACGCCGGCGGCGAACACCGCGTAGTAAAGCGCCACCACCAACGTCTGGCTGGTCGGGCCGGCGGTCAGGAACGTCAGCTCGAACATCGCCACAGTCCGCACCAGCACCAGCAACAGCGCCGCCAGCACGCCGGGGAGCAGCAGCGGCAGCAGGACGTGGACGAACAGCCGCGGCGTGTTGGCGCCGAACACGCGGGCGGCTTGCTCGATCCGCGGGTCGATCTGCTCGATGAACGGGATCATCACCAGAACCACGAACGGCACCGTCGGCACCAGGTTGGCGAGCACCACGCCGGTCAGCGAGCCGGCCAGCCCGGCGCGGTACAGCACGGTGGCCATCGGGATGCCGTAGGTGATCGGCGGGATTAGCAGCGGCAGCAGGAACAGCAGCATCACGAAACGCTTGCCCGGGAAGTCCCGTCGCGCCAGCGCGTAGGCCGCGGGCACGCCCAGCGCCCCGGCGATCGCCACCACTAGGAACACCGCCTCGAACGTCGTCTCCAGCACGTCGGCCAGCTGGAACTCCTCCCAGGCGGACCCGTACCAACGCGTCGTCCAGCCCACCGGCAGCCAGGTGCCGAGCCAGCGCGTGGCGAAGCTGTCGAGCAGCACGGCGGCGATCAGGGCGAATAGGTTCACCACGAAGAAGCCGACCAGGGTCCACACCGCAGCGATCCACAGCCGCGAGAGCAGCGACGGCTTCTGCACCATCAGCCCTTGCCCCCGCTGGAGCCGCGATACAGCAGGCTGCGGCCGCCGAGCACCACGGCGACGACGCCGAGCTGCACCGCCCCCATGATCATCGCGATGGCCGACGCCAGGCCGTAGTCGTACTGCTCGAACGCCGCCTCGTAGGCCGCGATGGAGATCACGCGGGTCGGGCCCGACGGCGCGCCGAGCAGCACGGCGGACGGGAACACGCTGAACGCCTGCACGAACGACAGGCAGAAGGTGATGGCCAGGCCCGGCAGCAGCAGCGGCAGCAGCACGGTGCGGAACCGCGCCGCCGCGGTTGCGCCGAGCGTGGCGGCCGCATTCTCGAGCGCCGGGTCGACGCCGCTGACGTAGGACAGGGTCAGCAGGAAGGTGAACGGCAGCCCCGTGATCAGCAGCGAAAGGAACACGCCCCAGTAGTTATGGAGCAGCCGGACTGGCGAGCCGATCAGTCCGGCGGTGATCAGCACGCGATTGAACCAGCCTTGCGGGCCCAGGTAGTTCAGCAGTCCCTGCGCCACCAGCACGGTGCCGAGCGTGATCGGGATGACGAGGATGGTGGTCAGCACCCGCTGCCGCCGCATCAGCCGCACGCGCAGGGCGATCGGGACGGCGATCAGCAGGTTCAGGATCGTCACGGGGACGGCAAGACGGAGCGTGGTGAGGATGGTCTCGTAGAGGAACGGGTCCGAGAAGAACTTCGTGTAGTTGGCGAATGCGTCGCCAGCCTTTGGCTGGAACGAGATCCATAGGCCGTAGAGGAACGGGTAGACGAACAGCAGCACGAGGAACAATGCGGCCGGAACGAGCAGCAGGGTGACGCCGTCCAGGCCGCGCTCGGAAAGCGGTTTGCCGCGCGCCGGGGCGTCCCCCTCACCCCGGCCCTCTCCCGCGAGCGGGAGAAGGTCGGCGGTCATGCGAACGCCAGCGTGCGGTCCGGGTCGGGACGCAGGCGCACCGTGCTGCCGGGGGCGGCGGCGGTCGCGGCATGGAACGCCAGCTCGGTGCCGTCCGCCATGCGCGCGAAGCCGGTGTGCTCGCGGCCGCGGAACTCGCTGCTGGTCACCGTCGCGACCAACGGCCCGTCATCCGCCGCAACCAGGTCTTCCGGGCGGACCGCGAGCGTCGCCGCCTCGCCGGGCGCCAAGGTCGCGCGGGGGCTGGCCAGCACGGCCGCGTTCTCCACCGCCACGCTGATGCGGCTGCCCTCCTGCGCCACCACCCGGCCCGGGATGCGGTTGCGGAAGCCCATGAACTCGGCCACGTCCAGGTGCTCCGGACGGTTGTACAGATCGTCCGGGGCGCCCACCTGGCGCACGGATCCGTCGCGCAGCAGCACGATGCGGTCGGCCAGCGACAGCGCCTCCTCCTGATCGTGCGTCACGTAGACGGTCGTGCCGCCGAGGCTGCTGTGGATGCGGCGGATCTCGGCGCGCATCTCCAGCCGCAGCTTGGCGTCCAGGTTGGACAGCGGCTCGTCCATCAGCACCAGCGGCGGCTCCACCACCACCGCGCGGGCGATTGCCACGCGCTGCTGCTGGCCACCCGAGAGCTGGCCCGGCAGCTTGTCCTCCTGCCCTTGCAGCCGCACCAAAGCCACGGCGTCCGCCACCCGCCGCGCCGCCTCCGCCTTGGGCACGCGGCGCATCATCAGGCCAAAACCGATGTTGCGCCGCACGCTCATGTGCGGGAACAGCGCGTAGTTCTGGAACACCATGCCGAAGCCGCGCTGCTCCGGCGGCAGCGTGTCGATGCGGCGCTCGTCCAGCCAGATGCCGCCGCCGGTCGCCGGCAGCAGCCCGGCCAGGCAGTTCAGCGTGGTGGACTTGCCGCAGCCGGACGGGCCCAGCAGGGCGATGAACTCCCCCCGCCGCACCGTCAGCGACACGTCGTGCAGCGCCGTGACGGCGCCGAAGCGGCGACTCAGCCGGTCCAGCCGCAGCTCGCGGAAGTCGGCGGCGTGGATCGCCATCTACTTGGTCTTGCGCGAGCCGATCTGCTCGTCCCAGCGTCGGAATGCATAGACGATCGCCGCGTCGTCGAGCGGAAGCTCCTTCGGCACAGTGTCGATCAGTTGGGCGTATTCCGGCCTTCCATACTCCGCGATCGCCGCCTGACTGTCCGCCGAGGCCATGCTCAAGGGCACGTCCTTCACCGCCGGACCGGGATAGAAATAGCCCTCGTCATAGGCGACCGCCTGCTGCGGCTTCTGCAACATGAAACTCATCAGATCGAGCAATACCGCCAACCGCTCGTCGCTCACACCCTTGGGAACGTACATGTATTGCGCGTCCACCACCCAGTGGAAGCCCTGCAGCGTGGCGATCTTGACCTCCTTCGGCACGATCCCCAACACGCGCGGATTGATGTCCCACCCGGTGGTGCTGACGATGATGTCGCGCGAGCCCTCGCCCAGCTCCTTCATGGTGGCGCCGGTCCCCGTCGGGTAGTATTCGACGTTGTGGTCCAGCTCCTTCAAGAACGCCCAGCTCTTCTCCCAGCCGTGCTCCGGGTCCTTCGGATTCGAGTCGCCGAGCAGGTACGGCAGCCCCATCAGGAAGGTGCGGCCGGGGCCAGAGTTGGCCGGCCGGGCGTACATGAACCGGTTAGGATGCGCCTTGGTCCAGTCCAGCAGCGCCGGCGCCGAGTTAGGCACGTCCTTCACCCGGTCCGGCGCGTATTCCAGCAGCGGGCCGGACGGGTAATACACCACTACGCAGCCCTGTCCCTTGGTCAGCTGCTGCATCTGCCAGGCCGGGTCCAGCAGGATGTCCTTCAGGTTCGGCAGCGCGGCGGCGTGCGCCGGGAACAGCTCGGTCCACACGCCCTGCGCGATGCCGGACGACATGATGTCCGTCCCGCCCAGCACCAGGTCGATGTCCACCCGGCCGGCATCCTGCTGCGCCTTCAGCTTGCCGGGCAGCTCGGGCGCCGGCGCCTTGGTGAACACGAAACGGGAGACCATTTCGGGTTTGGCGCGGCGATACGCCTCGAACGCCTTCTGCGTCAGCGCCAGCGCGCCGCCCACGTCGACGATGCTGATCACCAGCGGGGATTTTGGCTTTGCCGGCTGCGCGCGCGCCTGCCCCGCCCACGCGAGCCCGGCCGAGCCAAGCGCCGCGCCAGCCACCAGGCCGCGCCGTCCGATCAATGCCATATTCTCGCCTCCCCTGCGCGCCGGGTTTGATCCGGCATCGTCTTCGCGGCCCATGGTATCGATACCATGAAAAACCCGTCAAGTCTCTCGAAAGCTGGCCGCGAGCGTGGTCTCGCGCTGTTCGATGCGGAACGGCACCGCCACCCGCCGCGGCGCGTCCCGCCCCGCCAGGCGGGCGAGCAGGCAGGTCGCCGCCGCGTGGCCGATCTCGGCGCCGTCCACGCTCACGGTGGTGATCGCGGGGCTCATCGCCCGCCCGACCTCCAGATCGCCGAACCCGCACACCGCCAACTGGGCGGGAACGGCCACGCCGCGGGTTGCGGCCTCGATCACCACGCCGGCAGCCGCCAGGTCCGAGGAGCAGAACAGCCCCACCGGCGCGCCCTCCAACAGCAGCCGCGCCATGGCGTCCCGTCCGCCCTGCATGCTGGCCGGCGCGGGCAGCGTCTCGTCCATGATCAGAGAGCCGGCGGGCAACGCCTGGGTGAACCCGCGACGCCGGGCCACGGCCCGCGAGTCGTCGGCCCCGATCGCGGCGAACCGGCGGTAACCCTGCGCCAGGAACAGCGCCGCCACCGCCGCTCCGACCGAGCCGTGGTCGAAGCCCACCACCATGTCCGCAGGGGCGTCCACCAGGTCCCAGATCTCCACCACGGGGACGCCCGCGGCCTGTAATCGCCGCCTCGTCGCGGCAGAGCGCTCGGTGCCGGTCAGCAACAGCCCGTCCGGCCGCCGGCCCAGGATGGCGGCCACCAGCGCGTCCTCCGCAGCCGCAGCGCCGTAGCCGGTCAAGCCGAGCACGACGTGGTAGCCCGCGGCGTCCAGCGCGTCGGTGAACGCCGACAGGCTGGCGGCGAAGATCGGGCTGGCCACCGTCGGGATGATTGCCGCAACAATGCGCGAGCGGCGCGACGACAGCCCGCCCGCCAGCAGGTTGGGCACGTAGCCGAGCCGGTCGATCACGCCGCGCACCCGCTCGGCCGTCTCCGGCGCCACCTGCGCGGGGTTGTTCAGCACGCGGGACACCGTCATCGGCGCCACGCCCGCCGCGGCCGCAACGTCGCTCAGCTTGATCTGCACCGGCCTGGCAATCACCCGGCGAGGCCCGCCTTGAGCGCGGCGTCCCGCTGCTTCGCGCGCACCACGGCCGGGCGTTCGCCCACGCGGCGGGCATAGTCCACGAACACCGGCCGCTCCGGGACCAGCTTGAACTGCAGCGTCCACTCCAACGCCGTGCCCCATAGGACGTCGGCCGCGGAGAACGTGCCGCCCAGCAGCCACGGCCCCGGGTCCAGCGCGGCGGCCAGCGTGTCGAGCACCTCGTCATAGCTGCCGTAGGGGCTCATCGCGCGGCGGCCCGGGTCGTGGCCGCGGTGCTTGTCCAACAGCGCCGGCTCGAACGCGGCGGCGTAGAACACCATCCAGCGCAGGTAGGGGCCGCGCAGCACGTCGTCCAGCGCGGGCGCCAGGTGGGCGGCGGGGAACAGGTCGGCCAGGTGAATGAAGATCGCCACCGACTCGGTCACGACGGCCGCGCCGTCCACCAGCGTCGGCACCTTGCCCAGCGGGTTGACCGCTCGGAACGCCGGCGCGAACTGCTCGCCCTTGCCGCTGTCCAGGATGCGCAACTCGTGCGGCGCGCCAAGCTCCTCCAGCAGCGCGAGCACTCCGCTCGACCTGCTGTGCGGCGAGTGGAACAAGGTGATCGGACGTTCCGTCATCGGCTGACTCCTGCCTTCCTAGTGCTCGACACCGACGCCGCTCTTGCCGCCCAGATACGCCGCGCGCACGTCGTCGTTGGCCCATAACTCATCCGGGCGGCCCGACGTGAGCAGCCTCCCGGTTTCCAGAACGTAGCCGCGGTCCGCGACCGACAGCGCCATGTGCGCGTTCTGCTCCACCAGCAGCACCGTGGCGCCGCGGGCGCGGATGTCCGCCACGATGCGGAACACCTGCTGCACGATCAAGGGCGCCAGGCCTAGCGACGGCTCGTCTAGCAGCAGCAGGCGGGGCCTCGCCATCAGCCCCCGCGCCACCGCGACCATCTGCAATTGGCCGCCCGACAGCGTCCACCCCAGCGCGTGCTGCAGCCGGCGCAGGTCGGGGAAGCTCTCGATCATCCCGTCCACCTCGCCGTTCAGCGCGCGCCGGCCCAGGCCGCGGCGGTTGGACGCGCCGAGCATGATGTTCTCCCGCACGGTCAACCCGGGGAACACCCGGCGGCCCTCGGGCACGTGGGCGATGCCCTCGCGCACGATCGCCTCCGGCTTCATGCCGCGCAGGGACTTGCCGGCGAGCGTGATGTCGCCGGTCACGTTCGGCACCAGGCCGGAGATGGAGCGCAGCGTGGTGCTCTTGCCGGCGCCGTTGGAGCCGAGCAGGGCGACGATCTCGCCCTCGCGCACCTCCATGGTCAGCGCCTTCAGCACGGGGCCGGCGCCGTAGCCGGCGTCGACGCCGTTCAGCTCAAGCAGCTTCATTCTGCGCCTTCGCATCGGGCGGCGCGCCGAGATAGGCTGCGATGACGTCCGGCTCGCGCAGCACCGCCTGCGGCTGACCGTCGGCGATGCGGCGGCCGAAGTTCAGCACGGTGATGTGGTCGGCGACGGACTCGACCAGGTTCATGTCGTGATCGACGATCAGGATGGTGAGGCCGTGGCCTTTCAGCCGACGCAGCAGCGCGCCCAGCTCGGCCTTCTCCGTCATGTTCAGCCCGGCGGCCGGCTCGTCCAGCAGCAGCGTCACCGGGCTGCCGGCCAGGGCGCGGGCGATCTCGACATGGCGCTGGTGGCCGTACGACAGGTCCCCCACGGAGCGCAGGGCGTCGCCGCGCCGGCCGACGAATTCCAGCGCGGCGAGCGCCCGCTCCACGACCGGGCCGGGGTGGGCGGCGACGTCGTTGCCGGGCCGCTCGGCGCCGACCATGACGTTCTCCAGCACGGTCATGCCGCGGAACACGCGGATGTTCTGGAAGGTTCGGGACAGGCCGGCGCGGGTGCGCGCGTGCGGCGGCAAGGCGGTGATGTCGGCGCCGTCGAAGCTGATCCGGCCGGCGGTCGGGCGATACAGCCCGGTGAGCACGTTGATGAAGGTGCTCTTGCCGGACCCGTTCGGCCCGATGAGGGCGTGCACCGTGCCGCGGCGCACCGCCATGTCCACGCCGTCCAGCGCTTTCAGCCCGCCGAAGTGCTTGGCCAGGCCCTCGGTCTGCAACACGATCTCGGCGGTCGCCCCGGCGGATTGCGACAGCAGCGGCAGCGGCGCCACCTCGCCCGTCACGCTGCGGTCGCGGCGCAGGCGCTTGGCGGCGATGCCCCATAGCCCGTCGGGCAGGAACACCATGATGAGGATGACCGCGGCGCCGTAGACGGCGAGGTAGATGCGCTGCAGGAAGCGCAGCCACTCCGGCAGCATCACCAACAGCCCGGTGCCCAGCAGCGCGCCGAACGGCGACTGCACGCCGCCAAGCAGCGCCATGGTCAGCAAGACGATCGATTCGGCGAACGAGAACTGGTCGGGGCTGATGTAGGCGAATGCCCCCGCGAACAGCCCCCCGCCGAGGCCGCCGAGCACGGCGGAGATGCCGAACGCCAGCACCTTGGTGACGAAGATGTTGATGCCGCAGGTGCTGGCGGCGATCTCGTTGTCGCGCACCGCCTGCATGGCGCGGCCGAGCCGGCTGGTCTTGAGGCGCCACGCATACAGCGTGACCAGCACGAGGGTGACCAGGCAGAGGCTGAGATAGCCCGCGCCGGAGCTGAGCGCGTCCGGACGGGGGATGTTCTTGATGCCGTCCGGGCCGTGGGTCAGGCTGATCCAGTTGGTCAGCGCCAGGGTGAGGATCTGCTGGAAGCTGATCGTCACCATGGCGAGATAGTGGCCGGACAAGCGCAGGCTGGCGATGCCGAGCACCAGGCCGAACAGCCCGGCGATCGCGACGCCGATGGCGAACGCCGCGACGAACGGCAGGTGGTAGTCCACCAGGCAGAGCGCCGTGCCATAGGCGCCGAGCCCGAAGAAGCCGGCTTGGGCGAGCGAGATCTGCCCGCAATAGCCGAGCACCACGACGATGCCGGCGACCGCGATGGCGTAGGTGACCGCCTGCATCAGGAGGTTGAGCGTGTAGCCCGACCCGGGGGCGAGCTGCGCGGCGACGACCACGAGGACCGCTGCGGCGATGGCGGTCGGCACGCCCCGCCACGGCCGCGCCTGCGCGATGGCGGGCGCGCTCATGGCGAACCCGCCTGCTGCTTCTCGAGCCCTCTCCCTTTGGGAGAGGGTTGGGTGAGGGGCCCGGCTGGCGCGAACAGCCGGTGCGTGGGGCCCTCACCCCGGCCCTCTCCCAGAAGGAGGTGGGGAAGAAAGCGGGGGGGCGTCATGCTTTCTCGGCGATGCGCTCGCCGAAGATGCCCTGGGGGCGGACCAGCAGCACCAGCAGCAGCAGCGCGAACGCGAACGCGTCCTTGTACGGGACGGAGATGTAGAACGCGCCCATCGTCTCGGCCACGCCCAGCGCCAGGCCGCCGAGGATGGCCCCCGGGATGCTGCCGAAACCGCCGATGATGTTGGCGGCGAACGCCTTCAGCGCGACCACCGCGCCCATCCCGACCGTCACCTGCAGCACAGGCGCCACCAGCACGCCGGCGACCCCGCCCAGCGCGGCGCTGTAGGCGAAGGTGAACAGCACCATCGCCGCCACCGGGATCCCGAGCAGGCTGGCCATCTCCTTGTCCTGGCTGGTCGCCTGCAGCTTCTTGCCCAGCAGCGTTCGCTCGAACACCAGGTATTGCAGCAGCACCAGCAGCGTGGTGATCACCAGGATCGCAAGATACTGGCTGTCGATGTACACGTCGCCCACATCGAACCCGTTGTCGAACAGCGGCGCCAGCGCCTGCGGGCTGGGGCCGTAGGTGGCCAGCACCGTGTTGGACAGCAGGATTGAGGCGCCGATCGTGCTGATGATCACCGGCAACTGGCCCCGGTGCCGCAACGGCCAATACACCACCCCGGCGAACAGCACGCCGAACCCGGCCATCAACACCACCGCGATCGGGATGGCGACGAAGTACGGCACACCCAGGTCGTTGGCGAAGATCACCATCAGGTAGGCGCCCAGCATGGAGAACTCGCCCTGCGCGAAGTTCACCACGCTGGCGGCGCGGATGAGCAGCACGAAGCCCAGGCTGACCAGGGCGTAGATGCTGCCGATGCCGAGCCCGGTGAACAGCAGTTGGAGGAATAGGCTCAAACCGGGAAGTCGATGTGCTTGTCGAACATGATCTTGCCGCCCTCGTTCTTGACGACGTTGTAGCCGTGCAGCCCGTCGCCGTTGGCGTCGAAATTATATTCGCCCTCGGCGCCCGCGAAGCCCCTGATCGCCAGGATCGCGGTGCGCACCTTTTCCGGGTCCGTCCCGTCCGCATCCTTGATGCCGCGGGCCAGGATGTGGACCGCGTCGTAGGCCCACGACGACTGGTTGTCCGGCGGCGACTTGCGCAACGGCTGGTACTTGGCGGCGAACGCCTTGGCGGCCGGGCTGGAGTCGACGGCGTAATCGGCGACGCCGAAGGTGCCATACAGGCTCGGTCCCGCCAGGTTCAGCGCCGAGATGTTGACGATCGACGGCGAACCGATCCAGGGGATGCGCACGCCGAGCTGGCGCAACTGGCGCGCGAACACGCCGACGTCGGTCTCGAACGTGAAGTAGGAGCACAGCACGTCCGCGCCCGACTGGCGGATGGCCAGCGCCACGGGGGTGAAATCCGCCTGCTGGTTGGTGTAGCCCTGGATCAGCGACGGCTCGATCCCGGCGGCCTTGAGGCTCTCGGTGAACGCCTTCATGCCGCCGGTGCCGAAGGCGTCGGTGCTGTGCACGATCGCCCACTTCTTCTTCTGCAACGTGTCGTTGCCGTACGCGAAGATCACCTTGGCGGAGTACGAATCGTTCGGCCGGCAGCGGAACAGCCACTTGTTGCCGGCGTGCGTCAGCGAAGGATCGGTGCCGCCGATCATCATCGGCTTGCCGATTTTCAGCACGTCCGGCGACATGGCGTTCACCTGGGTGGACCGGATCGATCCGATGAAGCCCACCATCGCCGGGTCGCCCGACAAGCGCGAGAAGGCGAGCACCGCGCCGGGATTGGTCGTGGCGTCGTCGTCCACCACCGTCTCGAGCTTCTTGCCGAGCACGCCGGTCTCGTTCACCTCGTCCACGGCCAGCTTGATGCCGGTGAGCTGGAAGCCGCCCGACTCGGCGGCGGGCCCGGTCACAGGCGACGTCACGCCGATCTTCAGCGTGTCGGCCGCACGCGCGACCCACGGCATCGCAAGCGCCCCGGCGGAGGCAAGCATCAGCGTTCGGCGGTTGATGGCCACGGTGGACTCTCCCAAGGCTCCGCCGGATTGCGCCCGGCTGTTTGCCTGCCATACGACGCACAGCTATCGGGCTTTTACAAGCAACTCCGTGGAGGGAACCGCTTAGACGGCGATCCCTACGACGATCGGCAGCAGCAGGATGGCGGCGCAGGCCGCGTCCAGCGCATGGCGCCCGCGCGGCAACAGGCGGCGCACCAACCCGAGGGCCGCCATCGCCAACACGAAGCCGCCGGCCGCCTGCCAGAAACCCCAGTCATCCGGCAGCCAGTCGTCGGTGAGGCTGAACGAGAAGGCCAGCGCCGCGCTGATCAGGCCGCCGCCGGCATACAGCGCCACGTCGAATGCCACGGTTTGCCGCAGCCGCTCGCGATGCCGGGCCCAGAACAGCGCCGTCGCGACCGCGATCGACAGGCAGGCCAGCAGCACCTGCCCCGCCGGATGCGGGCCGTACGCAATGTCCAGCTCGGCGGCCAATGCGCGCGTGGGGGCGATGCGGGTCGCCAGACCGTACCAGGCGAACTCGATCGCGGCCGTGAGCAAGCCGGCCAGCAGCGCCAGGGCCAGGATCGGCAGCGGCTCGCGGTCCGGGCCGGACGGGATCATGCGCCAGGCCATCGCCCAGACGAACAGCCCGGCCATCACCGTCGCGGCGGCGACGTTCGCCTTGGACTGCAGGAAGAAGTGGAACAGCCCCAGCGCCGCCACGAGGTAGGTCAGCCGGTGCAGCCGCTTCCACGCGTGACCGAGCCGGCGCAGCGCCCGGTCGGTGGAGGTCACGCCCAGCACCGCGAGGCCGACAAGCGCGACGAAGCCGATCTCGAGATAGAAGCGGTCGAGGATCTCGGTCGCGACCTTCATCGCCACCCAATTCTGGTCCCACGCGTACAGCACGACGTGCGCGATGGCGTAGAACAGCGCCGCCAAACCCAACTGGCGGCGGATCAGCACCAGCCGGTGCCAGTTGAAGATCGCCCGCGCCGGCGAGGCCATCAGGGTGATCAGCAGGAACCGGATCGACCACAGCCCGGTCTGGTGAATCGCCTCCAGGATCGGCCGGGCGCCGAGGCGGTTGGTCGCCAGGGCGAAGGCGATCCACATTGCGGGCGCGATCTCCAGCGCGAGCGCGACGGCCTTCAGGGTCGAGAACCGCCCCGAACGGTCGAACCACGGCCAAAACGACTTCGCCATCGGATGCGTCGACTTGGGACGGCGCGGGTTGACCCGCTCGCGGCCGGACCCGGACGCGGC
>CAXTBW010000086.1:15637-18980 GCA_964242925.1 uncultured Acetobacteraceae bacterium
GGACGCGGCTGCGTCCTGATTGGGGTTGGACGCGGCGGCCTCGCTCAATGCGCGGCGCCCGAGACGTGGGTGAAACCGTCCGGCGGAGTGAACGCGGCCGCATCCTGCGGGCCGTACTGGACGGAGACCGCCTCCAGCAGCGCCTGGCCGGACTGGGCGGCGCGCAGCATCACGCCGTCCGCGGTCAGGCACAGCGTGGTCGCCTGCCCGGCGGCGTCCGTGGTCAACCAGTTGGTGCAGCGCAGCCCGGCGACCTCCGCCTCGTCCAGCCGCCGGTAGTCGCCGGCGGGGGCGCCGGGAAGGCCGGGACCGTTGGTGGCCATGTCCAGCACCGCCCGCTCCGCCAGCTTGATCACGGCCATCCGCTTCGCCTTGTAGTCCACGATCATGTAGAGCCCCGGCGACGGCGGATCGACCCGCAGCCGCCCGGTCGCCACCGACCAGCGCATCCGCTGCGACAAAGGCGGGGCGTCCTGAACGGGCTGGACCAGCCGGTACGTGATGTCGACGTCGCGCTGCGGCGTGATGGGCGGCCGCTCGGCACGCGCCGGCCAGGCCTGGACCGCGGCCAGCAGAGCCGCCGGCAGCAGCGCCCGGATCACCGGGCGCCCGCCAGCGGCAGGCGGAAATACTCCGGCGGCACCCTGAAGCGCTCCGGCGGGATGGCGCCGCGCTCGACGGAGGTCGCGGTCGCGGCGCCGGGCCGCCCGTCATAGGTCAGGTTCGCCTGCAGGATCAAGCCGTCCGGGGTGACGCAGCCGACGCCGGACAGCTTGCGCGATTGCACGTGCCACTCGGTGCAGTCCAGGCCCAGCACCCGGCCGGGCCCGCGGCGGGTGAATTGCACATCCGCGCCGGTGAGCAGGGTTTGCGGGTCGCCGCCGCGCAACGGCAGCTCCAACACGCCGGACTGCTGCGCGAACACGAGCTGGGCCACGCGGCGCGTCAGGTCGACGATGGCGTAGGTCGGCCGGCGCACCGGGTCGGCGCGCAGGCGCTGTCCGGCCGCGTCCCACTGGAGGCGCACGCCATCGGGCGCGCCGCCGGGGATCTGGTCCACCAGGGCGCCGGTCAGCCGGTAGGTCGCCGTAACGTCCACCGTGGGGAACAGCCGAGGTTGGGCAGCGGCCGAACCCGGCTTGAGGAGCAGCAGCAGGGCCAGCAGCAGGAGGCGCATCATCGGCCGCTCATCGATCGTATCTCCGCCATGACCGCCTCATCCCGCGCCGGGTCGTCCCGCTCCCAGCGCGCCTTCGCCGCCACCGCCGCGGCGAGCAACGTCTTGTAACGTTCCCGCGGCAGCTCCTCGGCGCCGAACTGTTCCAGATGGGAGGTGAGGAACTGCGTGTCCAGCAGGGTGTAGCCGCCGAGCCGCAAGCGGGCGACCAGGTGGACCAGCGCCACTTTGGAAGCATCGCGCACGGTGCTGAACATGCTCTCGCCGAAGAACGCGGCGCCCAGGCTCACGCCGTACAAGCCGCCGACCAGCACGCCGTCCACGCGGCACTCGACGCTGTGGGCGAAGCCGGCGCGGTGCAGGTCGCCGAACAGGCGTTCGATGTCGGGGTTGATCCAGGTGTCCTCCCGCCCGGCCTTGGCCGCGGCGCAGGCGGCGATGACGGCGGGGAAGTTGCGGTCGCTGGAGACCTCGAACGGCCCGCGCAGCACCGTGCGCAGCAGGCGGCGCGGCGCGTGGAAGTGGTCCAGCGGCAGGACGCCGCGGAATTCCGGGTCGAGCCAGTAGAGCCGGTCGCTGCGCCGCGTTTCCGCCATGGGGAACAGGCCCACGCGATAGGCGCGGAGCAGCAGATCCGGCGTGACCTCGATGTGACGGCGCGACATTAGCCGCAGAATAGCATAAGGGCCGCGCTTTCAACGCCCCCCGCTACTGGCCGCCGGTCAGGCGGCGCGGTGCGCGTGCTGCGCGGCGGCAACCACGTTGCCGCGACCCACGGCGTAGTAGTCCAGGCCAGCCTCCCCCATCGCCACGGGGTCGAACACGTTGCGCAAGTCCACCACCACGCGATCCTTCAGCGACGCCGCCAATTTGGCGGGCGAGATGGCGCGGAACTCGTTCCACTCGGTAATCAGCACCATCGCGTTGGCGCCGTCCAGCGCCTCGTTGGCCGAGGCGCAGTAGGTCACGCCGTCCGGCAGCATCGGCCGCGCGGCCTCCATGCCCTCGGGGTCGAAGGCGCGGATGCGGGCGCCTTCCTCCACCAGGCGGTGGACGATCGGCAAGCTGGGCGCATCGCGCATGTCGTCGGTTTCGGGCTTGAACGTCAGGCCGAGCACGGCGAGGGTCTTGCCGCGCACGTTGCCGCCGCAGGCCGCCACCACGCGCGCCGCCATCGCCGCCTTGCGCGCCTCGTTCACCGCGACGGTGGTTTCCACCAGGCGGGAGGGCGCCCCCCAATCCTGCGCGATGCGGGCCAGGGCCAGCGTGTCCTTGGGGAAGCACGAGCCGCCATAGCCCGGACCGGGGTGCAGGAACTTGCGGCCGATGCGGCCGTCCAGGCCGATGCCGCGCGCCACGTCGTGCACGTCGGCGCCGACCTTCTCGCAGAGGTCGGCCATCTCGTTGATGAACGTCACCTTCATCGCAAGGAACGAGTTGGCGGCATACTTGATCAGCTCCGCCGTTTCGATCGCGGTGAACAGGATGGGCGCCTCGATCAGATACAGCGGACGGTACAGGCGGCGCAGCACCTCCCGCGCGCGCTCGCTCTCGGTGCCGATGACGATGCGGTCCGGCCGCATGAAGTCGCCGATGGCGCTGCCCTCGCGCAGAAATTCCGGGTTGCTGGCGACGTCGAACGCAAAGTCCGGCCGGGCGGCGCGCATAATGGCGGCGATGGTGCGGCCGGTGCCGACGGGGACGGTGCTCTTGGTCACGATCACGGCGTAGCCGGTCAGCGCGCGGGCGACCTGCTCGGCGGCGGCGTTGACATAGCTGACGTCGGCATGGCCGTCGCCGCGCCGGGTGGGGGTGCCCACGGCGATGAACACCGCCTCGACGCCGGCCACCGCCTGGGCCAGGTCCTCGGTGAAACTCAGCCGGCCGGCGGCCACGTTCTCGTGCACCAACCGGTCCAGGCCGGGCTCGTAGATCGGCATCTTGCCCTCGCGCAGCAGGGCGAGCTTGCCCGGGTGGCTCTCCACCACGCACACGTCAACGCCCAGATCGGCGAAGCAAGCGCCTGACACTAAGCCGACATAGCCGCCGCCGATCATCGCGATCTTCATCGATTTGCTCTCCGCAGGATGTTTGCGTCAGTTCGCCATAGCCGCAGATGCGCCGCGTTCGGCCAGCAGCCTGGCGAAGTATGCGATGGTGCGTTGC
>CAXTBW010000087.1:0-7845 GCA_964242925.1 uncultured Acetobacteraceae bacterium
TAGGCGGTCAGCACCCGGTTGCGCGCCTCGTCCCAGCTGATGGCGCGGTCGTCGTCGCCGGGCAGCGGGGCGTTGCGGTCCCAGTGCTGCATCTTGTCCAGGCCAAGCCACTTGGCCTTCATGGCGTAATAGCGATGCGACAGCCGCCCATAATCCGCGGTCACGGCGGACACCAGCGCGTCCACCACCTCGTCCTCGACCATGTTGGAGCGGTTGCGCGCGCTGCCGGGCCGCGGGTAGCGGCGCCAGCTGTCGTCGATCGCCTTGTCCTTGGCCAGCGTGTTGGTGATCAGTCCGAAGAGCTTGACGCGCTCGCCGAACGCCTGGCCGATGGCGCGGCCGGCCTGCTCACGCACGGCGCGGTCGCGGTCCGACAGGTTGTTCAGCACGTCGCTGACGGTCAGCTGCTCGGTCTGCCCGGCGCTGTTGCGGAACGGGATCGACATGCCGGCCACCGTCTCGTCGAACAACCGGCTCCAGGCGCGCGCGGTGACGCCCATCTCATGCACCAGCCGCTCCGCCTCGTCCGACAGCTGGTGCGGGCGGAACACGCGCAGGTCGCGCAGATGCGGCTCCCACCGCGCCAGCGCCGGGTCGGCAAGCTTGGCGGCGAGGGCGTCGTCGTCGAGGCGGTTCAGCTCCAGGTCGAAGAAGATCAGCTGGGAGGTGATCTGCGTCACCCGCTCGGAGCAGGACTGCATGAACTGCCCGATGCCGGCGTCGGTGGCGTTGCCGCTGAAGCTGAGCTGGGCGAACGACATCACGCGGCCGAGCATTTCCTGGATGCGCTCGTATTCCACCAGCGCCGCCGCCAGCGCCGCCCCTGTTTGGCTGGCCAGGGTCCCGGCGTAGCGCTCGGCGAACGCGGCCGCGGCGGCCTGCGCCGCGTCGAGGTCGGCGGCAATGCGCGGGCTGTCGACGCCCGGGTAAAGATCCGAAAGGTCCCATGCTGGAAGCGGGACGGGGAGCGGGGCGGGTTGGCTGCGGAGGTTGGCGACGCCCTCGGGGGCGCGGACGGGCAGGGAAGGGGTCATCCGCTTTATCTAGGTGCGCGAGCGATCCATCAAAGGGAGCGCTCCACTACAGCCGTTTGACAAGGAAGATGCGATCGTGGCCTGCCGGATGCTCCTCGATGCGCCCGGCCTCGACGAAGCCGAGCTTCTGGTAGAAGCCCGGCGCCTGGAAGGTGAACGTGTCGAGCCAAATGCCGGTGCAGCCAAGCCGCCGCGCCTCCATTTCGGCCATCGCCATAACGCGCCGGCCGAGCCCCGCCCCGCGCGCCGGACCGAGCGCAAGCAGCTCGACGAACAGCCAGCCGTGCCAGGCATAGCCCCACAGCCCGCCGACGATCTTCGCCCCGGCATCCCGGACCGTGACGGCGACCTGGGTGAAGCCGCCACCGCCGACCTCGCCCTTATTGTAGGTCCGCAACGGCCGCATCACCGCGCGGCGGATCGCAGCGTTTGGTTTCGGCTCTAGCGTCAGGGTCCAAGGATCCATGCAAGGCAGCTTAGTCACGGCCGCCCGAGCGCGTCCAACCGGCGATGCCGGGATCAGCCCTTGTTCTCGACCGGCTTGCCGTCGCGGATGTCGGCGACACGGGCGGCGTGAGGCTCGGGCGTGGTTTCCTCGTCGTCTCGCGTCCACGCCGGGTCCGGCGCGACGATGGGGCGGCCGACGGAGAAAGTCATGGCCATTCCGGTAGGCAACAGGATGGCGCGGGAGGCGGACATGGCGGGCTCCGTCGGTTTGCGAGTTAATCGCATTCGCAGATGTGCTGGTTTGCTGTCAAGAACCTGTGGCGTGGCCCGTCTTGACTGGGCGTCTAGACTCGGCGCCGGGGGTGTCTCAAGAAGGCCGCCCGTGTGACTGAGGAAAGCGAGCAAAGATGGCATCACTTCGCGTCGGCGTGGCGCTCGGCTTGGGCCTCGCGATCGCGGCGGCGGCCAGCCCCGCCCGGGCAGCCTCGCCGGTTCCGCTGGAGCTCAACAAGCTGGAGCCGATCGCCGGCCAGCCCGCCGGCTGCCGCGCCTACATCGTGGCGCAGAACCCGGACCCCGAGCCGTTCGACCAGTTGCGGCTCGACTTGGTGCTGTTCGGCGGCGACGGCGTGATCGAGCGGCGCATTGCGCTCGACATCGCGCCGCTCGGGGGCGGCAAGACCACGGTGCGGCTGTTCGACCTCCCGGGCCTGGCTTGCACCGATATCGCGCGCATCCTGGTCAACGACGTGCTGGCCTGCCGCGGCGGCAAGCCCGTCGCCGACCGCGACCGCGACGAGTGTCTCGATCGCTTGGCCGTGACGTCCCGCGCGGCAGCGCAATTCGTGAAGTAGGGAGGGGACCCCCCGCCCAACCAGCGGCCGACCGTCATCGCTTGGCGGCGTGGCGATCCAGGACGGCGAGCGCGGTGCTGGAGGCTGGATTGCCGCGTCGCAAGCGCTTCTCGCGATGACGATATCGGTGCGGTGGGAAGTCGGCGTTTCGGGCGCCGGTATCGGATCAGGACTCGCCGAACACGCGGGCGAAGACGTGGTCCACGGCGCGCAGGTGCATCGCCGGGTCCATGGCGGCCTCGATCGCCTCGGGGGTGATGCGGTCCACCACCGCCGGGTCGGACAGCAGCCGGTCGCGGAACCCGCCGGCGCCTGGCTGGCCCAGGCTTTCCCACGTCGCCATCGCGTTGCGCTGCACCAGACGATAGGCGTCCTCCCGCGACACCCCGGCGCGGGTCAGCGCCAGAAGCACCTCGCCGCTGTGGATCACGCCGCCCAGGCTCTCGAGGTTGGCGGCCATCCGGTCCGGATGCACCACCAGCCGCTCAATCATTCCGGCCAGCCTGGCCAGCGCGAAATCCAGCGCCAAGGTCGCGTCCGGGGCGATCACCCGCTCGACGCTGCTGTGGCTGATGTCGCGCTCGTGCCACAGCGCCACGTTCTCCAGCGCCGGAACCGCGGCGGCGCGCACCACCCGCGCCAGCCCGGTCAGGTTCTCGCTCAGCACGGGGTTGCGCTTGTGCGGCATGGCGCTGCTGCCTTTCTGCCCGGCGTGGAAGAACTCCTCCGCCTCCCGCACCTCTGACCGCTGCAGGTGCCGCACCTCGGTCGCCAGCCGCTCCACCCCGCTCGCGATCACGGCCAGCGTGCAGAAGAATGCGGCGTGGCGGTCGCGCGCGATCACCTGGGTCGACACGGGCTCCACCGCCAGGCCAAGCGCGCGGGCGACGTGCTCCTCCACGGCCGGGTCGAGGTGCGCGTAGGTGCCGACCGCGCCGGAGATGGCGCACACCGCAACCTCCGCCCGCGCGGCGACCAGGCGGGCGCGGTTGCGGTCGAACTCCGCGTAGTGCCCGGCCAGCTTGAGCCCGAACGAGGTCGGCTCGGCGTGGATGCCGTGGCTGCGGCCGATGGTGAGGGTGTGTTTGTGCTCGTGCGCGCGGCGGCGCAGCGCGGCCAGCACCTGGTCGAGGTCGGCCAGCAGCAGGTCGGCGGCCTGCGTCAGCTGCAACGACAAGCAGGTGTCGAGCACGTCGCTGCTGGTCATGCCCTGGTGGACGAAGCGGCTGGGCTCGCCGATGCCTTCCGCCAGCCAGGTGAGGAAGGCGATCACGTCATGCCGCGTCTCCGCCTCGATGGCGTCAATTCGCGCCACGTCCGTGTCGTCCATGGCGGCGAGCAGCGGCTCCCCGCGGGCGCGGATGGCGGCGGCGGTCCCGGAGGGGATGGCGCCCACGGTTTCCATGCCGTCGGCGGCGGCGGCCTCGATGGCGAACCATAGGCGATAGCGATTCACGGGCGCCCAGATGGCGGCCATCTCGGGACGGGTGTAACGCGGGACCATGCACTTCCTCCTCGACGGCGACCTTCTAGCCCAATTATCGGCGCTGGCGCAGGTGCTGGTGATCGACCTGGTGCTGGCCGGCGACAATGCCGTGGTGGTGGGCATGGCCGTTGCTGGCCTGGCGCCGGCCAACAAGCGCACCGCGATCCTGGCCGGCATCGGCGCCGCCGCGCTCATCCGGATCGCCCTGGCGCTGGTGGCTTTGCAGTTGCTGGCCATCATCGGGCTGATGCTGGCGGGCGGGGTGCTGTTGCTGTGGGTGTGCTGGCGCATGTATCGCGAGCTGCGCCCCCGCCCGCACCGCGCCGGGACCGTGCAGCCCGCCAAGTCGCTGGGCGCCGCCATCACCCAGATCCTGCTGGCCGACCTGTCCATGAGCCTGGACAACGTGCTCGCCGTAGCGGGCGCCGCCCGGGGCCATGTTGGCGTGTTGGTCGCGGGCCTTGCCGTGTCCGTGGTGATGATGGCCGTCGCCGCCACTCTCATTGCACGACTGCTGGAGCGCTATCGCTGGATCGCCTGGGTTGGATTGGCGATCGTGATGTTCGTCGCTTGCAAGCTGATCTGGGAGGGCGGCCACGACGTGCTCGGCCATATGGGCGCCGTGCCAAAACCGCAATAGTCTGCCCGCCTGCCCGTTGCGGAAGCACGTGATGGATCGTCCCAGACTCGATTGGCGCACCCTCGCCACCGCGCTCGACGGCCCGGTCCGGGTGGCGGGGTGGCTCGCGGGCGACGTCCTCGTGGCGGAGCCGCCCTGTTGCGCCGGGTGCCTGCCCGCTGCCGCCGCGCGGATCGGCGTGTCGGCGACGGTTCCGCTCGGCCACGGCGCCGTCACGCTGGACGGCATCCTGCGCGGTGAGGCGGGCGGCTGGCGCCTGGTCGACGCCCGGCCGGTCGCCGCCGGGTTCGGCCGCCGCCGGATGCTGGCCGCGGCGCCGCTGCTGTGCCTCGCCGCCGCTGCGCCGGACGACCCGAGGGCGGTGACCGCCGACTCCGCGGCCGTGGACCTGCACTCCCACGCCGGCCGCATCCTGCGCCTGCGCAACCCGGAGCCATTCACCCCGGTTGCCGCCCCGATGCGGCAGGGCGGCCTGTCGGTGGCCTGCCTCGCCATCGTGTCCGACGCGCCAACGCACCGGATCGGGCCCGACAACCGCATCCACCCGTATCGCGAACCGGTTCCGGGCGAGCTCTACGCCTACGCGCAACGCGCCTTCGCCCGGCTGCACGCGCTGGCGGCGGAGCAGGGGTTGACCGTGGTGACCACCGCCGCCGGCCTGCATGCCGCCCGCGCCGCCCGCCCGTGCGTCGTCGTGTCGGCCGAAGGCGGCGACTTCCTGGAGGGCAATCCGGACCGCGTGGACGAGGCCTATGAACGCTGGCAGCTCCGCCACTTGCAACTGACGCACTACCGGGTGAACGAGCTGGGGGACATCCAGACCGAGGACCCGGTGCATGGCGGCCTCGCCGACGCCGGCGCCGCGGTCATTCGCCGCTGCAACGCCCGTGGCGTGGTGGTGGACGTGGCGCACGGCACGCTCGACCTGGTGCGGCGCGCGGCGCAAGCGACGACCAAGCCGCTGGTCCTGTCGCACACCTCGCTGACCACCCGGCCGCGCCCCTACACGCGGCTGATCACGCCCGAGCACGCCAAGCTCATCGCCGGCACGGGCGGCGTGATCGGCATCTGGCCGGTGGCGAGCCTGTTCCCCGACATGGCGGCGATGGCAGGCGGCATGGCGCGCATGGCAGCCATCGTGGGGGTGGACCATGTCGGGCTAGGCGCCGACCAGATGGGCCTGGTCGGCGCCGCTACGTTCGACAGCTACGCCGACCTGCCGGGGCTGACGGCCGCGCTGCTGTCGGCCGGGTTCAGCGCCGACGAGGTGCGCAAGCTGCTGGGCGGCAACTACGCGCGAGTGTTTGCGGCGAGCATGGCGCCAGCTTAGATTATCCACCCAAACCGAGAGGGAACCGGCAAATGCATCCGGAAACGATGGCGGTCCACGCCGGCTGGCGGCGCGACGAGGCGACCGGCGCGGTGGCCGTGCCGATCTACCAGACGACGGCCTTCCAGTTCGACAGCTCCGAGCACGCCGCGAACCTGTTCGCGCTCAAGGAGCTGGGCAACATCTACACCCGCATCATGAACCCGACCTCCGACGCGCTGGAGAAGCGGGTCGCGGCGATGGAAGGCGGCGTCGGCGCGCTGGCGGTCGCCTCCGGCCAGGCGGCGAGCGCGCTGGCGGTGCAGAACCTGGCCAAGGTCGGCGACAACATCGTGTCCTCCACCGATCTGTACGGCGGGACGTGGAACCTGTTCGCCAATACGTTCAAGGACCAGGGCATCGAGGTCCGTTTCGTCGACCCGGTCGACCCGGAGGCGTTCGCGCGCGCATCCGACGACCGCACGCGGGCCTGGTACGCCGAAACGCTGCCCAACCCGAGGCTGCGCGTGTTCCCGATCGCGGAGGTGGCCGCGCTGGGGCGCAAGCTCGGTATCCCGCTGATCATGGACAACACGGCCGCGCCGATGCTGGTGCGCCCGTTCGACCATGGCGCGGCGGTGATCGTGTACTCGGCCACCAAGTACCTCGGCGGGCACGGCAACGCGATCGCCGGCATGCTGGTGGACGGCGGCAACTTCGACTGGGCGGCGCATCCGGAGCGGCAGCCGGGCCTGAACACGCCAGACCCGTCCTACCACGGCGCCATCTGGACCGAGGCCGTCAAGCCGCTCGGCCCGATCGCCTACATCCTGAAGGCGCGCGTGACCCTGCTGCGGGACCTCGGCCCGGCGATCAGCCCGTTCAACGCCTGGCTCGTGTTGCAGGGCATCGAGACGCTGCCGCTGCGCATGCCGCGGCACTCCGCCACAACGCTGACCATCGCCGAGTGGCTGGCCAAGCGGACTGAGGTGGCGCGCGTGATCCATCCCGCCTTCGCCACCGGGCGCGACGCGGAGCTGACCCGGCGTTACCTGCCGCACGGGATGGGCGGCCTGCTTGGCTTCGAGCTGCACGGCGGCGCTTCCGCCGGCCGGCGCTTCATCGATGCGCTGCAGCTGTTCTACCACGTGGCCAACATCGGCGACGCCCGCTCGCTGGCCATCCACCCGGCCAGCACCACGCACTCGCAGCTGGCCGAGGGCGACCAGATGAAGAGCGGCGTGTCGCCGGGCTACGTGCGGTTGTCGATCGGCCTGGAGCATCCGGACGACCTGATCGCCGACCTGGACCAGGCGCTGGCCGCCTCGAGCATGAAGCTGGCCGCCGAGTGACTTTCCTCTACCACGCGCGGGAGAGGGCCGGGGTGAAAAGCCTTGCACTCGAGGCCGAAAATAACTCCGCCATCGCGAGCCACCCCTTTGGCGGCGCGGCGATCCAGGCGGCGCGTTCCGTGCTGCCGGCTGGATTGCTTCGTCGCAAGCGCTCCTCGCAATGACGATGTTGGGCGCTTCGGCCGCAAGCCTCACCAATGCGCGAAGCAGGCCACCACGATCACGATCACCCCGAGCCCGAGATTGGCGTGGATCAGTCGGCGGATCGAGGCCGCCGCGTCCGCGTTGGGCGCGGCCCGAAACCGGCGCCAAGGCCCGAACACCAACGCCACGAACACCGCCGCCATCACGATCCCCAGCACCTGCATGACGTTCACCGGCCAGGGAAGGTGCGCGAAGCCGCCATACACGCCGAACACCATCGCCCACCCGCTGACCAGCACGAGCGGCATCGCGACCCAAACCAACTGGAAAAACCGCCGGAACGTCTGGCCGAGCAACAGCAGCCGGTCGGGGCCGGCCAGCACAGGCAAGCTGGGCCGCAGCACCACCAGCGCGTAAGCCATTCCGCCCGTCCACAACGCCATCGCCAGGATGTGCACCGCCAACACCAGGTCCCACACGACCATCACGCCTGTCCTTGCCTGCCGGGCCTTCCCGGTATGGCCGCGCCGAGGTGGCCCCGCAAGCTGGCCTTCGCCGTTTCCCAAGCTGGCCTTCGCC
>CAXTBW010000087.1:7945-18641 GCA_964242925.1 uncultured Acetobacteraceae bacterium
TTTCCCAAGCTGGCCTTCGCCATTTCCCAAGCTGGCCTTCGCCATTCCGCTGCGCTATCGCCTCGAACAAGGAGGGCGGCGATTGGCGGACGAGACGGGCGCACCCTCCAGCCTCCAATTGCTTGCGCTGTTCACCCGCATCGGGCTGACCAGTTTCGGCGGCGGCATGTCCGGCTGGCTGATGCGCGAGTTCGTCCAGCGCCGCCACTGGATCGGCGAGGAGGAGTTCCTCTCCGGCCTCGGATTGGCGCAGGCCTTCCCCGGCGTGAACGTCGTCAACATGGCGATCTGGATCGGCTACCGCCTGCGCGGCAACATGGGCGCGCTGGCCGGCGCGTTCGGCATCATCGTGCCGCCGGCGCTGCTGGTCGTCGCCGTCGCCGTCGTGTTCGCCAAGCTGCGCGCCTACCCGCTAACCCACCTGGTGCTGACCGGGGTCGGGGCCGCCGCGGTCGGGCTGTCGCTGCAGATGGGCCTGGTGGCGGCGCACCGGGCCGCGCGCAAAGGCGTCGTTTCCATCCTGGTGATGGCCGCGGCCTTCGTCGGGGTCGGCGTGCTGCGCCTGTCCCTGCCGTTGGTGCTGCTGGTGCTCGGCGCGATCAGCGTCGCGCACGCCTATCGAAGGATCTGCCGTGCGTAGCGCGCTGCTGCAACTCGCCGTGCTGTTCGCCCCGCTCTCGTTGCTGTCGGTCGGCGGCGGACAGACGCTGGTGGCGGAGATCCACCGCCAGGTCGTCGCCCACCACCACTGGATGACCGAGACGCAGTTCGTCGACGCCTTCGCCATCGCCCGCATGGCGCCGGGCCCGGGCACCCTGCTCGTGACGTTGATCGGCTGGCAGGTGGCCGGCGCCTGGGGCGCGCTGGTGGCGTCGGTGGCGATCTTCGCGCCCACCGCCCTGCTGGTCTACGGCCTGGCCCGCCTGTGGAAGCGGTTCCAAGGCGCGCGATGGCAGGTGGCGCTCGAGGTTGGATTGCGGCCGGTCGCTTCCGGCATGATCCTCGCCTCGGGCCTGGTGCTGGTCGAGGCGCTGGATGGCGGCTGGCTGGCCAGGGGGATCGCGGTCGCGTCCACCGCGTTGTTGCTGGCCACGCCGGTCAATCCCATCGTCCTGATGGCGGGCGGCGCGGTCGCCTTCGTGGTGCTGAACGGGGTGTTGCCGGCATGAACGAGCTGTTGACGCCCGACGAAATGGGCCGCGCCGACGCGCTGGCGATCGCGCGAGGCGTGCCGGGCGACCTGCTGATGGAGCGCGCCGGCTGGGCGGTGGCCCGCGCGGCGCGGCGGTTCGGCCCCTGCCGCACGCTGGTGCTGTGCGGCCCCGGCAACAACGGCGGCGACGGCTACGTCGCCGCGCGCTTGCTGGCTGCGGCGGGCTGGCCGGTTCGGGTGGCGGCCCTGGCGTCCCCGCGCGCAGGGAGCGACGCCGCCCTGGCCGCCGCCGCCTGGGCCGGCCCGGTCGCCGCGTTCGACCCGGCGGACGCCGCCCGCGCAGAACTCGTGATTGACGCCGTGTTCGGGGCCGGGCTGGCGCGCGACGTTGACGGCCTGGCCGCCGACACATTGGCCGCCGCGCGCCGCATCTTGGCGGTGGACGTGCCGAGCGGGGTCGACGGAGCCACCGGCGCGGTGCGCGGCCGCGCGGCGCAGGCGGCCTGCACGGTCACTTTCTTCCGCCGCAAGCCCGGGCACTGCCTGCTGCCCGGGCGCGATCTGTGCGGCGACATCGTGTTGGCCGACATCGGCCTGCCCGCCGCCGTGCTGGACGACATCCGGCCGCTGACCGTCGCCAACAGCCCCGCGCTCTGGACGCTGCCGGTGCTGCCGGCCTCCACCAACAAATACGCCCGCGGCTACGTGTCGGTGCTGGGCGGCGCCGCGATGACAGGGGCGGCGCAACTTGCGGCGGCGGCGGCCCGGCATGGCGGCGCCGGCATGGTGACGATCGTGGCGTCCGGCAACGCCGCCCGCTACGCGCACGCGCCGGCCGGCCTGATCGTGAACGACGAGCCGCTCGCCGCGCTGCTGCCCGACGCAAGGCGCACGACCTGGGTGTGCGGCCCCGGGCTGGGGATGGACGCGGCGCGGGCGGACCTGCCCCGCGTGCTGGCGGCCGGACGCCAGGTGGTGGCCGACGCCGACGCGCTGAGCGCCCATGCCGGCCACCCGGAGGCGCTGCGCGGCACGGCCGTGATCACCCCGCACGAGGGCGAGTTCGCCCGGCTGTTCGGCCCGTCCGGCGCCGACCGGCTGACCGCCGCGCGGGACGCGGCGCGGCGGATCGGGTTGGTGGTGCTGCTGAAAGGCTCCGACACCGTGATCGCGGCGCCCGATGGCCGCGCCGCCATCAACGGCACGGGCACGCCCGCCTTGGCGACCGCCGGCGCCGGGGACACGCTGTCCGGCCTGATCGCCGCACTGCTGGCGGGCGGCATGCCCGCGTGGGAAGCCGCTTGCGCCGGCGCTTGGCTCCACGGGCGCGCGGGGGAGGCGCTCGGCATCGGGTTGGTCGCGGAGGACCTGCCGGTGGCGATCGCCCGCGTAATGCGCGATTTGACCTGATCAAACGCCTCTCAACAAACCGGCTTTTACGGCATACGTTGCCGGGCACGCCGGAGACGCCGCCATGAGCGAGACTGCGACCATTGGCCTGTTCGACCGCGCCATTCGCCGGATCACCGGCGTATGGCGCGACATGGCGGCCGGCGTGCCGGACGACGACGACGGCATCGCCGCCCAAATGCGCGCCTGCCTGTTCGGCCGCGGCGGCGAGATGGCGGCCCGCAACCGTGCCGCCAAGCTCGCCCAGGCCTACCTGCAGCTGGGCGAGGACGGCCGCACCGCCTTCCTGCGCACCCTCGCCGAGCTCGACAGCGACCCGGCCGCCATCGCCGCCGCCTACGAACGGCTGCAATCCACCGAGGACCCGGCCGAGCGCACCACCGCAACCTCCGCCCTGCGCCGCGCCCTGGAGCCGCCGCGCATCCGGCTGCTGACCCAGTTCACCACCATCCCCGACGGCATGAAGTTCCTGGTCGACCTACGCGCCACCTTGCTCGCGCGCGTCAAGGGCGACCCCTACCTGGCGGCGCTCGACAGCGACCTGCGCGCGCTGCTGGCCAACTGGTTCGATGTCGGCTTCCTGGAGCTGCAGCGCATCGACTGGAGCAGCCCGGCCGTGCTGCTGGAGCGCCTGGTCGGCTACGAAGCGGTGCACGAGATCCGCTCGTGGTCGGACCTGAAGAACCGCCTGGACAGCGACCGCCGCTGCTACGCGCTGTTCCACCCGCGCATGCCGGCCGAGCCGCTGATTTTCGTCGAGGTGGCGCTGGTGCGCGGCCTGGCCGGCAGCGTGCAGCGGCTGCTCGACAAGCGGGCGCCGTTGCTGGACCCGAAGAACGCGGACACGGCGATCTTCTACTCCATCAGCAACTGCCAGCGCGGGCTGGCCGGCATCAGCTTCGGCAACTACCTCATCAAGAAGGTCGTGGCCGTGCTGGACGCGGAGTACCCAACGCTCAAGACGTTCGCGACCTTGTCCCCCATCCCCGGTTTCCGCCGCTGGCTGGACGCTAAGCTGACGGAGAACGCGGCCGGCTTGTTGAGCGGGGAAGAGACGACCGCCCTGCTCGCCGTGTCGTCCGACCCGAAGCCGGAGGGCGGCGGCGCCGCCCTATCCACCCTGCTCGCCCGCCGCGGCTGGGCGCGGGACGCGGCGGTGGTGAAGGCGGTGGAGCCCGTGCTGATCCGCCTCGCCGCGCGCTACCTGCTGCTGGAAGGCAAGGGCAAGCGCGCCAGCGACCCGGTGGCGCATTTCCACCTCGGCAACGGCGCCCGCATCGAGCGCCTGATCATGTGCGCCGACACCTCGGACAAGGGCGTGCGGGAGAGTGCGACGATGATGGTCAACTACCTCTACGACCCGGCCAAGCTCGAGGATTACCACGAGGAGTACGCCGTGGAAGGCAAGCGCAACACCACCGCCGGCATCCGCAAGCTGGCTCGCGCCTGATGCAGACGGTCGCCGAGAGCCGGCTGGCGCTGCTGGAGCAGATCCGCCGCAAGCTGCTGTGGTTGTCCGCCTGGGCGATCCACAATGCCAACCACATCCGTCCCAATCGCGACGGGCTGAAGGTGGGCGGCCACCAGGCCTCGTGCGCCTCGGTCGCCGCGATCATGACGGCGCTGTATTTCGACGCGCTGAGGCCGGAGGACCGGGTCGCGGTGAAGCCGCATGCCGGCCCGGTGTTCCACGCCGCCAATCTGCTGTTCGGCCGCCAGACCGTGGACCAGCTCGCACGGTTGCGCAGCTTTGGCGGCGCGCAGCCGTATCCGAGCCGGGTCAAGGACGGGGCGGAGATCGACTTCTCCACCGGATCGGTCGGGCTGGGCGTGGCGATCACCTCGTTTGCGGCGCTGATGGCCGACTACGTGCGGCTGCACGGCATGACCGATGCCAAGCCGGGCCGCATGGTGGCGATCGCCGGCGATGCGGAGCTGGACGAGGGCAACATCTACGAGGCGCTGCTTGAGGGCTGGAAGCACGACGTCCGCAACGTGTGGTGGATCATCGACTACAACCGCCAAAGCCTCGACTCGGTGGTTCCCGACCGGCTGTTCGGCCGTATCGAGGGCCTGTTCGGCGATATGGCGTGGAACGTCGTGACGCTGAAGTACGGCAGCAAGATGAAGGCCGCGTTTGCCCGGCCGGGCGGCGAGGCGCTGCGGTTGTGGATCGACGACTGCCCTAACAGCCTCTACTCCGCGCTCACCTTCCAGGGTGGCGCGGCGTGGCGGCAGGTGCTGCTGGCCGACCTCGGCCGGTCCGAGGGCATCCGCGCCATCATCGACCCGATGGACGACGCGGCGCTGGGCGAGTTGATGACGAATCTCGGCGGCCATGACCTGCCGACCTTGCTGGACGCTTTCGCCGCCGCGGACGCGGCCGGCGACACCCCCACCTGCTTCATCGCCTACACCATCAAGGGCATGGGCCTGCCGTTCGCCGGGCACAAGGACAACCACTCCGGCCTGATGAGCCGCGAGCAGATGGACGCGTTCCAGGCCGAGCAGCGCATCCGGCCCGGCCACGAGTGGGACCTGTTCGAGGGACTGGACGCCTCGCCCGAGGAGATGCGCCGCTTCGTCGCCTCCGTCCCGTTCGGCCGCAGCCTGCTGCCGTCCGGGCGGGCGATGGCCGCGCCGATCATCCCGGTCCCCGCGGAGATGCCGCCGCAGAAGCGCACCGGCCGCGCGTCCACCCAGGCGATCTTCGGCGATATCCTCTCCACCATCGGCAAGGGCGAGGGCGATTTCGCGCCGATGGCGGACCGCATCGTCACCACCAGTCCGGACGTGACCGTCTCCACCAATCTCGGCCCCTGGGTGAACCGCCGCGGCATCTTCGACCGCCACACCCGCAACGACGTGTTCCGCGACAGCAAGCTCGCCTCCGCCCAGCGCTGGGGCATGAGCCCGTCCGGCCAGCACGTCGAGTTGGGAATCGCCGAGCAGAACCTGTTCCTGCTGCTGGGGGCCGCCGGGCTGAGCCACAGTCTGCATGGCGCGCGACTGCTGCCCGTGGGCACGGTGTACGATCCGTTCGTCAACCGCGGGCTCGATGCGCTGATCTACGCCTGTTACCAGGACAGCCGGTTTCTGCTGGTGTCCACCCCCTCGGGCATCTCGCTGGCGCCGGAGGGCGGACAGCACCAATCCATCAACACCCCGCTGATCGGGATGGCGGCGGACCGGCTGCACGCCTACGAGCCGACCCACGGCGACGAACTGGCTATCCTGCTGCGGCATGCCTTCGTCCACATGCAGGCGCCGGATGGCTGCGCGGTGTGGCTGCGCCTGTCGACCCGGCAGATCGACCAGCCGCAGCGCGCGCTGGACCCGGCCGCGGTCATCGCCGGCGCGCATTGGGCCGTGCCGCCTGGCCCCGGGGCGCGCATCGCATTGGCTTACCAGGGTCCGGTGGCCCCCGAGGTGCTGGCTGCCCATGCGGAGCTGGCGTCGGAGGAGCCCGGGGCGGGGTTGCTGGCCATCACCAGCCCGGATCGATTGCACGCCGGATGGCTATCGGCCGCCCGCCGCCGCCGCACTGGCGAGCCGGCGGCGTTGTCGCACATTGAACGTTTGCTGGCTCCACTCGCGCCGGGAGCAGCTCTTGTCACCGTGCTGGACGGTCACCCGGCGGCGCATGCGTGGCTTGGGGCCGTGAGAGGCCAGCGCGTTGTTCCGCTTGGTCCAGACCGGTTTGGCCAGGGCGGCGACTTGCCGGATCTGTACAGGGAATATGGGCTCGACGAGGACGCGATCCTCGACGCCTGCGCGCAGGCGATGCTCGGTTAGGCCGCGACTAGGTCAAGCCGATCGACAACGGTTGCCGAGCGACCGAGCCTAGCGAGTGGCGGCTGACGACTCCTCGGCGTCCCATTGAAGGTGAAGCCGGCCCCGAACTGGGTGTCGGATCATGGTCACAGCCGTTGCGACGATCGAAATCATCGACAGCAAGATCCGACTAGCAATCAACGCCGCTTTACGATCTTCAACGTTCATATCAAACTCGCTCATTTTTGGCCCCCAGTCTCTTATAATCCCATTCGGGTTGCCAAGACATGATTTTAATATCGAAAAATGAACGCTGTTGCTTCCCTGAAGCCTGAGAGGTGTCCAGCTTCGTCGTCCGCGACGCCCAGGCTGTCTGGCGCCGTGGACGCCCAGGCTGTCTGGCGCCGTGAGAGAGTCTGCCGCGCAACCGATCACCCTCCGAACGCCGACCCGGTCGCTTCCGCAGCGGCAACCAGCGGCGTCAGGAGCGCATGCGGCCGGGGTGGGCGCATGCGCAATGCTGGGGAGGCGATGCTGAGCACGGCTACGACGGCGCCGGCGCCGTCCCGCACCGCGGCGCTGACCGTCACGGCGTCGTCGGCGATCTCGCCGGTGGTGATGAGCCAACTGCGGGAGCGGATGCGCGGCAGCTCGGCGGCGATCCAGGCCGGGTCGGTCCGGCTGCCGGCGCCGAGGCGGGGTAGCCGGCTCGTCAGCACGGCGGTTTGTATGGCGAGCGGCGCGTAGGCCAGCAGCAGGCGGCCGGGCCCGGCGTGCAGCGGGCTGCGGTCGCCGGGCGCAGCGAACAGCCGGGCGGTCCGCGCGCCGGACTGCACCGCCAGCACCTCGCCTTGTTCACCGTCGCGCACGGCTAGGATGACCGGCTCTCCGCAGCTGCGGGTGAGCGCCGTCATGGCGGGGGCGGCGGCCATCTGGGGCAGCCCAAGTTGGGTGGCGGCGCGCGCCAGCGGCAGCAGGCCCGTGCCCAATCGCCAAGCGCCGCGCTGACCTTCCTGCAATGCGAAACCACGCGCCTGGAGCGTGCGCAGGATGCGAAAGGCGTTCACGGTGGTGCAGCCGGATGCGGCGGCCAGGTCGACCAGGGTCGCGGGTCCAAGACGGGCCATGGCCGTCAGGACGCTTAGCGTCCGGTCTACGGCGCCGATGACGTAGCTTGGCGGCTCGGCAGGCGCGCCGCTCGCGTCATGCGCCATTCGGCCCCATTTCAGGCCCCCTCGCTGAGCATGGCCGACGGTAGGACGCGCGTGCCGAGTCGCCGCACCCTCGCGGACGGTTTGTCCGCGCCCGTTTCGCGCCCCCCTCCCGCTTTGTCGCCGCCCCGCTTGTCGCCAGGTGGACGGTGCGCTAACACCCCGCGCTTGCCGACCTTGTCGGGAGGCGGGCGTGCGGCAGGCGGCGTGGTGTAGGCGGGCGTGGTGAAACTGGTAGACACGCCAGATTTAGGTTCTGGTGGCGCAAGCCATGGGGGTTCAAGTCCCTCCGCCCGCATCCGCCGCGCCATCTCCGCCGACGCATCCCCGTCTTTGCGCGACTACTGAGGACCACCGCCGCCATGCAGGTTACCGAGACCCTCTCCGACGGCCTGAAGCGCGGCTTCAGCATCGTCGTGCCCAACGCGGCCGTCGAGGACCGCCGCACCGCCAAACTGTCGGAGATCGGCCGCGAGTTGAGGCTGCCCGGCTTCCGGCCCGGCAAGGTGCCGGAGAAGGTCGTGCGCCAGCGCTACGGCGCCGCCGTGCTGTCCGAGGTGCTGGAAGACAGCGTGAACCAGGCGATGGAGCAGGTGCTGACCGAGCGCGGCCTGCGCCCTGCGAGCCAACCGAAGGTGGAGCTGACGACGATGCCGGCCACCGCCGACGCCGCCGTGGACCTGGCCTTCACGGTCGAGCTCGAGCTGCTGCCCGATATCGAGCCGCAGGATTTCACCACGCTGACGCTGACCCGGCTGAAGGCTGAACCGCCCGCCGACGGGGTCGAACGCGCCCTGGCCGACATCGCCGCCCGGCAGCGCACGCTGAGCCCGGTGGAGGAGGCGCGCCCGGCCGCAAAGGGCGAGACGCTGACGGTCGACTACACCGGCCGCATCGACGGCACGCCGTTCGTAGGCGGCGCCGGGACGGACGTGGACATCGAGGTCGCCGGCCCGAACTTCATCCCCGGGTTCACCGAGCAGATCGAGGGCATGGCGCCGGGCGACACCCGCACGATCGAGGTGACGTTCCCCGCCGAGTACGGCACTGCGGCCCTGGCGGGCAAGACGGCGCAATTCGAGATCGCGGCCAAGGCGCTCAAGACTGCCAGCGTGCCGCCGCTGGACGACGCCCTGGCCGAGAAGGTCGGGTTCGAGAGCCTGGACGAGCTGAAGGCGGCGCTGGGCCGGCAGATGCAGCGCGAGTTCGACGGCATGACGCGCATGCGGCTCAAGCGGGATCTGCTGGATCAGCTGTCCAAGGCCGCCGACTTCCCCGTGCCGCCCTCGATGGTTGAGAGCGAGTTCGGCCAGATCTGGGGCCGCGTCGAGGCCGACATGAAGGCGGGCAAGCTCGACAATGAGGACAAGGCGAAGGACGAGGAGACGCTGAAAGCGGATTACCGCGCCATCGCCGAACGCCGGGTGCGGCTGGGCTTGCTGTTGTCCGAGGTCGGGCGGCGCGAAGGCGTGCAGGTGTCGGCGGAGGAGATGACCCGGGCGATGCGCGCCGAGGCCGCGAAGTACCAGGGCCAGGAGGCTATGGTGATGGAGTTCTTCCGCAAGAACCCGCAGGCCGCCGACAGCCTGCGCGGGCCGATCTTCGAGGACAAGGTGGTGGATTACATCCTGGACCAGGCCACCATCGAGGACCGCACGGTGACGCCGTTGGAACTCGCCGCGGAGCCTGAGGAAGAGGCCAAGCCGGCTGAAACCGCGGTTGAAATCGTGCCCGAAGCGGAGCCGGAAACTGCGACCGACGCAGGGCCCGAAGCAGGGACGGAAGCGGCGACCGACTTGGCCTGAGACCGTTGGACTGGAAGCGCGCCGCCGACGCGCTATTTACATTCAGGCGTCGCCATCCAATCTGGGGCGTCCTGTTGACCGAGGAAGCCGACCATGAGGGATCGCCACCCTATCGAGACCTACAACTCGCTCGTGCCCATGGTGGTCGAGCAGTCCGCGCGGGGTGAGCGGGCCTACGACATCTATTCCCGCCTGCTCGCCGAGCGCATCATCTTCCTGACCGGCCCTGTCTACGACGAGATGAGCGCGCTGATCTGCGCTCAGCTCTTGTTCCTGGAAAGCGCCAATCCCGGCAAGGACATCTCGTTCTATATCAACAGCCCGGGCGGCGTCGTCTCTGCCGGCCTGGCGATCTACGACACCATGCAATACGTCCGCAGTCCGGTGAGCACGGTGTGCATCGGCCAGGCCGCGTCGATGGGGAGCCTGCTGCTCTGCGCCGGCGCCAAGGACAAGCGGTTCGCCTTGCCGAACGCGCGCATCATGGTGCACCAGCCCTCCGGCGGCGCGCAGGGCCAGGCGGCGGACATCGAGATCCAGGCGCGGGAAATCCTGGCGCTGCGCGGACGGCTCAACAATTTGTACGTGAAGCACACGGGGCAGGAATTGAGCACGATCGAGCGCAAGCTAGAGCGCGACAGCTTCATGTCCGCCGAGGAAGCGCGCGATTTCGGCTTGGTCGACACCGTCGTCGAGAATCGGCCAGTCCCCGCCGATATGATCAAGTGAGGCACGGCGCGCGAGTCGCTCCCGGACGAACCGTCCCGGGTTTCGCGCGCCTGCCCTGCCGCCTTGTTTCTGCCGCCATGCGGTCTAAGGTTCTGATGGTCCCTGGCTACTGCCCGGGGGTGGAGTGTTCATGAGCAAGAGCGGCGATTCGAAGAACACCCTGTACTGCTCGTTCTGCGGCAAGTCCCAGCACGAGGTGCGCAAGCTTATCGCAGGGCCGACCGTGTTCATCTGCGACGAGTGCGTCGAGCTGTGCATGGACATCATCCGGGAGGAGCATAAGACGCACCTGGTCAAATCCCGGGACGGCGTTCCCACGCCCAAGGAGATTTGCAAGGTACTGGACGACTACGTCATCGGCCAGGCTCACGCCAAGAAGGTGCTCTCGGTCGCGGTGCACAACCATTACAAGCGGTTGGCGCATGGCGCGAAGAACAACGATATCGAGATCGCGAAATCCAACATCCTGCTGGTGGGCCCGACCGGATCCGGCAAGACGCTGCTGGCGCAGACCCTGGCGCGCATCCTCGACGTGCCGTTCACCATGGCGGACGCGACCACGCTGACCGAGGCCGGCTACGTCGGCGAGGACGTCGAGAACATCATCCTCAAGC
>CAXTBW010000088.1:0-18599 GCA_964242925.1 uncultured Acetobacteraceae bacterium
GTGTAGCCGACGTTGTCCAGGTCGTTGTGCTTGCCGCCGGCGCGGACGCATTTCTGCGCGGTGGTGGCGCGGCTGTAGGGGCGTTTCTCGGCCCCGGTGAACACATTCTTGAACTGCACCATGCCGCTGTTGGTGAACAGCAGCGTTGGGTCGTTCCGCGGCACGAGCGGGGAGGACGCGACGGCGGTGTGGCCGTTGCGGACGAAGTAGTCGAGGAAGGTGGCGCGGATGTCGTTGCTGCTGACCATGATGGCCCGGGAATACCCGACGTGGCGCGAATGGGCCAGTGTGAGCGCAACGGCGCCCGTCACGAAACCTTAACGCCACCCCCCAGGCGGGCCGTGTAGATCGTTGCGCGGCATTTTGGGGGCCGCTTGTGCTTGTTCTAGACGGCGTAACCAAGGCGTTCGGCAAATCGGTCGCCCTGTCGGGCGTGACCCTCTCCATCCCTCGCGGCCAGTTCGTCGGCATCATCGGCCGCTCCGGCGCCGGCAAGTCCACCACGCTGCGCATGATCAACCGCCTTACCGACCCGAGCGCCGGCCGCATCACCTGCGAGGGCGTCGACGTGACCGCGCTGAGCGGCCGGGCGCTGCGCGACTGGCGGCGGCGCTGCGCGATGATCTTCCAGCAGTTCAACCTAGTCGGCCGCCTGGACGTGCTGGACAACGTGTTGATGGGCCGCCTGACCCACACGCCCGGCTGGCGCTCCGCCGCCAAGCTGTGGAGCCGGGACGACCGCGCGATCGCGATGGCCGCGCTCGACCAGATGGACATCGCCCAATTGGCGGCCCAGCGCGCCGACAGCCTGTCGGGCGGCCAGCAGCAGCGCGTCGCAATCTGCCGCGCCCTGGTGCAGGAGCCGGAGATCGTGCTCGCCGACGAGCCGGTGGCCTCGCTCGACCCGCGCAACGCGAAGGTCGTGATGGACGCCCTGCAGCGCATCAACCGGCATTTCGGCCTGACCGTGCTGTGCAACCTGCACTCGCTGGAGCTGGCGCGCGGCTACTGCGACCGCCTGGTCGGCATGGCGGGCGGCCGCGTCGTGTTCGACGACGCCCCCGCCGCGCTGACCGACAGCGTGGCGCGCGAGCTGTATGGGCTGGAGGCGAACGAGGTGATGGAACGCCGGCCTGCCGACGCCTTCGCCGAACTGCGGGGCGCCGTTGCCGCCTGACCAATCCACCCAAGGAGCGACCATGATCGACCGCCGCACCCTGCTGGCCGGCCTCGCCGCCGGCGCCGCCGCCACGACCACGCGCGTCCGGGCCCAATCTTACAAGGACGCCTACAAGGAGCTGGTGTTCGCCGTCGTGCCCGCCGAGAACGCGTCCGGCGTGACCGACCGCTACACGCCCTTCGTGCAGCACGTCGGCCGCCAACTGGGCACGAAGGTCACCCTGCGCGTCGCCAACGACTACGCGGCGGTCATCGAGGGCCAGCGCGCCGGCAACATCCACATCGCCTATTACGGCCCGGCCTCGTTCGCCCGCGCGCTGGTCACCGGCGTGAAGACCACCGCCTTCGCCATCGACGTGAACAGCGACGGCTCCAAAGGCTATTTCTCCGTGTTCTACGTGAAGGCGGACAGCCCTTACCGGACGGTGCAGGACCTCAAGGGCCGCGTGCTTGGGCTCGTCGACCCGAACTCCACCTCCGGCTACAACATGCCGCTGTTCGCGCTGAACAAACTAGGGATCAACGCCGAGCAGTTCTTCTCCAAGTTGCTGATCACGGGCAGCCACGAGAACGCGGTGCTGGCGCTGCAACAGGGCGCCGTGCAGGTCGCCGCCAACTTCTGGAACGCGCCGGACGACAGCAACCTGACCCGGATGCTGAACAAGGGCATGGTCAGGAACGCCGACGGCCAGCCCGCCAAGGTCGGCGACTTCCGCATCATCCTGAAGTCCGACCTCATCATCAACGGCCCGACCGCCTACCTGGACGCCCTGCCGGCCGACCTGAAAACCGCAATCCGCGCCACCTGGCTGGACGCCGCCAAGAACGACAAGGCGGCATTCGACAAGCTCTCGGACGGGAAGAACCAACCGTTCCAGGCCACCGACAACGCCGCCTACGACGACACCATCAAGCTCATCACGTTCGTCGACAACCTGCGCAAGCAGAACGGCTGATACGGGGCCGGGGAGCATGGCGCACGCGCTCGCCATGCCCCCGGAGCCGCAACTCCGCCCCTTGCTGGACGGCTACGGCCGTTCGGTCGCGGCCCGGCGGCGCATGACGGCTCTGGGCCTCGCCCTGCTGGCGGCCGCGACCATGCTGTCGGCGATCGGCGCCGAAGTCCGGCTCGGGACCTTTTGGGACAACATCGGCAACTTCGGCGGCTATTTCGCCCGGCTGACCGTGCTCGACACGGGCGCCCGGGTCTGGACCGCCCCGGCCGAGTGGTTCTGGGGCCTGCGCCGCTGGAGCCTGCAGCTCGGCCAGACCCTGCTCATCGCCTACGCCGGCACCCTCACCGGCGCCGCGCTGGGCCTGGTCGGCGGCGTGCTCGCCAGCCGCAACATCTCCCGCTCCGGCGCCGTGCGGTTCATCGCCATCCGGGTGCTCGAGTTCGACCGCACCGTGCCGGACATCGTATTCGCGCTGGTGTTCGTGGTGGCGTTCGGGCTCGGGCCGCTGCCCGGGGTGCTGGCCATCACGCTGCACACCGCGGGCACGCTGGGCAAGCTGTTCGCCGAGGTGATCGAGAACATCGAGATGGGCCCGGTCGAGGGCATCCAGGGCGCCGGCGGCGCATGGCTGTCGCAGGTCCGCTTCGGCGTGCTGCCGCAGGTGCTGTCCAACTTCGCCAGCTACACCCTGCTGCGGTTGGAGGTGAACGTGCGCGGCGCCGCCGTTATCGGCATCGTCGGCGCCGGCGGCATCGGGCAGGAGCTGTTCACCGTGATCCGCCAGTTCCACTACTCGGACGTGAGCGCCATCCTGCTGATGCTGCTCGCCTGCGTGATGGCGATCGACTGGGGGTCCGAGCGGCTGCGTCGCCGGCTGCTGGACCAGGCGGCATGACCAGCCGCGCCAGCCTGCAGACGGAGTTCCTGGCCCGCCGTGCGCACGTCGAGGCGCGATACGGCGGCGTTCTGGCCGGACGCGGCGGCGGCCGGGCGCCGGCGCTGGCGGCGGCAGCGGCGGCCCTGGCGCTCTACGTCGTGGCGCTGGTGGCGCTGGACATCTCGCCGATGCGCATCTGGCAGGGGCTGGGCCGGCTCGGCGACATCGTCACGCTCATGCTGCCGCCGACCGCGGGCGGGCATTTCGCGCTGTATCTGGACGCGTTGGGGCAGACGTTGTCGATCGCGTTCCTCGGCACGCTGCTGGCGGCGGTCCCCGCCGCGCCGTTCGGCTTCCTGGCGGCCCGCAACGTGGTGGCGAACGGCATCATGCACGCGCTGGTGCGCCGCAGCCTGGACACGGTGCGCAGCATCGACGTGCTGATCTGGGCGCTGATCTGGGTCAGCGTAGTGGGGCTCGGCCCGTTCGCCGGGGCGCTCGCCATCGCGTGCTCGGATTTCGGCTCGCTGGCCAAGCTCATGTCCGAGGCGATCGAGACCGCCGACCGCAAGTCCGTCGAGGGCGTCACCGCGAGCGGCGGCGGCCGGCTGCTGGCGATTCGCTTCGGCATCGTGCCGCAGGTGCTGCCGGTGTTCGCCAGCCAATTGCTGTACTTCTTCGAGTCCAACACCCGTTCCGCCACCATCATCGGCATCGTCGGCGCCGGTGGAATCGGGCTGCACCTGTATGAGCAGGTCCGCGTGCTGGAGTGGCGGCAGGCGGCATTCCTGATCCTGATGGTGCTGGTCACGGTGGCCGCAATCGACTTCGTGTCCCGCCGGTTGCGCATGGCGATCATCGGCCGGCGGGCGCGCTAGGGTCAGGCCGGCGGCGCCTGGCAGCGGGACGGCGCGGGGTCGTTGGCCGCCGCCGCAAGGCTGAGCCCGCCGCTGAGCGGGTCGAGCTGGCCGGCTCGCGAGTAGGGCAGCGTGAGGCCGAAGTTTTGCAGCGTGACCGTGCCGTGCACCCGGTAGTCCACCACCCCGCTCTGGATGATGCCCAGCAGTTGCGGCCCGAGGTTCTGCACGGTGGTCGTCACGGTGAACGGGACCAGGGTGGACGCATGCGGCGGCAGGCGCACCGAAAGGTCGCTGACCCCCGCGGCCAAGGGCGCGCCCGCAACGTCGAGGTCAGCCGTGACCCGGCGGAACGCGATCTCATTGTCGTTCGGATTCGTGACGCACAGGGTCACCGCCAGAAGCTGCTGCAACCCGCCGATGCCGGTTAGGCGCACATCCTGCACCTCCACGCCCGGCGGGTTCGCCGGGCCCAGCGCGCAGCCGCCCAGGCTGAGCAACAACGCTGCGGTCCGTAAACTGGACATGGCCGGCCTCCTTGGTCGCGGGGGCCGGCGGGGTGCGAGCCTTGTCCGTGCCTACGCGCCCTTGTTGCCGAAGTTCACGGGCTAGCCGCTATGCGCCGGCAACCCATTGCTCGTCCGGAAGGTTGGTCGCGTGCTCCGACGCAACCACCCGTCATGCCCGGACTTGACCCGGGCATCCGCGCGATTCGCGCGAAAAGGTGCGCGAGGACTGGCGCGATGGGCGCCCGGGGGCGCGGCGTGGGTGGCCGGATCAAATCCGGCCATGACGGGGAGGGGGACGCCTCGGCTAACCCCCTCGTTCGTCGGAGTTCACGCCCAGCTGCTTCAGCTTGCGGTGCAGCGCGCTGCGCTCCATTCCCACGAACCCGGCGGTGCGGCTGATGTTGCCGCCGAACCGCACCAGTTGCGCCTGCAGGTACTGAGTCTCGAACAGGTCTCGCGCCTCGCGCAGCGGCAGCGCCATGATGTCGGCGGTGGGGTCGAAGTTCAGCAACGCCGGCGCGCCCTGGCCGATCTCGGGGGGCAGCATGTCGGCGCGGATCGCATCCCCGGCCCCCCCCGGCGCCATGATCAGCAGCCAATCCATCAGGTTGCGCAACTGGCGTACGTTGCCGGGCCAGTCGTAGGTCTGCAGCGCAGCCAGCGTGTCGGCCGAAAGCTCGCGCGGCGAGATGCCGGAGTTCTCCGCCGAGCGGGTCATGAAATGCCGCGCCAGGTCCGGGATATCCTCCCGCCGCTCCTTCAGGCTCGGCATCTTCAGCGGCACGACCGCCAGGCGGTAGTACAGATCTTCCCGGAACCGCCCGGCGGCGATCTCCGCCTGCAGATCCTTGTTGGTGATCGCCAGCACGCGGACGTCCACCTTCACCCGGGCGTTGCCGCCGAGCCGCTCGAAGGTCTGGTCCTGCAGCGCGCGGACGATCTTGCCCTGCGTCTCCAGCGGCATGTCCGACACCTCGTCCAGCAGGAGCGTGCCGCCATGCGCGCGCTCCAGCACGCCGGCGCGGCGCGGGGATGCGGTCGCGTCCGAACCGGCCTCCATGCCGAACAGCTCCTCCTCGAAGCGACCGGGCGCCAGGGTCGCGCAGTTCAGCGCCACGAACGGACCCTCGGCGCGGCGGCTGCGTGCGTGGACCATGCGAGCCGCCACTTCCTTGCCCGACCCGGCAGGGCCGTGGATCAGCACCCGGGACCCGGTCGGCGCCACCCGTTCCACCCCCGCGCGCAGAGCTGCGATGGCGCTGCTGTCGCCGGTCAGGCTGGTTTCCGCGCCGGCCCGCAGACGCAGCTCGGCGTTCTCCCGCGCCAACTTGGCCGCCTCCAATGCCCGCCGCGCCTGCAGCAGCAAGCGGTCGGACTGGAACGGCTTCTCCAGGAAGTCGTAGGCGCCATGCTGGATCGCGGTCACGGCCATCTCGATCGTGCCATGGCCCGAGATCATCACCACGGGGATCTGCGGCTCCTCCACGTGCAGCGCCTGCAGGATGCCAAGGCCGTCCAGCTTCGAATTCTGCAGCCACACGTCCAGCACCACCATGGACGGCCGCCGGGCGCGGAACGCGGCCAGCGCCGAGTCCGAGTCGGCCGCCACCCTGGTGTCGTAGCCCTCGTCGCGAAGAATGCCCTCGATCAACAGGCGGATGTCGGGCTCGTCGTCAACGATCAGTATCTCTTGCGCCATGCAGCGTCCTCTACAGGAATGCCAACCGGCGTAAAAGCGACACCGGGGAGAGCGGGCGGTTCAAGCCGCCGCTGCCGGCAGGACCAGGCTGGCAACCGCGCCCGGGCCGGGAACGCGATCCTCCAAGCCCAGCCGGCCGCCATGGTCCTCCATGATCTTCTTAACAATTGCAAGGCCTAGCCCGGTGCCCTTCGGCTTGTGAGTCACATACGGCTCGGTCAGCTTGTCGCGGTCCTCCGCCGGCAGACCCACGCCGTCGTCGCTCACTAGCAAGCTGACGACGCCGCTCTCGCTGCGGACGGAAACGGCGATGGCGCCCCTGCCCTCCCCGTCGCCGCGCTGACGCATGGCGACGGCATCCGCCGCGTTCATCAGCAGGTTGGTCAACGCCTGGCTGACCAGGCGACGGTCGCAGGCCGCCATCGGGCCGCGATCGGGCAGGTCGGTGGTCCAGTCGATCTCCGGATGCGCCTGTCGCTGCAGCACCATCGACTCGCGGGCGATGCGGCCGACGTCTTCGGGCTTGATGACCGGCTGCGGCATGCGGGCGAAGGCGCTGAACTCGTCCACCATGCGGCCGATATCGCCGACATGGCGCACGATGGTGTCGGCGCATTGGGCGAAGGTCACCGGGTCGGACTGGATTTCCTTGGTGAAGCGGCGTTTCAGCCGCTCGGCCGACAGCTGGATGGGGGTGAGCGGATTCTTGATCTCGTGCGCGATCCGTTGGGCGACATCGGACCACGCGGCCTTGCGCTGGGCAGCCAGCAGCTCCGTCACGTTGTCGAACGTGACCACGTAGCCTTCCGCCCCGGCGCCTTTCATCTCCGCGCCGATCCGCACTATCAGGGTGCGGCGGTTCGCGGGCGGCCCGACCTGCAGCTCAGCGGTGTGCGCGCGGTCGGGCGCGGCCTGCACTGCGTGCAGCAGGGGACCGAACTCCGGCACGGCCTGGTCCAGCGGCAGCCCGATCGCGGTCAGCAGGTCGCTGCCCATCAGCTCGCTGGCGGCGCGGTTCGGCAGCTCTACGCGCCCCTCCCGGTCCAGCCCGATCACCCCGGCGGACACCCCCGCCAGCACGGTCTCGGTGAAGCGGCGGCGCTCGTCGATCTGCGCGTAGGCGTCCATCAGCTCGGTGCGCTGCGCCACCAGCTGGCCGGTCATCCGATTGAATGCGCGCGACAGGCCGGCGACCTCGTCTTCGCTCTGTACCTCCGGCACCCGCACGGACAGGTCGCCGGCCCGCACCCGCTCGGCGGCGTGGATCAGCCGGCCGACCGGGCGGGCGATCTGGTTGGCCAGCACCAGCCCGGTCAGCACGGCGGCAAACAGCACCAGCAGCGCCACCAAGGCGAAGATCAGGGCGAAGGTCACCTGCAGCTTGGTGCGGTTCTGGTCGAGGCGGTGGTACTCGGCGACCAGCAGCTCGGTGCGTTCGGCCGCGGCGATGATCTGCGTGTCGACCGGGCGATCCACCATCAGCATCAGCTCGGGCGTCGACCCAAGCTTCACCACGGCGCGCACGTGGTTGTCCGTGCCGCCGCCGATCACCGCCACGTCGCCGCGCCGGGCGGGTTCGATCTCCGCGTCGGTCGGCAGCTCGACGAAATTGCCGCTGAGGACGCCGGACGAGACGATGATCTCGTGCGTGTAAGGGTCATAGATCACGGCCTGGATCAGCCCGTGAATGGTCGTCTCCTGGTCCAACACCTGCTGGAACAGCTGCGGCCGGCTGGACAGGAACGTGCCGGCGCGATTCAGCGTGATGGCGACGCCGAGCGCGTCCGCCTTGATGTTGTTGCGATGTTCCTCCAGCGAGGACCGGGCGGAGGTGACGCTGGCGTCCAGCGCAGTGCGGATGCGGTCGTCGAACCACGACTGGATGCCGAGGTTGAAGAACGCCGCCGCGAACACCGCCACCACGATGGACGGGGTGACCGCGACCACGCCGAACATCAGCACCAGACGCACATGCAGCCGCGACCCGGCCGAGCCGCGCCGCCGCTCCACCCAAACCCGCGTCAGCCGCCCGGCGACCACCGCGCAGAGCAGCAGCAGCACGCCGGAGGTGGCCAGGATGGAGACGAACGCCGCGTTCGGCCGCAGCGTGATGGGCGCGCCGCCGGACAGCAGCACGAAAGCGCCGATTGCCAGCAGCAGCGCCACGGCCGCGAGGACAAGGGTGACGACCTTGCCCAGCATGATGTCCATGGTCCGCCCCATGCGGGACCGCACCCGCGCCGGCGGCGTTAGCGCGACGTTGGTGTCCATGATCTAGCCTGTCCCCGCTTGAAGAGCCCTCTCCCTATGGGAAAGGTGTGGGTGAGAGGACTTCGCAATCCGGCGAAAATCCCTCGCGCAAAGGCCGCTCACCCCGACCCTTTCCCAGAAAGAGAGGGAGAACAAGCGACCCCTAGCCAATGCCGCGCACCACGGGGATGTCCAAATCGCGGATCTTCTTGCGCAGCGTGTTCCGGTTCAGCCCGAGCATCGCCGCGGCCTTGATCTGGTTGCCGCGCGTGGCCGATAGCGTCATCTGGATCAGCGGCCGCTCCACCTCCGCGATCACCCGGTCGTAGATGTCGCGCATCGGCATGCCGTCCCCCGCGGTGGCCAGGAAGCGCTTGATATGGCGCTCGACCGCCGCGGCCAGGGGTTCGGCATGGACGACCGTCTCCGGCGCCTCCGCCTCCTCGCCGCCGGCAGCCAACTCGGCCGCTATCACCTCCTCGCCGATCATCTCCTGCGGATACAGCGCCGCCAGCCGCCGCATCAGGTTCTCCAGCTCGCGCACATTGCCGGGCCACCGATACGCGCGCAGACGGTCCAGCGCGCCGTCGTCCAGCGACTTGCCCGGCAGCCCCATCTCCCGCGCCTTGTCCAGGAAGTGCCGGGCGAGCACGGGGATGTCCTCCGACCGCTCGCGCAACGCAGGAAGTCGGATCGGCACCACGTTGAGGCGGTAGAACAGATCCTCGCGGAACTGCCCGGCGCGGATCGCCTGGCGCAGGTCGCGGTGGGTGGCGGCGACGATGCGCACGTTGGCCTTGATCGGCTGGCGGCCGCCGACGGTGGTGAACTCGCCCTCCTGCAGCACGCGCAACAGCCGGGTCTGCGCCTCGTGCGGCATGTCGCCGATCTCATCCAGGAACAGCGTGCCGCCGGCGGCCTGCTCGAAGCGGCCCAGATTGCGGTTGTGCGCGCCGGTGAAGGCGCCGCGCTCGTGGCCGAACAGCTCGCTCTCGATCAGCTCGCGCGGGATGGCGGCCATGTTGATCGCGACGAACGGCGCGGCGCGGCGGCGCCCGTAATCGTGCAGCGCGCGCGCCACCAGCTCCTTGCCGGTGCCGGACTCGCCAGTGACCATGACGGTGAGGTCGGCCGTGGTGAGCCGGGCGATGGTGCGGTAGATCTCCTGCATCGCGGTCGAGCGGCCGATCAGCGGCAGCCGTTCTTCCGCATCGCCCGGCTCGCGGGGCGCCGGCAGCGGTGGGGGGGCGGCCAGCGCGCGGCCAACCACGGCGAGCAACTCCTTCAAGTCGAACGGCTTTGGCAGGTACTCGAACGCGCCGCGCTGGGCTGCCTTCACGGCGGTCATCAGCGTCGACTGCGCGCTCATCACCACGACCTTCAGGTCCGGGCGCACCCGGCGGATGCGCGGGATCAGGTCCAGCCCGTTCTCGTCCGGCATCACCACATCGGTGATCACCAGGTCGCCCTCGCCATCCTCCACCCACCGCCACAGCGTCGCCGCGTTGGAGCAGGACCGCACTTGGTAACCGGAACGGCCCAGGGCCTGTGTCAGGACGGTGCGGATGGAGCGGTCGTCGTCGGCGATCAGGACGGTGGGTATGGTCATTGTCTTCCTTGGAAGATCAAGGGCATCGGCCCCCGAACCCTCGCGAATCAGTCTTCCTCCGGGTCCTCGCTGATGACCGGGAGGTGGAGGGAGAACTCGGTGCGGCCGGGCCGGCTGTCGACCTCGATCAGGCCGCCATGGTCGGCCACGATCTTGGCGACCAACGCCAAGCCGAGGCCGCTGCCGGACGGCTTGGAGGTGACGAACGGCTCGAACAGGTGGGAGCGCATGTCCTCGTCGATGCCGGGGCCGTTGTCGCGCACCGTCACCACCAGCGGCAGGTGCACACGCTGCTTCGAGCCCGGCACGGCCAGGCGCACGCCGTGCCGGTAGGCGGTGGTCAGCGTGACCTCCCCGTCGATGCCGGCGATGGTGACCGCCTCGGCGGCGTTCTTCACCAGGTTGAGCAGCACCTGGATCAACTGGTCGCGGTTCGCCAGCACCGGCGGCAGCGACGGATCGTACGACTCGCTGAACCGCAGATGCGCAGCAAAGCCAGTATGCGCCAGCCGCCGCACGTGCTCCAGCACGCGATGGATGTTGACCGCCCGCCGCTCGATCGGCTTGTCGCCGAACGCCTCCATCCGGTCCACCAGCGCGCGGATGCGGTCGGCCTCGTCGCGGATCAGCACGGCCAGCTCGCGGTCGGCCTCCGCGACGCTGCCCTCCAGCAGCTGCGCGGCGCCGCGGATGCCTGAGAGCGGGTTCTTCACCTCGTGCGCCAGGATCGCCGCCATGCCGCTGACCGAGCGGGCGGCGGAGCGGAACACCGTCTGCCGGTCCAGCGAGCGGGCGGCCGAGGCGTCCTGCATCGACAACAGCACGTTGCCCGCCTCCTCGGGGACCGGGGTCGCTTGCACGGCGATCCCTTGCTTGTGCAGGCGGGGGCTTTCCATGGACAGGTCGTGGTCGGCGATGGTGATGCCCTGCTGCCGCACCTGATCGATCAGCGCGATCAGCGGATGGTCAGCCGGCAGCAGGTCGGTCAAGGTCATGTTCGAGAGCTGCTGCATCGACAGGCCGAGGAACTGCTCCGCGGCGTGGTTGGCGAAGCGGAAGCGGTTCACCGGGTCGAGCAGGACCACCGGCACGGGCAAAGCGCCCAGCATGGCCATCGCGTCCACCTCGGGCGTCCGCGACGGCAACTTGCCCACGATGTGCAGCGCGCCGCGGCCGATCACGCCCATCATGCGGCGAGCGGTCGCGACTCGGCCAGTTTCGGGTCGTAGAACGCGTCAATCAGCGCGCGCACGGCGGGCACGTCGTCGCAGCGCATCACGGCGGCGCGGAACTCGGCCGAGCCGTGCAGGCCGCGGGAATACCAGGCGACGTGCTTGCGGCCGAGGCGCAAGCCTGGCTGGACGCCGAAATGGGTCAGGATCGCCTCGTAGTGCTCGAGCAGCACGGCCTTCTGGGCTTCCAGCGAGGGATCGGCGACCCGGCGGCCATGGCGCAGGAAGGCGGCGACCTGGGCCGGGAACCAGGGCCGGCCGTAGCAGCCGCGGCCGACCATGACGCCGTCCGCGCCCGAGCGCGCGCGCGCCTCGGCCGCCTGCTCGACCGTGGTGATGTCGCCGTTGGCGATAACCGGGATGCGCACCGCCGCCTTCACCCCGGCGATGAAGTCCCAGTCGGCCTCGCCGGTGTAGAATTGCTGCCGGGTGCGCCCGTGCACGCTCACCATCGCCACGCCGCACGCCTCGGCGATGCGCGCCAGGGCGGGGGCGTTCAGGTTCGCGTGGTCCCAGCCCATGCGCATCTTCAACGTCACCGGGACGGGGACGGCGCGCACGGTCGCCTCCAGGATGCGCGCCGCAGCCGCCTCGTCGCGCATCAGCGCCGACCCGGCGCTCTGGCCGACCGCGACCTTCTTCACCGGGCAGCCGAAATTGATGTCGATCAGGTCGGCGCCCCTGCCCTCGGCGATGCGCGCCGCTTCCGCCATCGCCGCGGGCTCGCAGCCGGCGAGTTGGATCGCGTTCGGCCCGGCGCCGTCCACGCTAGCCATGCGCATCGTCGCCTGGTTTTCCCGCACCATCGCCCACGAGGCGATCATCTCCGACACCACCATCCCGGTGCCCAGCCGCTTGGCCAGACGGCGGAACGGCAGGTCGGTCACGCCGGACATGGGCGCGAGGATCACCGGCGTGTCGAGCGTCACCGCGCGCGGGCCGGTTCCGATCGTCACCGCGGGGAGGGCATTGCCTAGCATTTGGGCAAACTAGCCGCGGGTCTCGCGCATGGCAATCATTCCATGCTCACGCTATGGCGCGGATTGACGGAACGGCGCGCCCCGCGCATTGCTCAATTCATGCGCATTGCCGCCATCCTGGTCGCCGCCGGTTCCGGGAATCGTTTCGGGGGCGAGACACCCAAGCAGTTTGTCGTCGTTGCCGGCAAGCCGGTGATCCGGCACGCCGCCGAAGCGCTGCTGCCGCATGTGGACACGTTGTTGCCGGTGGGCGATGCGGACGCGATCGCGGCGGCGCTGGAAGGGTTGGCCGTGCTGCCGGCGGCGCCCGGCGGGGCGACGCGGGAGGCCAGCGTCAAGGCCGGGCTGCAGGCGCTGGCCCCGCATGCGCCGGACGTCGTGCTGGTGCACGATGCGGCGCGGCCGTTCGTGCCGGCGGCCACCATCCCTGCGCTGCTGGCCGCGCTGCGCAACCATGACGGGGCGATCCCCGCCGTGCCCGTGTCGGACACGCTGAAGCGGGTGCAGTCCGGCCGCATCGTTGGCGCCGTGCCGCGGGACGGGCTGTTCCGCGCGCAGACCCCGCAGGCGTTCCGCTACCACCTGCTGCGCGCCCTGCACGCCACCGGCGACAGCGGCGCCACCGACGATGCCGCGCTGCTCGAGGCGGCCGGCCACCCGGTCGCCATCGTTCCGGGCAGCGACGACAACATAAAGCTGACGTTTCCGGAGGACATCGTGCGGCTGCGACGCGCCCTGCTTCACGAGCTGATCCCGCGCACCGGGACCGGGTTCGACGTGCACGCCATGGAGGCCGGGCGCAAGCTGGTGCTGTGCGGGGTGACGGTGCCGCATGATTGGGGCCTGGCCGGGCACTCCGACGCCGACGTGGGCATCCACGCGCTATGCGACGCGATCTACGGCGCGCTGGCCGAGGGCGACATCGGCCGCCATTTCCCCCCCAGCGAGTCCGAGTGGAAGGACGCCGACAGCGCCCGCTTCCTGCGCCACGCGGCTGAACGGATCGCGGCGCGCGGCGGCATGTTGGCCAACGCCGACGTCACGTTGATCTGCGAGCGGCCCAAGATCACGCCGCACGCGCCAGCCATGATCGCGCGGCTGGCCGAGCTGCTCGGGGTGGAGACGGGCCGCATCTCCGTGAAGGCGACGACCACCGAGCGGTTGGGTTTCACCGGTCGCGGCGAGGGGATCGCGGCGCAAGCCGTCGCGACCGTCCTGCTGCCGCTCTGATGCGCGGCCGGGCCGGCTATCTGGCGTTGGTGCTGCTGTTCTGCACCGCGTGGGCCAGCGGCTTCACCACGGCCAAGCTGGCCTTGACCGTGTCGCCGCCCGCGATCTTCGGCGGCCTCCGCTTTCTGATCGCCGGCGGGTTGCTGATGGGCTACGCCATTTGGCGCGGCGACCTGCGTGGCCGCATCCCCTGGGGGGCGCTGGTGCTGCTGGGCCTGCTGAACCAGGCGGGCTACCAGGGCCTGGCGTGGCAGGGCATGAGCGGCGTGTCCGCCGGGCTCACAACGATCATCGCCAGCCTCAACCCTATCCTGATCGCCGCGCTGGCCGCGCCGCTGCTGGGCGAGCGGATGCACTGGCGCAAGGTGCTCGGCCTGTTCCTCGGCTTCGCCGGCGCGGTGTTCGTGGTGCGGCACCGGCTGGCGGCGGGCCACGACGAGCTGGGCGGCGTGCTGCTGATTGGCGGGGCGCTGCTGTCGCTCGTGGCCGGCACGCTCGCGTTCAAGTGGCTTGCCCCGGCGGTGACGCTGCCCGTGGCGGTTGGCGTGCAGATGCTGGCGGCAGGGGTGGTGCTGTCCGCGCTCGGGTTCGGCCTCGAGGACACCGCGCAGGTGACGCTGGGCCTGCGGTTCTGGCTGGTGATGGCGTGGTGCGTGTTCGTGATGTCGATCGGCGCGCTGCTGCTGTGGTTCTGGCTGTTGCGCAACGGCAGCGCGTCGTCGGCCAGTGCGCTGCACTTCCTCATCCCGCCGATCGGCCTGGCGATGTCATGGCTGGTGCTGGGCGAGACGATCAGCCCAAGCGACCTGCTGGGCGTGGTCCCGGTAGCGCTTGGCATATGGCTGGCCACCCGCCCGGCCCCTGCCCGCGTGATCGCCGTGGCGCCCGAGGCGGCAGCCGCGCAGCCGCGACCGTGAAGCGTCATCGGGCGGCGTGCTGGCCGCGGCGGCCGCCCGCGACGCGATGGCGCGGGGGCGTCCCTTGGATACCAGGGTCAAGCCAGGGCGTACGGAGCTGGGGTGGTTCACGACTTGAAGTGGCAGGCGGCAACCTGCGCGGGGCGGCCGGGCGCGGGCTCAAGCGGGGGCGGGGTGGTTCGGCAAACCGCCTCTGCGCGCGGACAGCGCGGATGGAACACGCAGCCCGGCGGCGGATCGAGCGGGCTGGGCATCTCGCCCTGGATCGCGGCGCCTCGCAGGCGCTTGCGCCCGATCCGAGGGGCCGCCGCCAGCAGCGCCTGGGTGTAGGGATGCGAGGGGGTGTCGAACAGGTCCGCCCGCGGCGCCACCTCCACCAGGCGGCCGAGATACATGACCGCGACACGGTCGGCGAGGTGGTTCACCACGGCCAGGTCGTGGCTGATGAACAGGTAGGCCAGGCTGCCGCCGCGCTCCCTGGCCGCCGCCTGTAGGGTGCGGAACAGATTCAACACCTGGCTCTGGATCGACACGTCGAGCGCGGAGAGCGGCTCGTCGGCCACGATCAGCGTCGGCTCCGGCGCCAGCGCGCGCGCGATGGCGATGCGCTGGCGTTGGCCCCCGGAGAACTCGTGCGGGTAGCGGTTGAGCGCGTCACGCGGCAGGCCGACCTGGCCCACCAGCTCCGCCGCCCGCGCTTGTCGTTGCGCGGAGGGCACGCCGGCGATGCGCAGCGGCTCGGCGATGATGGCGGAGACGGGCATGCGCGGATCCAGCGCGCCGAAGGGGTCCTGAAACACGATCTGGATGGCGCGGTTCGTCTCGCGGCGGACGTCGCGGTCGATCGGGCGGCCGCGGAAGCGCATTTCGCCGGCCGTTGGGGTCTGTAACCCGGCGACCACGTTGCCGAGTGTGCTTTTGCCGCTGCCGCTCTCCCCGACCAAGGCGAGGGTCTCGCCCTCGGCGATGGTGAGGGACACGTCTTCGACGGCGCGCAACAGGCGGCGGGCGACGGGGAAATGAACGTGGATCCGGTCGAGCGCGATGAGCGCCGTCATCGCCCATACGCACTGAGACGCCCTCTCCCGCTCGGGGGAGAGGTTTGGGTGAGGGGGGATGCGACTGCTGCGGCGTCTGGTGGGCAAGTCCCCTCACCCCGACCCTCTCCCGCAGGCGGGAGAGGGAGAAGCATACGGTTGTTCACGTCCCTGCCTTAAAACACGCGGCGAAATGGCCGGGCGCCCATTCCTCCAGCGCCGGCTCCGCGCGGCGGCAGCCGGCGTCTCCCCGCGCGCACCGATCGGCGAACCGGCACCCCACGAAACCGCTGTCCAGGTCGGGCACGCCACCCGGGATCACCGGCAGTTCCGCCGCACGGTGCGCCGGGTCGGGGAGCGTCGCGATCAGGCCCAGCGTGTAGGGGTGCAGCGGGTCGGCGAACAACGCGTCGGCGGACGCGCGCTCCACCACTCGGCCGGCGTACATCACGATGATCTCGTGCGCGACCTCGCTGATCACGGCCAGGTTGTGGCTGATGAACTGGATCGCCATGCCGGTCTCGTCCTGCAGGGCCAGCATCAGGTCGATGATCTGCGCCTGGATCGTCACGTCCAGCGCGGTGGTCGGCTCGTCGGCGATCAGCAGCGCCGGGCGGCACGCCAGCGCCATCGCGATCATCGCGCGCTGCCGCATCCCGCCCGACAGCTGGTGCGGATACGACCGCGCCCGCTCCCGCGGCGACGCGATCCCCACGGCCGCCAGCCCGTCCACCGCGCGCGCATCCGCCTCGCGCCACGACAGGCCCTGGTGCAGCACCATCACCTCGGCGATCTGGCGGCCCACGGTCATCACCGGGTTCAGCGCGGTCATCGGCTCCTGGAACACCATCGCCACCCGGGCGCCGCGCAGGCTGCGCCACGCCGCGGCGGGCTGGCCGATCATCTCCCGCCCTTCGACCCGGATGCTGCCGGTCACTCGGCCCGGATGCGGCGCCAGGCCCATCACGGCCAGCGCGGTCATCGACTTGCCGCACCCGCTCTCCCCCACCACGCCCAGCGTGCGCCCGGCCTGCACGCCGTAGGCGATGCCGCCGACCACCTCGCGCATCCCGCCGGGCACGGGGAAGCGGACGGACAGGTCCTGCACGGACAGCACGTTCACTCCGCCGACCAGTGCTCGGCGTCCAGCGTGGTCGGCTGGTTGGTCCCCGTGGGCGTCACGCCGTGCAGCCAGCGCGGCCAGACATGCGCCTCGGAGCCGAAGAACAGCGGCAGCACCGGCAGCTGGTCGGCGTAGATGCGCTGCATGTCGGCCCACAGCGGCAGCCGCTTGGCCGGGTCCAGCTCCCGCTCCATCGCGTCGATGTCGGCGTCCATCTTCGCGTCGTGGAACCCGGTGTAGTTCGTGCCGCCCCAATTGTTCGCCGCGGTCGGGATCTGCCCGCTCGACAGGGTCTGCCGCGGCGAGCTCTCGACGGCGCTGATCCAGCCGAACATCGCCAGCGCGGCGAACGCGCGGTGCTTCAGCGTCTCGCCGAACAGGGTGCGCGGCGGCTGGTTGGCGATGGTGGTCTCGACCCCGATGGCGCGCCACTGGCTCTGCATCACCTGCTGCTGCAGCTCGCGCGCGCGCACGCCCGTGCTGGTGCTGAACGGCAGGCTGAGTCGCTGCCCGGCGGCGTTGCGGCACACGCCATCCGGCCCCGGTGTCCATCCGGCTTCCGCCAGCAGGGCGCGGGCGCGAACCGGATCGTATGGATAGGTCGCCACGCCGGAAGCGGTGTATTGCGGTTCCAGCGGGTTGACGAAGCTGTCCGCGACGGGCACGCGGCCGCCCATCATGCGGTCCACCATGCTCTTGCGGTCGATCCCCATCAGCAGCGCACGGCGCACCCGCACGTCGGCCAGCGCCGGGTTGTCCAGCTGCACGTCGATATGCGTGTAGGCCAGGTTCGGCTTGTAGGCGTAGGTGAACTGGTCCGGGTGCTGCGCCTGCATCGCCAGCACCTGGTCGAGCGTGAGGCCGACGCTGTCGCCGGGGATCATGTCCACGTCGCCCGATAGCACGTTCGCCTGCAGCGCCGCCGTGTTGCCGATCGTCTTGAGCACGATGCGGTCCAACCACGGCCGGTCGCCGGTCCAGCGCTCGTTGCGCTCCAGCACCACCTGGCTGCCGGTGTCGATCGCGGTGATGCGGTAGGGCCCGTTGTACAGCCCGGGATTGGTCGGCGCGGCGTTGTAGAGGCTGCGCTGCATGTAGGCGCCGGGGTCCTGCGCGGCCTCGTACACCGGCTGCTCCAGGTGCGCGGGCAGCAGCTCGCCCAATTCGTCGAACTGGTAGAACGGCTCGGTGAGATGGACCACGGCGGTCAGCGCGTCCGGCACGTCCACCCGGCTCACGCGCTGCCAGGTCTGCGTGTTGGTGAAGCCGCTGCTGGGGTCGCGACCGACGCTTGCGGTGAAGGCCAGGTCCGCGGCGCCGAGCGGCGCGCCGTCGCCCCAGGTCAGACCCGGCTTGAAATGCCAGGTGACCGCCATTCCGGCGCCCTCCATCACGGCGTCGCCGTTGGCCAGGCTCGGCACGTCCGTGCACAGCAGGCACACCGGGCGACGGTCGGGCCCGATCCCCGTCACCGGACGGTCGACAAAGCCGAGGATGTAGAACTTGATGGCGTCCGGATCGATCTCGGGCTGCAGGGTGGACGGGAACGACGACACGCCGATCACCAGGGTGCGATGCGGCGCCTCGGCCGCGGCGCCCACCAGCAGCGCCAGGACTGCCGCAGCGGCGCGGATCAACCCGGACGCCAGTTTTCGGCCCAGTCGCTGCTCATGTCGCCCTGCCCGGTCGGCTCGTAGCCGCGCAGCCAGATCGGGGTCACATGCGGCTCGGCGCGGAAGAACAGCGGCAGCACGGGTATGGCGTCGGCGTAGATGCGCTGCATGTCGGCCCAAATCGCCTTCACCTTGGCCGGGTCCAGCTCGCCCTCCACCGCCGCGATGTCGGAATCCATGCGCGGATCGCTGAAGCCGGGGTAGTTGGCGCCGCCGAAATTGTTGGCCGCGGTGGGAATCTGGCTGGTGTCGAGCGTGCGCAGCGGCGACTCGGTCACGTTGCTGCTCCAGCCGTACATCTCCATTCCGGTATAGGTGCGGCGTTTCAGCGTGTCGCCGAACAGGGTGCGCGCGGGCTCGTTGCGCAGAGTCACCTCGACGCAGGCGGCCTTCCAGTTGGATTGCAGCACCTGCTCCTGCAGCTCGCGCAGACGGTTGCCGGCGGTGGTGCCCAGCTCGAACGCCAAACGC
>CAXTBW010000089.1:0-11985 GCA_964242925.1 uncultured Acetobacteraceae bacterium
CCGCGCGAGTCCCCGCCAGCCGCGCGTAAGGCGCACCGGCCGGGGTTGGAAAGACGGTCGCCGCTGCAATTGCGGCTTCCTCCAGCCGGGCGCCGACTGGAGGAAAGGCGCGTCGATCACCACCTGCGGCTGCAACTCGTAGACGCGCTTACACCATCCGAGATGCCGAGCGGGAACCGTCGCCATTACGGCTAGGGCGGTGTCATACGCCCGGTCGACCCTGCGGCAGGGCGGCACATCGAGCCGCCGAATCGTGGCCGGGAACCAGCGTTCGAGCAGTTCCAGGCGGCCAGCTTCCACTATGACGGTTCTGCGGCTTGCCTTGCGCGACGCCGGCTGTACCGTGCATCGCTGCTGCCGGAAGCACCGCGCGACGAAAACCCTCCAGCCCCGTGGCGCCCGCAGAACGGCGTGATGGGCCAACATCGAGAAGCCCCATGGACATTCCAGTCACCCCGTCTGAGCTTGAACCCGGACCGATCCCATCCAGCCCGCTCTCACGCAAGCCGGTCGATGAACTGCGCAGCCGCCGCTGGTTCGGCCCGGCGGACCTCCGCAGCTTTGGCCACCGCAGTCGGGCGATGCAGATGGGCTACGCGCCGGAGGAGTGGACGGGCAAGCCGGTGATCGCGATCCTGAACACCTGGTCCGACCTGCAACCCTGCCACAGCCACTTCAAGACCCGGGTGGAAGACGTCAAGCGCGGCGTGCTGATGGCGGGCGGTTTCCCGGTGGAGCTGCCAGCTTTGTCGGTGTCGGAGAGCTTCGTGAAGCCCACCACCATGATGTATCGCAACATGCTGGCGATGGAGACGGAGGAGCTGTTGCGCTCCCATCCCGTCGACGGCGCCGTGCTGATGGGCGGGTGCGACAAGACCACGCCCGGGCTGCTGCTGGGGGCAACCAGCATGAACATCCCCGCCATCTTCCTGCCGGCCGGCCCGATGCTGCGGGGCAACTGGCAGGGCAAGACGCTCGGTTCCGGCAGCGACAGCTGGAAATACTGGGACGAGCTGCGCGCCGGCAAGATCACCGACCAGGACTGGCTGGGTGTGGAGGGCGGCATCGCCCGGTCCTACGGCACGTGCATGACAATGGGCACGGCGTCCACCATGACGGCGATCGCCGAGGCGGTGGGCATGGTGCTGCCCGGCGGCAGCTCGATCCTGGCGGCCGACGCCGGGCACATCCGCCTGGCGAGCGAGAGCGGCCGGCGGATCGTCGACATGGTGTGGGAGGACCTTACGCCGCGGAAAATCCAGACCAAGCCCGCGTTCGAGAACGCGATCGCGGTGGCGATGGCGATGGGCTGCTCGACCAACGCCATCATCCACCTGATCGCAATGGCGCGCCGCGCCGGGCAGGAGATCGGGCTCGCCGACTTCGAGCGCTACAGCCGCCAGGTGCCGGTGATCGGCAACGTGCGCCCGACCGGCAACACCTACCTCATGGAGGATTTCTTCTACGCCGGCGGCATCCGCGCGCTGATGGGCGAGATCCGCGAGCACCTGCACCTGGACTGCATGACCGTGAGCGGCCGCACGCTGGGGGAGAACATCGAGGGCGCGAAGGTCTACAACGACGACGTCATCCGCTCGACCGCCAACCCGATCTACGGCGAGGGGTCGCTCGCGGTGCTGACCGGCAACCTGGCGCCCGGCGGCTGCGTGATCAAGCCGGCGGCGATGGAGCAGCGCTTCCTCAAGCATTCCGGCCCGGCCGTGGTGTTCGACGACTATCCTTCGATGAAGCAGGCGGTGGACGACGAGAGCTGGGACGTGACGCCCGACCACGTGATGGTGCTGCGCAACGCCGGGCCGCAGGGCGGGCCGGGGATGCCGGAATGGGGCATGCTGCCGATGCCGAAGGCGCTGCTGAAGCAGGGCCACCGCGACATGCTGCGGATGAGCGACGCGCGGATGAGCGGCACCAGCTACGGCGCCTGCATCCTGCACGTGGCGCCCGAGGCCTATATCGGCGGCCCGCTGGCGCTGCTCCGCACCGGCGACATCGTCACGCTCGACGTGGACGCGCGCACTATTCGCATGGAGGTGTCGGACGAGGAGTTGGCCAGTCGCCGCGCCGCCTGGATGCCGCCGCCCGCGCGGTTCGAGCGCGGCTATGGCTTCATGTTCACCAAGCACATCCAGCAGGCCGACGAGGGCTGCGACTTCGATTTCCTGCGCACCGAGTTCGGCGCGCCCGTCACCGAACCGGTGATCTACTAAGGAGTTTCCTCAATGGCTCTAAGCCCTGAAACCCGCGACACGTTGAAACGCGTCAGCACCGCCACGCTGGCGACCGCCTTGTTCAAGCGGGGCTTGCGCAACCAGATGATCCAGGGGGTGCAGCCGCTCTCGCCACCGAAGGCGGACTCGATGGTGGGGGAAGCCTACACGCTGCGCTATATCCCGGCGCGCGAGGACCTCAACGACATGAACGTGTTCCGCAACCACGCCCACCCGCAACGCAAGGCGGTGGAGGAATGCCCGCCCGGCGGCGTGATGGTGATCGACAGCCGCAAGGACGCGCGGGCGGCATCGGCAGGCGGCATTCTGGTCACCCGGCTGATGACGCGGGGCGTGGTTGGCATCGTCACCGATGGCGGCTTCCGCGATTCGGCCGAGATCGCCAAGCTGGAGATCGCCAGCTACCACGTCCGGCCGTCCGCGCCGACCAACCTCACGCTGCACCAGGCGATCGACATCAACGTGCCGATCGGCTGCGGGGACGCACCGGTGTTCCCCGGCGACGTCATCGTGGGCGACGCGGATGGCTGCATCGTCATCCCGGCCCACATGGCCGACGACATCGCCGCCGAAGCGACCGAGATGACCGCCTACGAGGATTTCGTCACCGAACGCGTCCGTGGCGGCCAAGCTACGCGGGGCCTGTATCCGCCGACCGACGAGAGCAACCTCGATCTGTTCAAGACGTGGCGGGAGAAGCACGGCCGGTGAGCATGGCCCCCTCGCCGCCCATGCGTTCGATCCTGCCCATCACCAGCAGGTACAGCAGCGCGGCGAGGATGCAGTGGGCGCCGACGAAGTACAGGCCGATGCCGTAGCTGTTCGTCCCGGCGACGATGTAGCCGAATACGATGGGCGTAACGATGCCGGCGATGTTGCCGACGCCGTTGAAGATCGCGCCCGCAAGGCCGACCGCCTCACGTGGCGCGGTGTCGCTCACCACCGCCCACGTCCCTGCCCCGGCCGCGGCGCCCTTGCCGAAGAAAGCGAACGACATGAGCGCGATGATCCACGCGTTGCTGTCGAGTTGCGAGGCGAGCACCAGCGTCGAACCCGCGAGCATGCCCACGATGAACGGGGTCTTGCGCGCCCACGACACGGACCAACCGATCCCGATGAGGTAGTCCGAGACCACGCCTCCGAAGATGCCGCCCAGGAAGCCGAACAGCGACGGGGCGATGGTGGCGAACCCTGCATTGAGCACGTTCATGCCGCGATCCTGCACCAGGTAAATCGGGAACCAAGTGATGAAGAAGTAACTCAGCGCGATCGTGCAGTACTGGCCGATATAGGCGCACCATAACATCCGGTTCGTCAGCAGACGCTTGACGGTCGGCCCGATATTGCCCGCCGGCGCCGGCGTTATGGCTGGGGCGGAGGCGAAGTCGTCGATGTCGACCAGGCCGCCGCCATTTACGATGTAGTCGAGTTCGGCTTGGTTTATCGTCGGGTGTTGCCGAGGCGCCTGCATGAACACTCGCCAGGCGATCGCCGCCGCGAAGCCGATGGCGCCCAGCACGAAGAACGGCCAGGGCCAGCCGAATGACGAGACGAGCCAGCCCGCCAAGGGGGAGAAAACGAACACGGCGAAGTAGGAGGCCGACGCGAATAGCGAGGTCGCGAAGCCGCGTTCCGATCTCGGGAACCACATCACCGCGATGCGCGCGTTGGCCGGGAAGCTCGGCGCCTCGATGAAGCCGAGAGCGAACCGAAGCGTGAAGAACAGCACGACCGCGGTGGTGACGCTCGCGCTGAGCTCGCCGACGAAGCCGATCAGGAAGGTGGCGAGCGACCATAGCACCAGCGTCACGCCGTAGACCCTTTTGGTCCCGATCCGGTCCAGCAGCAGGCCGCCGGGGACTTGGCCGAGCACGTAGGCCCAGCTGAACGCCGACAGGATATAGCCCAGCTGGATCGCCGAGAGCCCGAACTCCTGCTTGATGCCGGACCCCGAGATCGAGAGGATCGAGCGGTCGGCGTAGGCGACTGTCGAGAGCACCATGATGAGGGCAAGGATCCAGAACCGCACGCGCGTCGGGGCAGTGCCGGCACCCCGCGCGGGTCGCGGTCCTAACGTCATACCGGAGGCGCCTGCGCCCAGTTGCAGCGGGCGGTTCCTGTCGTCGAGCCTCATCGTTCTACGCCCTTCATGATCCGGGCAGCTCACCTGCCGGGTCCGTCGTCGCTCGGCGCCGCCGCACCGCGCTTGGTGGTTCGGTGTCTTGCGCCAAAACACCGCGCCGCTCCAGACACAAGCTCCGCTGGCGCCGCAATCGTTGCAACCGCGCTGCCGCTGTGCTGGACAGGGCGCCCGTCGCCAGGCTGAACTCCGGCCCCGCCATCGCCGGCAATGCACGTGCTGAGGGAGCCGGGGATGCGCATGACTTTTGCCGACTATCCTGGAGCCGGCGCAGCGTGAGTCTTCGCACACTTTGGAAGGGTCTTGTCCGGTCGCCTTCGCTTCCGCCGATGCCGCCCACCGGCGCCGGCCAGGGCGGCAATCTCGTGATCGCTTGGCTCGATGCCGTGGGCCTGCCGTGGCGGTCGACTCGCGCCGACTTGGCCACGCGGTTCGGCGTGCGCCACGACAATCCTTGCCGATGGGACCTCGTGTCCCTGGACGTGCAACCAGCGCAGGTGGCGCAGAGCGAGCGCGCCGACGACCTCAACGAGGTCACAGAGGGGCTGGCGTCGGCGGCTGGCAAGGTGGTCCGGCTCGGTGACTATGATCGCGACACCTGATCGCCAGCCGGAGTCCAAGCAAGGGCCTGGAACGGCGCATGTGCGCTCTTTTGAGTTGCCTTATGTCCCGCACGATCCGATGCCCCGCCCACCACGGCTGCCGCACGCGGAGGCGGCCAAGGATCGCAACCGGCGGCCGAACTCAGCCGAGCATCTGCAACCCCAACACGATCAGCACGCACGTGCCAACGACAAGCCAGGCGTTTGTCAGCGCGTCGACAATTTTCCCACCGACACCGTTGTTGTGGGTGTTGGTCGTCTTTCTAAATGCGGACATCATGGAATCCACTTCGGGTTCCGGTCAGTATCGGATCTGGCGCTTAACGAAACGTTACCTTGGCCGCACCTGGCGATCAGCCACGGCCGAATCGCTGGAACTGCAATTCGGCCGTCGCTGATGCGGGCTGAACCCATCGTCGTAGCACCGCCGCGGAACACTGATCTACTGAGACAGGCAAAAGGATGCGAGACTGCCAAACAGCGCGCTGACCTGAACGGCGCTTCGACGGCGCTTGCCGTCAGAGGTCCAGACTGGCATTTGAACATGGTCTCGTCATGACCCCGTTCGGTCCCTTGCCTGCCCTGATGCAGACGAAGGCCGCCGTTGGCGCTTCCGTCTCAATCACCATCCGGCCAGAGCACTTGCGCCTGGCGGACGACAGCAATGGCGGTTTGATCGTGCAGGGTGTCGTGAAAGCCTCGACATTCCTGGGGGAGACGACCGAATGGGTGATCGAAGCAGCTGGACATGCCTTGACTGTCCGAGGCGCGCTGCCCTTGCCGAAATCGGCAACGACGTTCTGTTGTCTTTGGACTCTGCAGCTATCGTGGCGTTTGCCGCCTGAAGCACGATTGATGTCAGACGGCCTGGAACAGGCTCCCTCTACCCATTAGGCTTTTTCGCCGACTGCCACGGTTGCCGTATCGCCTATATGTGGAGACATGGCCGATCAGTCCGGAGCCCGCTCGGAGCGTCTACGCGTCATTGACCTGGAGACGACGGGGGACAGTTTCGCCAATGGCGGCGTGGTCGAGGTGGGCTGGCAGGACCTGGCGCCTGACGTCGATGGGCGCTGGGCGTTGCGCGGCGACCCGGGGTCGCGGCTCGTGCAGCCGGGCTGCCCCATATCGCCGGTCACCTCCGCCGTTCACCACATCGTGGACGAGGACGTGGCGAGCGCGCCAGCGTGGACCGAGCTAGCCCCTGAAATCCTTCGGGGCGAGGGATTGCTGGCATTGGCAGCCCACCGGGCTGCGTTCGAGAAAAGGTGGTGCCTGCCACAGCTGAGCGGTCGGGCGCGCTGGATCTGCACTTGGAAATGCTCCCTAAGGCTGTGGCCGGATGCGCCGACCCATTCCAACCAGGGCCTGCGCTATTGGCGTCGCCCGGCCGGGCTGGACCGCGCCACCGGTCTGCCCGCGCATCGGGCCGGACCGGACGCCTACGTGACGGCGCACCACTTGCGCGACATGCTGGCCCTGGCGAGCGTGGAGCAGTTGCTGGCATGGTCGGCGCAACCAGCCTTGCTAGCCCGTGTGCCGAGTGGGGCGCTGCGCGGCCGACGCTGGGACGAGCTGGACGAGGCGCAACTCGAGCGGGTGCTGAGCGGAGAACTAGGGCAGAACCAGGATGTGCTGTTCAGCGCGAGGTCGGAACGGGCCCGCCGCGGCAAGGGCTTCGCGTCGCCGGTCCAGATGCGACTAGGCCTCTGATGCCGACTGCACTGACTCAGAACCGGTCTTCGCGTCGCGCTATCCAGATGCGTCCAAGCGAGGACTGGGCCTGAGCAAACATCGCGAACTGGCCTTGTGGGACAAGCTGCCTCGCCACGGAGGGACAAAGTCGGTGAACGACGCGGCGGTGGAGTTCAGCGCGACGCAGCAAAGCGCCGCCGACGAGGCGCCCGGCGCAACGGCAGCCTTCCCGTATGACCGCGTGACCGTGGAGCGCTTCCGAAAGGCGTTTCCCCGCGCCCGGTGGCGCGACGACCTGGGCGCTTGGTTTGTGCCGGGTATGCGAGCGGAACGGCGTTTGACGACCTGGGCTGGACGCGAGTGGTCAGGCGTGCTTGCCTACGCTGACCAGCGCGGTCGCGACGCTTTCGCCTTCGAACCGATCACCAGCATCTACCTGGAAGTTGCAGACGACTTGGTGGTTAGAACGCCATACTCCCGCAGCATTGTCGCCGAACTGCGGATGGTGCCCTGGGCTTGGTGGGACCCGGCCTCGAAGGCGTGGCGCGTGCCGTTTCGCTCGTCCGAGGAGATGCGTCGCCGCTGGCCCGCTATTGAGGAAGCCGCCCGTCAAGCCGAGCCCGAGGCGCGGCGCAGGCGCAAGGAGGCCCTCAAAGCCTCTCCCGAGCGAGGGGACAGGCGGGCCGAGGCCGCCGAACGCAGCCAACACCGGCATCCCGTGCCGGAGGACCAATTGCCGCCGCTCGGCCGCGTGCTGATGACACATGCGGGTCCAGTGATATTTGAGGCGGTCACCGGCGAGTTGGTCGAACCCACCCTTGCCGTCCGTTTTTACCCCGGCGTCAATGTCGGCGCGGCCGCGCTGATCTGGGCGGATTGGCGTAAGCCGAGCCACGCCGAACTGGTTCGAACCTGGCCCGCACGGACGCCGCCTTACCCGGCCGACTTGGCGCGCGGCTGGTGGCAGCCGACAATCGAGGTGTTGCGGGACGAGCGCCGCAAGGCGGCATCCTTGGAACGTGCGCGCGAGACGCGCCGGGCCAAGACGTTGTAGATTGGAGATTTGCTCGCGTAGTCGAGGGGCCTGTCTACCGCCGACCCTGCAAGCGTATAGTGACGCGCTCCGGATCGAGAGCTGCAAGGCCTGCAGGATCAGACGCGATGCGGATAAGTCGCGCATCGGTCAGCGTGGCGAGAAGCTTGTTTGTAAGAGAGGTCAGCACCGACCAGTGTCCCTAGATTAGGCGAGCGGTCTCAACCTGTAGGAACAGCGTGGCGGCTTTGCCCGCCGCGGTCCAGCGAAGATTTTTGGCCGTCATGCCACCTCCTGCCGCATAGGCGTTCCAGGAGACAATCATCACCGCCAAGCGTTCCACAAGGCTCTCGCGGGTGCCAATCGCCGCATCCGCGCCTGCCATCAAGCGCTCTCGCAAGATATAGGCGGGGTCGCTTTTGTCCTTGCCTACGCCGGTGGACAGCGTTTCCAACCATTTCGGCAACCTGTTCTGACCTGCCGAACGTGATGCCAGACAGGCCGTCGTCAGCAGCGGAGTCGAGCGGACGCCGCGAGGAAACTTGTGACCGCGGCGGCTTGCGGGAGCGCAATGGATATCTTGCCGGGTGGGTGTCCCAGAAGGCGCTCGTCAGGCAGCTGGCCGATGCCTGACAGGCCATGCTCCAGTCATACGACCGCGCTTCCATTAGCGGACTCTTGTCGTGCGCAATTGACGAGAATGTCTTAGTCAAGAGTTCCTTCGGCAGCGGTCGGGTCTGTCCAGAAAACCGGCAGCTGCGCACGCCATTTCCCCCAAACCCTGGCGCTCCACTTGGCGACGCTGGGCTACATCACCCCGAGGGAGCGCAGCGCTCGGCTACGACCGCGCGGAAGCCGAGTCCGCGCGGAAGACGGCCGTGGACGCGGCGACAGCGTGTTACGAAATCGAGCTGTTGCAGAACTGGTTTGTGCTCACACGGAGTGGCGAGTGCACCCGGGCACGCAACCCAAGCTCTCCTGCCGACCTCGTGAAAGCAGACCACCTCCGAGGGCTCGAGGACACTATCCAAGTGTCGGAGTTTGATTCAGACGGCAAGCCTGTTGTAGTGCAGGTCGGAGCGCCGGGTAACAGCAGCGTGCTTCATCTACGACGTTCTACCGGGGGCGGCCACGGTGCGAGACGACGCAGCGGCGCCTCGAAGAGCAGCTTCGAAACCTGCACTGAGCGTCCATCCTGAGTTGCCGGGCTGCCGACAGGCGTTGTTCGTGATCCTGCCCATCGAAGTCGACGCCTGCCTGGCCGTAGGTGACGGACCCGGCGGCGAGGAAGTAGCAGTACTTGACCGGCTCGCGAATGGGCGGCTGCCCAGGCAACTGGGCCGGATCGGACGACTGCGCCTTCAGAACGTGTTGCGCGCCGTCCATGCCGTCCCGTCGAAGGCGGTCACCTCGCGCCGGACGGTCACTTCGTTCCACTGCGCGTCGCCCGGTCCGGATTAGGTCGTCCTGTCGCGTATAGCCCAGGACTGCCCTACAGACGGGCGCCCAGCGCTGGGCGTGCGCCAGGCAGGGTCAGAGCAAGCAGGCGACCAAAACAACCGAAGTGGGTCGCGGCGCAGCCGTCCGCATTGAGGTTGTCTGGTCATTGAGCACGAAGCGAGTCCATGACTCTGCGGGCGCTTCGCGCCGCAGGCGCCACATCAGGTCGCCTTCGATGCCAGCGAGGTTGCAACGACCGTCCTCGACACGCAGGCTCCGGAGCCAGGTCCGTTGGAGGTCATCGAACTCCGCATTGGTGGCCGCCCGCTCGGGATGGCCTGCGTTGACATAGTGAACGGGTTCCCAGAGCCTTATTCCGCCCCTGACACTCGTCACCGTCATGACGATTGCCTCTGCATCGAACCTCGCGGCAACCGGCTCGACATCTGCCCGTAAGAGAAATACTCAGCTCCACGTACCCAAAGTGGAACTCAGGATGGAGCAACTTCGATGCCTGGTCCAGTTCCGCCAGCACGGTCCTGGCTTCTTCCGCGACAGCAGCAGAGCGGTCGCCCGGCGGATGTCCGCCCCTGCCCCGGTGATCAGCGCCACCTTGCCCGTAAGCCGCCCCATGTCATTCGACTCCTCGCGTTGCTCTACTTTGCTGCCGCGCAGCCACCCTCGCTCAACGACCGATAGGCAGCTTTCGCCGGAATGGTCTTCACCGTCTCGAAGAGAGACTACGTTTGCCGCGTTTATGCAGCCAGAGTCGGACAAGTTGGATCGGCTCCCAAAGTTGGTTGGCGCCAACGTTGGCGCTGATTTGTGCGATCGTGTCGACGACCTCCCTTGTTCGTTGAGCTCGGCTTGTGCCGGGTCGCGACGTTAGTTACTCCAACTTCTGTCTAAGACGGAGGTGGACGGATGGCGAACGACCTGCAGGCGATTGCGCAAGGCGTGCATGCCGCATGGGCCGAGGCCTTCGCGGGCAAGGAGTGGTCCAGACTTGCCGCGCTCTATGTGCCGAGGCCGATGTTCTTCGGATCAACGCCTGAGCTGCACACCGAGCGTGCCGGTGTGCAAGCCTACTTCGAGACGCTGCCGAACTCCCTTGCCGAGGCTCGATATGCGGCCCCGCATGTTGAACGGCTCGGCCCCGACTGCTTCGCCGCATCGGGTCAGGTGGTGTTCGTCAATCGAGGTGCAGCTGGCGATATCGAACTGGCGTTCCGCATGACCCAGGTCTTTGTGCGAACCGGTGATGCCTGGCGTATCGCCGTGCATCATGCCTCGCCCAAGCCCAGACCACTTCTCGCGCAATGACATGCGCCGGTCGCCAGGTCTCAGCGACTGCGTCGCGCTGAGCGCCTTCCTTGTCTAAGACAAGCATCGCTCCCCCAAGTCGGTCTGTCCGACGCGGGTTGTCCTCTGTAACGGCCGGCCGGTGATGATTTCGGAACAAGCGCCGGTGATGTAGGCTGACCGCAATCATAACAGGGAGAGAAACCACATGCATGAGTCCCATGCTCCAAATCGGGCCGCCACCTGCGAGCTACTCAGATGCGCCCGCCGACGTCTAATAACGGCGGACTGCAAGTTGTGAGCGCCGTCAGCCAGACTGAGGTCGGATTTATTGGGCTGGGTAATATGGGGCGTCCAATGGCGGAGCGTCTTATAACGCCCGGCATCCGCTTGCACGCGTACGATCCAAATACTGACGCTCTACGAAAGCTGACAGACCAGGGAGCGGTCGGGCATACATCGCCCGCCTCGGTCGCCAATAGCGCTTCCCTCGTCTTTGCCTGCCTGCCCTCGGCCGCAATCAGCGAGCAGGTTGCGCTTGGCGCAGACGGCATCTCCTCCGGGCGGGCTGTCCGGGTCTACGTCGAGATGTCCACCGTGGGGCGACGGACGGTGCTGCGGATCGCGGACGGCTTGCGACCACAGGGCATCGGCATGTTGGACGCGCCGGTCAGCGGTGGCCCGGCAGGAGCCCGGGAGGGAACCCTGGCCATCATGGTTGCTGGCGCAGCCGATGCGTCGGCGACGGCGATGCCGTTTCTGCAACGGATCGGCGGCCGGATCTTTCGGATGGGTGACGAGGTCGGCGGCGGTCAGACGATGAAGCTGGTCAACAATCTCGTGCTCGCGTGCAACATGGCTGGAACGTTCGAGGCGCTGGTGATGGGCGCCAAGGCTGGGTTGGATGCTGGAACGATGACGGATGTCCTGAACGCCAGCACTGGCTGCAGCCGAGTGACGACGGACATCATCCCGCGCAGTGTCCTGCCCGGCTCTTTCGACTTCGGTGCGGCCACCAGCATTGTCGCAAAGGACGTCGCACTGGGCGTGGCGGAGGCACAGGCGCTTGGGGTTCCCATGTGGACCCTGGAGCAGGCTGCCCGGCTCTGGCGGTTCTCCGCTGGCCTGGGTCATGGCGCATCGGACATCACGACGCTTCTGCCAGTCGTGGCCAGTTGGGCAGGCCTTGATTGGCCGAGGCTGGCAAGCGCCGACGAACGCGCCCCGGCGGCCTCCTACGTTCCAGAGCCAGACTAACTTTGAGAAGCGGAGGCCATCTTGGCGTTGCACGGCCTGACTCCGGCGTTCCACGCACTGCTCGTCCGGTAGGCGGCGTTCGGCGCACTCGCCTCCGACCTGCCCTTGATGCCGCCATCGTTCTGAGCGGGCCGCGCGCGCTGGAGGGGTAACCGTTTCGGCTCAGTACAGGTCGGTGGCGGGCGGCAACTCGCCGAGGCCGTCATCGCCTTGCTCAAGCGGCTGGACGGAGCGAGCTGGTGACGGTCGCGGACGTGGACATCTGGC